>NZ_JBEXPG010000147.1:0-1029 GCF_040611935.1 Streptomyces sp. NPDC006512 | reverse complement strand
GTGGACCGGATCCTGGACCTCCCTCGGCGGAACCGGCCTGAAAGCCCTCACCAGCACAGTCACCGGCAACACCATGCACGTCTACGCCATCGGCAGCACCGGACGCGTCTACACCAAGGACGCCAACTACACCACCGGCCAATGGACCACCGACTGGGCCGAAATCCCCGGCAACGCAGCCGGCATCACCGCACTGACCGCCTCCACCACCCAGTAACGCCCGAGCAGGCTACCGAGGTTTGGGGCATGCCGGTTGATGCCGGGTCATGTGCCCCGCCCGCCCCGTAGCCCGAATGCCTCCACCCTCGCTGGCACGTCACCATGCCATTTCTCCCAGGAAGACGACTCGCTCATGAAGAACCGCCTACGGCGCCTGCTTTCCGTTACCGCGATGACCGCCGCCCTCACCACGCCGATGATGCTCGCCGCGGGCCCGGCACACGCGCTCCTCCCCAACCGCTCGTGCGGAACCGTCACCTCCGCCGACAGCACAACTGCCGTGAACCTGAACAAGGTGCTCACCGGAAAGCTGCGCGGGGCAATGACCGCCTACCGTCTGTCCTGTGCGCGGGCGATATCCGAGGCCACCCGCGCCCGCGGCCTGCCGGATCGTGCCGCAGTCATCGCCATCACCACGGCCATCACCGAATCCGTACTCGAGAACAATCCGAACAAGATCGATCAATCCAGCGTCGGCTTGTTCCAGCAGCAGGACTGGTGGGGCAGCTTCGAGGAAAGACTCAACCCCGCCTACTCCACCAAGGCCTTCCTCGACGCCATGCTCAAGGCCTACCCGAACAACTCCTGGCAGAGCAACCCCATAGGTGTCGTCGCACAGAAGGTCCAGGTCTCGGCCTATCCCGACCGCTACCAGCCGGAGGCTGCGGATGCCCAGCGCATCCTGGACGCCCTCACCGTCGTGCCGGCCCCTTCCAAGGTGCATTTGGAGGTGGTGGGTGCGGACGGCGGACTGTGGAACACCGACGGCGACTACGCGGCCGGTGAGTGGACCGGATCCTGGACCTCCCT
>NZ_JBEXPG010000146.1:0-1034 GCF_040611935.1 Streptomyces sp. NPDC006512 | reverse complement strand
GACCTCGGACGCGGAGAGCTTCTTGGCGCCGTCGGCCACGTTGGCGGCCGTGTCCTTGGGCTCGTCCTTCTTGGCCTCGGAGCCGTAGCCGCAGGACGCGAGGGCACCGATCAGGAGGGGCAGGGCGGCAGCGGCCACGATGCTGCGGCGCAGGGTGGTACGGGTGGTTCCGGTGGCAGGCACGGGAGGACTTCCTCTCGTAGCGTCATCTCATGACGCACGTCTTCGTCTGTGGAACAAGGGCGGGTACGGCTGGAGGGGGGTGAGGGCGCGCATGCGGTGCGCGTACGTCATCGCGCACATCGCGCAACCCCTCCCTGGCCGCTGCCGAGGGCGCCGCTGCCCACGCGGCCGCCCTCCTTCGCGAAAGTGGAGTAGACGTCGGTCTTCACGGGTTAGAAGTCCCACCCTTCTTCATCCGCCTGGACGGTGGTCTCGGCCTGGGAGGCGAAGGACTCGCCCGCCATGCCGGCCGCCAGGGTGGTTCCGTCGGCGGGGTCGATCAGCAGGAAGGACCCGGTGCGGCGGGAGTCGGCGTAGGCGTCGAGCGCGAGGGGCTCGGCGGTGCGGACGACGACGCGGCCGATGTCGTTGGCGACGAGCTGGCCGGGGTTCGGGTGCTGGGACAGGTCGTCGAGGGTCAGCCGGGAGGGGATCTCCTTGACGATCGCCTTCACCGTGCGCGTCGTGTGCTTGATCAGCACCCGGGCGCCGACGGCCAGGGGCTGGTCCGCCACGTGGCACACCGTCGCCTCGACGTCCTGCGTGGTCGCCGGAGCGCTCGCGGACGGGGCGATGAGGTCGCCGCGGGAGATGTCGATGTCGTCCTTGAGCCGGAGCGTGACCGACTGGGGGGCCCAGGCGATGTCGACGCTTTCGCCGAGGGCGTCGATGCCCTCGATGACGGAGGTGCGGCCCGAGGGCAGGACGGTGACGGCTTCGCCGACGCGCAGGACGCCGGAGGCGATCTGGCCGGCGTAGCCGCGGTAGTCCGGGTGCTCGGCGGACTGGGGGCGGATCACGTACTGGACGGG
>NZ_JBEXPG010000145.1:0-1034 GCF_040611935.1 Streptomyces sp. NPDC006512 | reverse complement strand
GGTGCCGGCAGGGCGCGTCGGTCGAGTTTGCCGTTGGGGGAGAGGGGGAGCGCGGGGAGGGTGAGGACGACGGCCGGGACCATGTACTCGGGGAGGTGTTCGGCGGCGAGGGTGCGCAGGGCGTCCGGATCGAGGGTGGCGCCGGGCGCCGGGACGGCGTAGGCCACCAGCCGCTGGATCCCCGGGACGTCCTCGCGCACCAGCACCGCGGCTTGGCCGACGGACGGCGAGGAGGCCAGGACCGTGGCTATCTCGCCGGGTTCGATGCGGAAGCCGCGGAGTTTGACTTGGTCGTCGGTGCGGCCGAGGTAGTGGATGCGGCCGTCGGGGAGGTGGCGGGCGAGGTCGCCGGTGCGGTACATGCGGGTGCCGGGGGTGCCGTGGGGGTCGGCGGTGAAGCGTTCGGCGGTGAGGTCGGGTCGGGAGAGGTAGCCGCGGGCGAGTTGGATGCCGGCGAGGTAGAGCTCGCCGGGGGTGCCGGGGGGTACGGGTTGGAGTGTGGGGTCGAGGATGTAGGTGCGGGTGTTCCAGAGGGGGGTGCCGATGGGGGCGGTGGTGTGGCCTTGGGTGTTGGTGGGGGTGCTGGTGGTGGCGGTGACGTCGACGGCGGCTTCGGTGGGTCCGTAGAGGTTGGCGAGTTGGGTGTGGGTGGTTGGGGTGTGGAAGCGGGTGACGAGGTCGGTGGGGAGGGCTTCGCCGGAGCAGGTGACGAGGCGGAGGGTGGGGCAGTTGGTGAGGGTGGTTTCGGTGAGGAGGGCGGTGAGCATGGAGGGGACGAAGTGCAGGACGGTGATGTGTTGTTCGTTGATGAGGGTGGTGAGGTAGTCGGGGTCTTTGTGGCCGTCGGGGCGGGCGATGACGAGGGGGGTTCCGTAGGCGAGGGGCCAGAAGAATTCCCAGACGGAGACGTCGAAGCTGGCGGGGGTTTTCTGTAGTACGCGGTCGGTCGGGGTGAGTTGGTAGGTGTGCTGCATCCAGGTGATGCGGTTGACGATGGCTTCGTGTTCGACCATGACGCCCTTGGGGCGGCCGGT
>NZ_JBEXPG010000144.1:0-1342 GCF_040611935.1 Streptomyces sp. NPDC006512 | reverse complement strand
GCGCCGGCCGGTATCTCGGACGTCGCGATCGCCGGTACGGGCAATGACCTCCAGCTGGTGCTGACCGCCGAGAACGGTGCGAAGCAGTACCACGGTGCCCGCTTCTTCAGCGGTGAGTGGGTGTTCAACTCCCTGTCCTCGGTGGTGTCCGGCGTGACGGTCACCGATGTCGCCGCGGCCGCTGTCAACGACGAGCTCCAGGTGGCGTTCGTGGCGGCCGACGGCCGGGTCCTGCACACGGTCCGCCAGGTCAGTGGCAACTGGACCGGCGTCGGCACCGTCGACCTGACCGGCGTCACGGGAACCCGCACCGGCGTCTCTATCACCGGCACCTACAACTGACCCGGCACGGGCCGTTCCCCTCCCCACCCAGACTTCTTCCACAAAGGACCTCCTCCATCATGTTCAAGGCCAAGCAGTCCGCCCGTAGCCGCTCCCTCCTCCTCGCCGCCGTCGTGCTCGCCCCGATGCTGGGCATGGCCTCGGCCCAGTCGGCGACGGCCCACGCCCCCAGCGTCGCGGACATCGCACGCAACCAGGTCGGCAACAACTGCACGCCGTACTACGGATGCGTGTACCCGTCCGCCTGGTGCGCGGAGTTCTCCCGCTGGGTCTGGAAGCAGGCCGGCGCGAACACCAGCGGCCTCAACGCGGCCGCCGCGTCCTTCCACAGCTACGGCCAGAAGAACGGCACGCTGCACACCAGCGGACCCCAGGTGGGCGACGCGGTCCTGTGGGACGACGACGGTTCGGTCTCCGGCGAGGCGAACCACGTCAGCCTGGTCGTCGGAGTCTCCTCCGACGGCTCGCAGATCCAGACCGTCGGCGGCAACGAGAGCGGCAAGGTCTCGTACAAGAACTGGTTCAACTGGCGGACCTACAACAACCCGGGCGCCGGCAAGGCCCTCGCCTTCGTCTCCCCGGTGGGCGTTCCCGGAACCCCGCCGCCGGTGGTGACGCCGCCCGCGCCGTCCGGCCAGTGGCGGGCGCAGGTCGCGGTGGAGTCGGGCGGCTCGCTGTTCCACGGCCTCCGCAACCCGAACGGCACCTGGTCCGGCTTCGGCAACGTCGACAACGAGGCCGGCGAGATCCCCTCCGGCGTGCGGACCACGGCCGAGGCCGGCATCGACGGCGACACGCACGTCCTGGCCGTCAGCAACGAGGGCAAGCTCTACCACACGGTCCGCTTCGCGAACGGCCAGTGGGCCGGCTTCGGCGACGTCAACGCGGTCGCCGGTGCCCTGGCGAACGTGACGCAGGTGGCGGCGGCTTCGGTGGGTGCGGAGCTTCAGGTGGCCGTGGTGGCGGACGGGAAGGTGTACCACACGGTGCGCCGGGCGGA
>NZ_JBEXPG010000143.1:0-1438 GCF_040611935.1 Streptomyces sp. NPDC006512 | reverse complement strand
CCCGGCTCACCAACTGGATCGACACGATGCTGTCGCCACCCAGCTCGAAGAAACTGTCCTCCACCGACACCGACCCCAAACCCAACAACTCGGCGAAGATCCCGCAGAGGATCTCCTCGTGGTCGGTGCGGGGGGCACGGCCCTGGCCCGCACCGGCGTAGTCGGGTGCGGGAAGTTGCTTGCGGTCGAGCTTTCCGTTGACCGTGAGCGGGAGGGCTTCCAGGGCCACGAACGCCGCCGGGACCATGTAGTCCGGGAGGACCGCGCCGATGTGGGCGCGCAGCGCGTCCGTGTCCAGGACCGCGCCGGGAGACAGGACCACATAGGCGGCCAGACGCTTGATGCCGGGCTGGTCCTCACGCACGACCACCACGGCCCGCGCGACCGAGGCATGCCCGGCCAGCACCGTCTCGACCTCACCCAGCTCGATCCGGAACCCACGCACCTTCACCTGGTCATCCGACCGGCCCAGATACGCCAGCTGACCGTCGCGGGTCCAGCGCACCACATCACCCGTCCGGTACATCCGCGTACCAGACGGACCGTACGGATCGGCGACGAAGCGTTCGGCGGTCAGACCCGGCCGGCCGAGGTACCCGCGGGCCAGACCCGCCCCCGCGAGGTACAGCTCTCCCGCGACACCCGGAGCCACCGGCCGCAGCGCCTCGTCCAGCACATACGTACGCGTCCCCGGCACCGGCGTCCCCATCGAGGGAACACCGCCACCCGAAACCAGCGCGGACGAGGTCGTCGCCACCACCGTGGACTCCGTCGGACCGTACGCGTTGACCATCCGACGGCCCGGAGCCCACCGGTCCACCAGCTCCGCCGACGTGGCATCACCACCCACGACCAGCGAACGCAACAACGGGAACTCACCCACCGGAACACTCGCCAGCGCCGCCGGCGGAATCAGCGCATGCGTCACGCCCGCATCCACCAGCACCCCGCCCAGCACCTCACCCGCCAGCGGACCCGCCGGCGGCACCACCAGCGCCGCACCCACGGCGAACGCCATCACCAGCTCCAGCACCGAAGCGTCGAAACTCGGCGACGCGAACTGCAGCACCCGGCTGCCCGCGTCCACACCGAACCGCTCCACCTGTGCCCGCGCGAAACTCGCCAGACCCCCGTGCCCGACCACCACACCCTTCGGACGCCCCGTCGAACCCGACGTGTAGATCACGTACGCAGGGTGGTCGAAGGCGACCGGGACACAGGGACGCGCGGAGGACTCCCGCGCGGTGTCGGGGAGTTCACGCAGGACGAGTACCGGGCGGGCGTCGGCCAGCATGTAGTCGATGCGCTCGGCCGGATACTCCGGATCCACCGGCAGGTACGCGCCACCCGCCTTCAGGACCGCCAGCTGCGCCACCACGATGTCCACCGAACGCGGCAGCACCAACGCCACCACACCCTCCGGACCCACACCCCGGCC
>NZ_JBEXPG010000142.1:0-1775 GCF_040611935.1 Streptomyces sp. NPDC006512 | reverse complement strand
GCCCAGACCGCCGCCTACGGCCACTTCGGCCGCGAACTCCCCGACTTCACCTGGGAGCGCACCGACCGCGTCGACGCCCTGCGCACGGCCGCCGGGGCCTGACATGCGCATCGCTGTCACGGGATCCATCGCGACCGACCATCTGATGACCTTCCCCGGCCGGTTCGCCGAGCAGCTGCTCGCGGACCGGCTGGACCGGGTCTCCCTGTCGTTCCTCGCCGACAGCCTGGATGTGCGGCGGGGCGGGGTGGCGGCGAACATCACGTTCGGCCTGGGCGTACTGGGACTGCGCCCGCTGCTGGTGGGCGCGGTGGGAGCGGACTTCGAACCGTACCGGGTGTGGCTCAAGGACCACGGAGTGGACACCGACTCCGTGCGCGTGAGCGAGACCCGGCACACCGCCCGCTTCGTCTGCACCACCGACCGGGAACAGAACCAGATCGCCACCTTCTACGCGGGCGCCATGGCCGAAGCCCGGGAGATCGACCTGCGGGAGATCGTCGCCCGCTGCGGACGGCCCGACCTGGTGCTCGTCTCACCGGACGACCCCGAGGCCATGCTCCGCCACACCCGGAACTGCCGCGAGCTGGGTGTTCCGTTCGCCTCCGACCCCTCGCAGCAACTGGCCCGCCTGACCCGGTCCGAGGTACGGGAACTGGTCGACGGCGCGCACCGGCTGTTCACCAACGAGTACGAGTCCGCCCTGCTCTGCGAACGGTCCGGACTCACCGAGGAGCAGGTCCTCCGGCGGGTCGGCTCCTGGGTCACCACCCACGGCGAGGCCGGCGTACGGATCCGGGCCGTGGACCGCGCACCGCTGAGCGTCCCGGCGGTGGAGGTCGCCGAGGTCGTCGACCCCACCGGCGTCGGAGACGCCTTCCGGGCCGGATTCCTGGCCGGGACGGCCTGGGGCGTACCCGAGCGGTACGCGGCCCAGCTGGGCTGCGCGGTAGCGGCGACCGTACTCGACCACGCCGGCACCCAGGAGTACCACCTGTCCCGGGAGCCACTGCTGGCCCGGCTCCGCTCCGCCTACGGCCCGGCGAGCGAGACGGAACTGTCCGCACATCTGAGGGGGCTGGAATGACACGCTCGCTGCGGGAGGAACTCGCCACCCGCGTGGTGGTCGCGGACGGGGCGATGGGCACCATGCTCCAGGCCGCCGACCCGACGATGGACGACTTCCTCGGGCTGGAGGGCTGCAACGAGATCCTCAACGTCACCCGCCCCGACATCGTGCGGTCCGTGCACGACGCGTACTTCGCCGTCGGCGTGGACTGCGTCGAGACCAACACCTTCGGCACCAACCTGGCCGCCCTCGCCGAGTACGGGGTGGAGGAACGGGTCTACGAGCTGTCCGAGGCGGGCGCCCGGATCGCCCGGGCCTCGGCTGACGGCTTCACGGCACAGGACGGCCGCCCCCGCTGGGTGCTGGGCTCGATGGGCCCCGGCACCAAGCTGCCGACCCTCGGACACGTGGAGTACGAGCCCCTCCGCGAGGCATACCAGCAGAACGCCGAAGGCCTGGTCCGGGGCGGCGCGGACGCACTGCTCGTGGAGACGTCCCAGGACCTCCTCCAGACGAAGGCCGCCGTCATCGGCGCCCGCCGCGCGCTGGACCGGTGCGGGGCGGCAGACCTGCCGCTGATCGTCCAGGTGACCGTGGAAGCGGCCGGTGCGATGCTGCTCGGTTCGGAGATCGGTGCGGCGCTGACGGCGTTGGAGCCGCTCGGCATCGACATGATCGGCCTGAACTGCGCGACCGGTCCGGCCGA
>NZ_JBEXPG010000141.1:0-2209 GCF_040611935.1 Streptomyces sp. NPDC006512 | reverse complement strand
GGACCCCCCGGCACCCGCCTCTACCGCACCGGCGACCAAGCCCACTGGGACACCCACGGCAACCTCCACTACACCGGCCGCACCGACACCCAGATCAAAATCCGCGGCTTCCGCATCGAACCCACCGAAATCGAAACCACCCTCACCACCCACCCCCACATCACCCAAGCCACCCTGGTCCACTCCGGCGGTCAGCTGACCGCGTACGTGACGGCCTCCCCCGGGAGCCCCGAGGTCCCGGCTCCGGAGGGCCTGCGCGGCTGGCTGCGGACCCTCCTGCCGGAGCACATGGTCCCGGCCCGGTTCGTCGTACTGGACCGGCTGCCGCTGACCCCCAACGGGAAGATCGACAAGGCCGCCCTGCCGGACGTCCCGCCCGCCCCCGCCGGCGCGGGCCGCGGGCCGCGTACGGCGACGGAGGAGCTCGTACGGGCGCTTGTCGGGGAGGTCCTGGGCGCCCCCGCGCCCCTGTCGATGGACGACGACTTCTTCGAGCACGGCGGGCATTCGCTCCTCGCCGCCCGTCTCACCCACCGCATCGGGACCACCCTCGGCATCACCCTCACCCTCCGCGACGTCTTCCAGCACCCCACCCCCGCCGCGCTGACCCGGCGGATCGAGGCCGTGTCCGCCCGGCCCGCGCTGCCGCCGCTCGCGCCGCACGGTCCGCGCCCCGAGCGGCTGCCCCTGTCGTTCGCCCAGCAGCGGCTGTGGCTGGTCGACGCGCTCGCCGGAGTCGGGAGCGAGGACCAGGACCAAGACCAAGACCAGGACCAGGGCAGGGGCAAGGGCGCTGCCTACAACGTCCCCATGGCGGTCCGGCTGGAGGGCGAGCCCGACGTCGCCGCGCTGCGCGCCGCCTTCGAGGACCTCGCCGCCCGCCACGAGCCGCTGCGGACCCGCTTCGTCACCGCGTCCGACGGGGACCCGTACCAGGTCGTCGATCCGCACCCCGGGCACTTCTTCGAGTCGCGCACCGTCGACGCCGACCGCCTGGAGGCGGAACTCCTGGACGCCGCCCGGCACTCCTTCGACCTGGCGGCCGAACACCCGCTGCGCGTCACCTTGTTGTGCGGCGTGCCGGGGCGGTACACCCTCCTGGTCCTGCTGCACCACATCGCCACCGACGGGCAGTCCCTGCTCCCCCTGTTCGAGGACCTGTCCCTGGCCTACGCCGCCCGCCTGGTCGGTGGCGCACCCGGATGGGCGCCGCTGCCGGCCGCGTACGCCGACTTCGCGCTCTGGCAGCGCACGGCCCTGACGGGTCCGGGGCGGTCCGGGAGTCCGGGGCGGGCGCTGGACGCCCAGATCGCCTACTGGAAGACGGCGCTCGCGGGGCTCCCCGAGGAACTGGGGCTGCTGCCCGACCGGCCGCGTCCGGCGGTGGCCGGGCAGCGCGGCGGGGTCGTACGGGTGGACTTCGGCGCCGAGCTGTACCGGGGGGTGGTGGAGCTGGCGCGGGCCGAGCGGTGCACGCCGTTCATGGTGGTGCAGGCGGCCCTGGCCGCGACGCTGACGCGGCTGGGGGCGGGTACGGACCTGCCGCTCGGATCGCCGGTGGCGGGCCGGCCGCAGGAGTCGCTGGACGCGCTGGTCGGGTTCTTCGTCAACACCCTGGTGCTGCGTACGGACACCTCCGGGGATCCGGCGTTCCGGGAGTTGCTGGCCCGGGTACGGGCCGCCGACCTGGATGCCTTCGCCCATCAGGAGGCTCCGTTCGACCTGGTCCTGGAGGCCGTGAACCCGGCGCGCTCACCGGCCCGGCATCCGCTGTTCCAGGTGTGTCTGGCCCTGGAGTCCGGTCCCCGGGCCGTTCCGGAGTTCCCGGGGCTGCGGGCGGGGGCGGCCGAGCCGCTGGCGACGGGGGCGGTCAAGTTCGACCTGGAGTTCCTGCTGCACGCCGAGGAGGGCTCGGGGCTGACGGGCGCGGTGCTCTACAGCTCCGACCTGTACGAGCACGCCACCGTCGAGCGGATGGCCGGCATGCTGCGGCGGACGCTGGAGCAGGCGGCGCGGGAGCCGGGCGTACGGGTGTCGGAGCTGGAGTTGCTGGGTGAGGCGGAACGGCGCCAGGTCCTGGACGAGTGGACCGGGACCCGTACGGAGACCGGCGCGGCCACGCTCACCGACCGCTTCGAGGAACAGGCCCGCCTGCGCCCCACCGCCCGCGCCGTCGTCTTCGGCGCACAGGAACTCACCTACCGGGAAC
>NZ_JBEXPG010000140.1:0-2357 GCF_040611935.1 Streptomyces sp. NPDC006512 | reverse complement strand
CTCCCCGAGTACATGGTCCCGGCCGTCGTCCTCACCCTCCCCGCGCTCCCCCTCTCCCCCAACGGCAAACTCGACCGACGCGCCCTGCCGGCACCTGAGACCGTCGCCGCGTCCGTCTCGCGCGCCCCCCGGGACGTCCGCGAGGAGGTCCTGTCGGGGATCCTGGCCGCCGTACTGGGACGCCCGGCCGTGGGTGTACAGGACGACTTCTTCGCCCTCGGCGGCCACTCGCTGCTGGCGGCCCGGGCGGCGGGACGGATCCGCGAGGTCCTCGGCGTCGAGTGCGGGATCCGCGACGTGTTCGAGCTGCGGACCGTCGAGGCGCTGGCCGCGCGGCTCTCGCAGCGCTCGGCCGGCACCCGGCCCCGGCCCCTCGCGGGCGACCGGCCCGAACGGCCCCCGCTTTCGTTCGCCCAGCACCGCCTGTGGGTGACGGACAGCGTGCGCGGACCGGCCGCCACCTACAACGTGCCGGTGGCGGTGCGCCTGCGCGGTCCGGTGGACTTCGCCGCGCTGCGCGCCGCGGCCGGGGACCTGGTGGCCCGGCACGAGGTGCTGCGTACGGTGATCGCCGAGCACGACGGCGAGCCGTACCAGCGGGTCCTTCCCGTCGCCGGGGTGACCGTTCCGGTAGAGCTCCGGGACGTGGCGGCCGACCGGCTGGCCGAGGAGGCCGTACGGGCCGGCGGGCACGTCTTCGACCTGGCGTCGGAGCTGCCGGTCCGCGTGACCCTGCTGCGGGCCGCGCCGGACGACCACGTCCTGCTCCTGCTCGTGCACCACATCGCCACCGACGAGTCCTCGACGGCCCTGCTGTTCGCGGACCTGAACACGGCCTACACGGCGCGACTGGCCGGCACTGCCCCGGGGTTCCCCGAACTGCCCCTCCAGTACGCCGACTTCGCGCACTGGCAGCGGGAGGTACTGGGTGACGCCGCAGACCCGCGGTCCCCCGCCGCCCGGCAGACGGAGTACTGGCGGCGGGCGCTCGCCGGGATCCCGGCGGAGGTGGCCCTGCCCACGGACCGGCCCCGGCCGGCGGAGCCCTCGTACGAGGGCGGTGTGGTCGGGTTCTCGGTGTCCGCCGGTACGGCCGGGGGCCTGCTGCGGATCGCCCGTGAGAACGGCGCGACCCCGTTCATGGTGGTCCACGCCGCGGTCGCCGCGCTGCTGCACCGGCTGGGTGCGGGCGACGACATCCCGCTCGGCAGTCCGGTCTCAGGCCGTGACGGCGAGGAGTGGGAGGGCCTGGCCGGTTTCTTCCTCAACACGCTGGTGCTGCGGGCGGACCTGTCCGGTGCGCCCACGTTCGGCGAGCTGGTGGCGCGGGTCCGGGACACCGGACTGGCCGCCTTCGCGCACGCCGACCTGCCGTGGGAGGCGGTCGTGGAGGCGGTGGAGCACGAACGCTCCCGCTCGCGGAACCCGCTGTTCCAGACGATGGTGACCTACCACTCGGTGGACACCGCGGTGCCCGGGCTGTTCGGGATGCCCGCTGCCGAGCTGGCCGTGGAGACCGGCGGCGCGAAGTTCGACCTGGAGATCGCGTTCGGCACCGCCCGCGAGGGCGCGGGCATCGAGGGCGGCATCCGCTACGCGGCCGACCTGTTCGACGAGGGGACGGTACGCACCCTCGCGGGACGGCTCGTACGGCTGCTGGACGCGGCTGTCGCCGATCCGGACCGGCCGGTGGCCGAGCTGGAGGTGATGTCCGCCGAGGAACGGGAACTCGTCCTGCACGGCTGGAACGACACCGCCGTTCCGCTGACCGGCCCGGCCACCCTCGCCGCACTCGTCGCGGCGGGAGCCGCCGAAGCCACCGGCCCCGCCCTGGTCTTCGAGGGCACGGAACTGTCCCGTCCCGCCTTCGAGGAACGCGTCAACCGCCTCGCCCGGCTGCTCATCGACCGGGGAGTGGGTCCCGAGGCGGTCGTCGCCGTCGCACTGCCCCGTTCCCTTTCCCTGCTCGTGGCCCTGCACGCCGTGGTCCGCGCGGGCGGCGCCTACCTGCCCCTCGACCTCGGCCTCCCCGCCGAGCGCCTCGCCTACATGACGGAGACCGCAGCGCCGGTGTGCCTGGTGACGGACCTCGTCTCGCTGGGCCTGGTACCGGTGCCCGACGGGGCGGAAGTCGTCGTCGTGGACGCACCGGAGATCGCGGTCGAGCTGGGCCGGCTGTCGCCGGGCGCGGTGTCGGACGCGGACCGCGTGGCGCCACTCCTGCCACGCCACCCCGCCTACGTCATCTTCACCTCCGGCTCCACCGGCCGCCCCAAGGGCGTCATGGTCGAACACGAAGCCATCGTCAACCGCATCACCTGGATGCAGCACACCTACCAACTCACCCCGACCGACCG
>NZ_JBEXPG010000139.1:0-2427 GCF_040611935.1 Streptomyces sp. NPDC006512 | reverse complement strand
ATGGTGCCTTGGCGCCGGTGGATTCGCGGCACCACGGTCCGTGTTGTGCATCGAAGCGTTATGAGCGGGTGCGCCGGCCGGGGGTGGTTGCTCGGGCGGTTGCTCGGGCGGGGCGGGGGTGCGGCTCCTTCGAGCGGGGCCGCTGAGTACAGGGGCTCCGCGTACGGGGCCGCTGTGTACGGGGCCTCCGCGTACGGGGCTGGGGACGAGCCCGCCGCGGTCGTCACCGGCCTCGGGGTCCGGCGCGGCCGCGCGGAGGTGCTGCGTGACATCACCCTGAGCGTCGCCCCCGGCGAGACCGTGGCCCTCATGGGCCGCAACGGCGCCGGCAAGTCCACCCTGCTCGCCGCCCTGGTCGGCACGCTCGCCCCCTCCTCCGGCTCGGTCACCGTCGGCGGCGCGGCCCCCCACCGCACCCCGCCGGGGGAGATGGTGCGCCGGGTCGGGCTCGTCCCGCAGGAACCCCGCGACCTCCTCTACGCCGACACCGTCGCCGCCGAGTGCGCCGCCGCCGACGGCGACGCGGGGGCCGAGCCCGGTACCTGCCGGGGCCTGGTGAGCGCCCTGCTGCCCGGCGTACCGGACGACACCCACCCCCGTGACCTGTCCGAGGGCCAGCGCCTGACCCTCGCCCTGGCCCTGGTCCTCACCGGCCGGCCCGCACTGCTCCTGCTCGACGAACCCACCCGCGGCCTGGACTACGCCGCCAAGGCCCGGCTCATCGGGCTGCTGCGGACCCTTGCCGGGCGGGGCCACGCCATCGTGCTGGCCACCCATGACGTCGAGCTCGCCGCCGACCTGGCCCACCGGGTCGTCATCCTGGCGGGTGGCGAGACCGTCGCCGACGGCCCGACCGCCGAGGTCGTCGTCTCCTCGCCCGCCTTCGCCCCGCAGGTGGCGAAGATCCTGGCCCCCGGCCACTGGCTCACCGTGTCCCAGGTCGCGGCAGCCCTTGCGACGCCCCTGGAGACGGCACCCCCGGACGCGGCACCCCGGGACACCGCGCCCCCGGACGCGACCGCTCCGGACGGGGAGCGCACGCCGTGACCCGCCCCTCCTCCGCCGACCGGCCCGTCCGCGTCGGCCCCCGCGCCGCCGCGGCCCTCGTCCTCGTCACCCTCATCGGCATCGCCGCCTTCGGCTGGCCCCTGCTCGCGGACCGCCAGTCCGGCCTGGCCCACTCCCAGGACGCGCCCTGGCTCTTCGCCGCCCTGTTGCCCCTCCTGGTGGCCGTCGTCGTCGCGACCATCGCCGACCAGGGCATGGACGCCAAGGCCGTCGCCATGCTCGGCGTACTGGCCGCCGTCGGGGCGGCGCTCAGACCGCTGGGGGCCGGGACGGCCGGGCTGGAGCCCATGTTCTTCCTGATGGTGCTCAGCGGCCGGGTGCTCGGTCCCGGCTTCGGCTTCGTGCTGGGCTCCGTCACGATGTTCGCGTCCGCCCTGCTGACGGGCGGGGTCGGGCCGTGGATGCCGTTCCAGATGCTGGCCCTGGGCTGGTTCTCGCTGGGCGCCGGGCTGCTGCCCGGCCCGGCGCGGATCCGGGGACGGGCCGAGCTGGCGATGCTCGCGGCGTACGGGTTCCTCGGCTCGTTCGCGTACGGCACGATCATGAACCTCCAGGGCTGGGTGATCCTGCAGGGCATGGGCCAGGGCATCTCCTTCCACCCGGGGGATCCCGTACCGGAGAACCTCGCGCGCTTCGTCGCGTACTGCCTGGCGACCTCGGTGGGCTGGGACCTGGGCCGGGCCGCGCTGACGGTCGTACTGACCCTCACCCTGGGCGCCACGCTGCTGAAGGCGCTGCGGCGAGCCACGAGGAAGGCAGCCTTCGACCCACCCATTTCCTTCGATTCCGGGGCAATTCCGACACTTGACCGGGCCCCTCAAAGGGGTACGAGCAGTGACGTTCGGTGAGATTCGGGCATCCCGGGGGTGAGCCGCCCCATAGGACCCACGTCACATACGACCCGGGCTAGTAGCCCACGGAGGCCCCTGACCCGCCCCCTCGGACCCGCCCCCACCTGCCCGGATCCCGCCCGGGGCGGCGGGGGTCCGGGGACCCACGGCTGCGAGGGCGGGTAGTAAGTGGGCTCGTTGCCAGGCGGGTGGGGCATCGGTAGAACTGGATGAGTCGCAAGGCGGCCCGGGTGCTTCACCCGCCGCCGACGAACCCCTCTCCACCGCGTGAGTGGCTCACGCATGCCTCAGGCATGCCGCGACCGCCCTTGTCCCCTGTGGAAGGTTCCCCTGTGTCGAACTCCGTCATCCGCCGCATCGCCGCTTCGAAGAAGACCCTTGCGGGCACCGTCGTCGCCCTCGGCGTCGCCGGCTCGATGCTCGCCACGGTTCCCGCCCAGGCGGCCCCGACGAGCGCCAAGGCGATCGCCCAGCAGATGATCAAGGACCCGGCGCAGTTCGCGGCGTT
>NZ_JBEXPG010000138.1:0-3105 GCF_040611935.1 Streptomyces sp. NPDC006512 | reverse complement strand
ACGCGGGCTTCCGCCCGGCGCACCGAGAGCACGCACCAGACGCCGCAGGGCCGCCCTCCGGGCGACGACGGGAGTTTGACGACAGGCCCTAGGCGGGTGGGGCGGAGGCGGCCCGGGCCTCGGCGGCGAGTTCCAGGGCGATGTCGATGAGCTGGTCCTCCTGGCCGCCGACGAGGCGGCGTTCGCCCGCGCGCAGCAGGATCCGCGCGCCGGAGACTCCGTAGCGTTCCGCCTGCCGGTAGGCGTGCACGAGGAAGCTGGAGTAGACGCCGGCGTGGCCCATGAGCAGGGACATGCGGTCGAGGCGGCACTCCTCGTCCATGACGGGCCGCACCACGTCCTCGGCGGCGTCGATGATCGCGAGGACGTCGATGCCGGTGCGGATGCCCATCTTCTGGCAGACGGCGGCGAAGGCCTCGACGGGGGTGTTTCCGGCTCCGGCGCCCAGGCGCCGGGTCGACCCGTCGATCTGGAGGGCTCCGGCGCGTACGGCGGCGACCGAGTTGCCGACGCCGAGGCCGAGGTTCTCGTGGCCGTGGAAGCCGACCTGGGCGTCGGAGCCCAGCTCGGCGACCAGGGCCGCGACCCGGTCGGTGACCTGGTCCATGACGAGGGCGCCCGCGGAGTCGACGACGTACACGCACTGGCAGCCGGCGTCGGCCATGATCCGGGCCTGGCGGGCGAGGTTCTCGGGGCTGGTGGAGTGGGCCATCATCAGGAAGCCGACGGTCTCCAGGCCCATGGCGCGGGCGAGGCCGAAGTGCTGGACGGAGATGTCGGCCTCGGTGCAGTGGGTGGCGATGCGGCAGATCCGGCCGCCGCTCGCGTGGGCGGCGCGGATGTCGTCCTTCACGCCGAGTCCGGGCAGCATCAGGAAGGCGATCTTCGCGGTGCGGGCGGTGTCGGCGGCGGCCTTGATGAGTTCCTGCTCGGG
Source organism: Streptomyces sp. NPDC006512 (assembly GCF_040611935.1). Taxonomy (NCBI): domain Bacteria; kingdom Bacillati; phylum Actinomycetota; class Actinomycetes; order Kitasatosporales; family Streptomycetaceae; genus Streptomyces; species Streptomyces sp. NPDC006512. The sequence goes on along the minus strand of NZ_JBEXPG010000138.1, from coordinate 2,171 downwards.
GGTGCGGGAGAAGCCGTAGTTGAAGGAGGATCCGCCGAGTCCGTCGCCGTGCGCGACCTCGATGACGGGGACTCCCGCGGCGTCGAGCGCGGCGACGACCGACGTGACGTCCTCGACGGTGAACCGGTGCCGTTTGGCGTGCGAGCCGTCCCGTAGGGAGGAGTCGGTGATCCGGATGTCGAGGGTGTCGGAGTGGGCGGTCACTTCAGCAGCTCCTTGGCGAACTCCTCGCCGACCTTGGTGGCGGCGGCGGTCATGATGTCGAGGTTCCCGGCGTACGGCGGCAGGTAGTCGCCCGCGCCCTCCACCTCCAGGAAGACCGCGACGCGGGCGGCGCCGCCGGTCGCCTCGGAGGGTTCGTCGAACTGCGGCTCGGTGCGCAGCCGGTAGCCGGGGACGTACGAGGCCACCTCGCGCACCACCTGGTGGATCGAGGCGGCGACGGCCGCGCGGTCCGCTTCCGGCGGGATCGCGCAGAAGACGGTGTCGCGCATCGTCACCGGCGGTTCGGCCGGGTTGAGGATGATGACGGCCTTGCCGCGGGCGGCGCCGCCGATGTCCTCGATGCCGCGGGCGGTGGTGCGGGTGAACTCGTCGATGTTGGCGCGGGTGCCGGGGCCGGCGGAGACGGAGGCCACCGAGGCGACGATCTCGGCGTAGGCGACGGGCACCACGCGGGAGACGGCGTACACCATGGGGATGGTGGCCTGGCCGCCGCAGGTGATCATGTTGACGTTGGTCCGGTCGAGGTGGGCGGTGAGGTTGGCGGGCGGGACCACGGCGGGGCCGACGGCCGCGGGGGTGAGGTCGACGGCCTTGATGCCGAGCTCGGCGTAGCGCGGGGCGTTGGCCCGGTGCACGGAGGCGGAGGTGGCCTCGAAGACCAGGTCGGGCAGTTCGCCGCGGGCCAGGAGCCAGTCGACGCCCTCGTGGGAGGTGTCGAGCCCGGCGCGGCGGGCGCGGGCGAGGCCTTCGCTGGCGGGGTCCACGCCGATCATCCAGCGGGGCTCGATGTGCGGGGAGCGGAGCAGCTTGTGGAGCAGGTCGGTCCCGATGTTGCCGGAGCCGACGACGGCTGCGGTGGCTTTCTTCATGCGGTACTCCCGTACGGGCCTCAGGTGAAGGAGAGGGACACCGGGCCGAGCCCGGTGAAGTCGGCGGTGTAGGTCCGTCCGGGGCGCACGTCCACGGCGCGGGTGCACGAACCGGGCAGGATCAGGTGGCCCTTGCGGAGCGGGACGCCGAAGCGGGCGACGGTGCGGGCCAGCCAGGCGACGGCGGTGGCGGGGTCGCCGAGGACGGCGTCGGCGCGGCCCTCGGCGAGGGTTTCGCCGTCGGCGGCGACCCGGACTTCGACGGTCTTCGGGTCGAGCGAGCGGGGGTCGCGGCCCTCGCCGATGACGTAGCCGGCGGAGGAGGCGTTGTCGGCGATGGTGTCGGCGATGGTGATGCGCCAGTCGGCGATGCGGCTGTCGATCAGTTCCAGCGCGGGGACGACGCGTTCGGTGGCGGCCAGTACGTCGGCCTCGGTGCAGCCCTCGCCCGGCAGGTCGGCGCCGAGGACGAAGCCGACCTCGGCCTCGATCCGGGGCGCGCAGTACGCGGCGGCCCGGACGGGGGTGCCGCGGCGCAGTTCCATCGTGTCGAGCAGGTGGCCGTAGTCGGGTTCGTCGACGCCCATCATGGCCTGCATGACGGGCGAGGAGAGCCCGACCTTGTGTCCGGTGACGCGGGCGCCCGCGGTGCCGGTGCGGTGGCGGACGTTGATCAGCTGGATCTCGTACGCGTCCTGTGCGTCGATCCCCTCGAAGAGCTCGGTCAGCGGCCGTACGGGGGCCCGGTGGCGTTCCGCCGCGCGCAGCAGCCGGGCGGCCTCGTGCCGGCGCCGGTCGTCGATCATGGGGCCTCCCGGCCGCGGTGGTGTGTGGTGCGGCAGACGGTAGGCGGGCGGCGGGCCCGGGCGGGAGGTCACGATCCCGCTGAGCGGGAAAAGAGGAGGGGTCCCGCTGAGCGGGAAAAGGGGCGGGGTGCCGGGGGCAGTGCGCGGCGGGGGGGGGGGGCGCCCCCCCCCCCCCCCCCCCCCCCCCCCCCCCCCCCCCGGGGGGGGGGCCCCCCCCCCCGGGCCCGCCCAACAGGGGGGGGGCCGGGGGGGACACAACCCCCCCAAAGGA
>NZ_JBEXPG010000137.1:0-3406 GCF_040611935.1 Streptomyces sp. NPDC006512 | reverse complement strand
GGCCACCCGTCGTTCGTGATGTCGAACTCCTTCGCGGACCAGACCCTGGCCCAGATCGAGCTCTTCACCAAGCCGTCCGAGTACCCGACCGACGTCTACGTGCTGCCCAAGCACCTCGACGAGAAGGTCGCCCGCCTCCACCTCGACGCCCTCGGCGTCAAGCTCACCACCCTGCGCCCGGAGCAGGCCGCCTACATCGGCGTCAAGGTCGAGGGCCCGTACAAGCCCGACCACTACCGCTACTGATCACGGCCCCGATCAGCGGCGCAGGCTGAAAGCAGGCCCCCGGCACCCGTGCCGGGGGCCTGCCCCGTATCCCGAGCCCCCATCCCAGAAAGCCCGTCGATGCCACGCGGCCGGTACTCGCTCCACGATCCCCACGACCACGCCCCCCTCGGCGAGGAGCACTTCCACTGCGCGCCCGGCCCGTCCGGCTGGCGCTACGTCGCCCAGCTGACCCACCCCGACGGCGAACACCGCGGCTCCGTCGACCTCGCCGTCGACGAACTCGGCCGCCCCATCCGCCTGGAACTGAACGCCGGGGGCTGGCAGGTCCGCGGCGCCGCCATCGACGGCGTCACCTGGGTCCGCACCGACCCCACCGGCACCGAGGCCACCGAAGGCAACGTCCAGGCCCCCGGATTCACCGGCACCTCACCGGCCTTCCTCATCGCGACGTCCCGCCTGCTGCGCCTGGCCCCCGGCGCCCCCGCCACGCGCGTCCGCCTCGTCACCCTCACCGACCCGGTCCTCGCGGCCCGTACGGTCGACCAGGCCTGGGCCCTGCTGCGCCGCGAGGAGCACGCCACGGACAGCGGCCCGCTGCTGGTGGACGAGTACCAGGTGACCGCCCTGGACACCGGCGAGGTCCATACCGTCCACATCGCGGGCGACGTCGTCCTCTCGGCGCCCGGCATCGAACTCGAACACCTGGAGACCCCGCCCTCCACCTTCGAGGACGCCCTCGGGGACGGGTAACCGCTCAGGCGGGCGGCGCGAACCCGGTCTTGGGCGCGGCCGCCACGGGAGGCACGAACGGCGCGACGGGAACCACCGGCGCGGCCGGCGGAACGTACGGCGCCGCCGGCGGGGCCACGGGCGGGAACACCGGCTGCTGCGCCCGTACCGGCGCCTCTGCTCGTACGTGTGCCGGTACGTGCGCCTGGGGCTGTGCCTGTGCCTGCGCCGCGTGTGCGGCCGCGCCGAAGGCCCGGGCCGCGTCCCGGGACTGCCGCTCGTGCACCACCGCCATCAGGAACGCGGCCGCGGGCACCCCGGCCGGCGGCGGCGTCCCGGTCCGGGCCACCACGTCGTCCGCGAGCCGCGCCGCCATCGCGGCGCCGGTCTGCGGGTCCAGCTGGTCCATCCGCGTCAGGTACTGCCGGATCGCGAGCCACAGCCCGTCCGGCACCGCCGACAGGTCCAGGGCCGAGAACCGTCCGGCCAGCCACGGCGGCGGCGGGGGCACCGGCATCACCCGCGCCCCCGGCACCCGCTCCCGGATCACCAGCGTCCCCGCGAACACGTCCCCGACCCGCCGGCCCCGTTCCGACACCAGCGAGGCGATGCAGGCCACCGTCCCGAAGGTCATCAGCAGCTCGACGACCCCCATGGCCCCGCGCACCAGCGCGTGCCGGAACCGGATCGGCCCGCCGTCCTCGCGCACCACCCGCAGCCCGCAGGCCAGCTTCCCCAGCGAACGCCCGTGGCTCAGCGTCTCCACGGCGATCGGCACACCGACCATCACCAGCAGGAAGTTCGCCACCGCCAGCGCCGCCTGGGCGGCATCGTCGAGGCCGGCCGTCGAGACGGCCAGAGTGATGGACACGGCGATGAAACCGGAGACGTACACGGCGAGGTCGAGCAGGATCGCCAGCGCCCGGCTCGGCAGCCTCGCGGTCCGCAGGCCCAGGACGACCGCGTCCCCCGTCACGAGATCGCTCACAAGCACACCTTTCACCGACCTGACCCGCCCCTGTGCGATCCAGTCTGCCAAGCTGACCACAGGAGAAGTAAGCCGAATCGGGTGGCCTGGGGCAGGGGAGCGGTAACCGGATGGATCTCGACGTCTTCGTGGTGGCCCACCAGGCGGAATGGGCCCGTCTGGAGCAGCTCCTCGGCCGCGGCCGGCGGCTCACCGGAGCGGAGGCCGACGAACTCGTCGCGCTCTACCAGCGCACCTCCACCCACCTCTCCCTCGTGCAGTCGAGCGCGCCCGACCCGATGCTGACGGGCCGCCTCACCCAGCTCGTCGCCCGCGCCCGCGCCACGGTGACGGGTACCCGGCGTGCGAGCTGGCGCGACGCGGCCCGCTTCTTCACCGAGGGGTTCCCGGCGGCGGTCTACCGCAGCCGGCGCTGGTGGATACCCACCGCACTGCTCTCCACCGCGCTCGGCGTGCTCATCGGCTGGTGGATAGCCACCCACCCCGAGGTCCAGGGCGCCATCGCCGCCCCGGCCGACCTCAAGGAGCTCACCCGGCCCGGCGGCGAGTACGAGACGTACTACTCCAGCCATCCGGCGGCCTCCTTCGCGGCCCAGGTCTGGACGAACAACGCCCAGGCCGCCGCGATCTGCCTGGTCCTGGGTGCGTTCCTGGGGATCCCCGTCCTCTGGATCCTCTTCCTGAACATGGCCAACCTGGGCGTCGGCATCGGTCTGATGAGCTCCGCCGGCCGCCTCGACGTCTTCCTCGGCCTGATCCTCCCGCACGGACTGCTCGAACTGACGGCCGTCTTCGTCGCCGCGGGCACCGGCCTGAAGCTGGGCTGGACCGTCATCGACCCGGGCCCCCGCACCCGCCGCACCGCCCTCGCCGAACAGGGCCGCGCCGCCCTCGGCATGGCCATCGGCCTGGCCCTGGTCCTGTTCGTCTCCGGCCTGATCGAGGGCTTCGTCACCCCCTCCGGCCTCCCCACCTGGGCCCGCATCGGCATCGGCATCGCCGCCGAGGCCGCCTTCCTCGTCTACGTGTACGTCCTGGGCGGCCGCGCCGCCCGCGCCGGCGAGGCCGGCGACGTCGAGGAAGCCGACCGCACGGCGACGCTCCCCACCGCCGCCTGATGTGCGTGGGGACCCGCTGAGCTGCTAGTCTCCTCGTCGTCCCGCAAACACCGTTGACACGGCAGACGCGGGGAGGTAGATTCGAACGGTTGCCTCGAACTGGACAAGTTCGGCAGTGATGGTTTAAAGTCTCATCTCGCCCCCAGGAATTGAATTCCAAGCGGGCACAATCGACTCCACATTCGGATCGTCGGAAGCCGGGAAATCCGGTGGAAAATCTCTGATAGAGTCGGAATCGCCGGAAAGGGAAAGCGCGAAAGCGCAGGACCTGGAAAGCACCGAGGAAATCGGGCCCGAAAGAGTCTGATAGAGTCGGAAACGCAAGAACACAGAACGAAAGCCC
>NZ_JBEXPG010000136.1:0-3407 GCF_040611935.1 Streptomyces sp. NPDC006512 | reverse complement strand
CGCGGGCTTCCGCCCGGCGCACCGAGAGCACGCACCAGACGCCGCAGGGCCGCCCTCCGGGCGACGACGGGAGTTTGACGACAGGCCCTAGGGCAGTTCGGCCTCGATGAGGTCGGCGGCCTGGGGGGTGCCGCCTTCGGTGGCCATCCGGGCACGGATCGCTGCGGCGCGGGCGGCGACCTGGGGGTCGGCGGTGAGCTCCAGGACGGCGGTGCGCAGGGCCTCGGCGGTGGCCTCGGCCATGGGGAGGTGGCGGGCGACTCCGAGTCCGACGAGCATGTCGGCGTTGCCGAACTGGTCGACGGCCTGGGGGACGGCGACCATCGGGGTGCCGGTGGCGAGGCCCTCCTGGCAGCCGCCGGTTCCGGCGTGGGTGATGAAGGCGTCGGCCCGGCGCAGGATGTCCAGTTGGGGCACCCAGCGGTGTACCTCGGCGTTGGCGGGGATCTCGCCGAGTTCGCTCTCGTCGGTGAACTTGCCGATCTGGAGGACGAGGTGCCAGTCCGGGAGGGCGGCGAAGGCGTCGAGGCAGGCCCGGTAGAAGGCGGGCTGCTTGGTGAAGGTGGAGCCGAAGGAGACCAGGACGGTCTTCTTGCCCTCGGCGGCCGGCGGGCGCTGCCAGTGGCCCTGGTCGGCGCGGTCGCCCTGGCAGGAGCCGACGAAGGTGTACACGTTCTCGTCGACCCGGTCGGCGTGCGGCTGGAGGGCCTTCGGCATGAGGACGATGCTGCGGCGCGGGCGGCCGACGAACCGGTCGGGGTCGTCGGGGATGCCGTTCTCGTCGAGCCAGGCGCGGAAGCGGGCGTAGTAGGCCCGCCCGCGTTCGGAGGCCTTCAGCGGGGCGGTCATGGGTTCGGCGATCTCCTCCTCGTACCCGTCCCAGGCGACCAGGGTCGGGGAGAGGGAGACGGCGGGGACGCCCCAGCGGCGGGCGAGGACGATCGCCGGGTAGGAGGTGATGTCGTGGATGACGAGGTCGGGTTCGTCCCCCTCGAAGGCGGCGGCGAGCTGCGGGAGGGCTTGGACGGCGTCGTTCAGGAAGGGTTCGATGTTGTCGATGAGCTCGGTGCCCCAGGCGTCGGGGTCGTCGTCGGTGGGGAGGGTGGAGTTCCAGAGAACCGGGGTGGCACCGGTCACCGCGACCGTGTCCGCGTAGGCGGCGGGGATGGCGTAGCTGACGCGGTGGCCCCGGGCGACGAGTTCGCGGATGACTTCGAGGCTGGGGTTCACATGGCCTGCGGCGGCGATGGAGAACATGGCGATGTGTGCGGGCTTGGCTGCGGTCATGGAACGAGCCTAAACGAGACGAGACGTCTCGTGCAATTGATTTGCCATCCGGACCGCCCGCGTCCACAAGCCGGTCCCCGCCCGCACCGGACCCCACCCCCTGGCCTAGGATTTCGACCTCCGGTCCGATCGTGTCCGGGAGACTGCGGGGAGGTGCCGAAAGGTGCCGGGAGGAACGTTCATGCGCCGGTCGGGCCGGACGGGCAGCGACACCCCGGGCCCCGTCAGCCATCGGGCCGTCCGCAAGGAGGCCCGCCGCGCGGTCCGCTCCATGCCGCTGCCCCGCCCCTTCAGCACGGCCTCGCTCGTCGCCGCCATCGAGGCGGAACGCGGACGCCGCATCGAGCTGGTGTCCGCTCCGGACCGGCTGCTCGGACGGAGCGACGTCTGCGGGCTGTGGATCCACCACGAACGGCTGCTCCTCGACCTGATCTTCATCCCGGAGAGCATCTCCGGGTACCACCGGCAGCGGGTCGTCTTCCACGAGCTCGCCCACCTGTGGTGCGACGACCCGACGACGCAGGGCGGGCAGACGGCGTCCCTCCTGCCCGAGCTCTCACCGGAACTGACGGCCCGCCTGGCCGGCACGGGCCCGTTCATGGCCCGGCACCGCTACGACTCCCACGTGGAACTGCGCGCCGAGATGATCGCCGACCTGCTGCACGAGGAGGCCTTCGCCTCCGACCGGATCGAGGACGGCACCCTGCGGGGCCTCGACGACACCCTCTCCCGCCCCTTCTCCCGACCGGCCAGGAGCGGCCTTGTCTGACGTCCTGACCTACGCGATCGTGTTCCTCCTCCTCGCCCAGGCGCTCTGGAGGATCCCCTCGGCCCTGCGCGGACGCACCAGCGAACGCTCCTTGTGGGGCGCCTTCGCCGTGCTCGCCTGCGCCTGGCTGATGCGCACCGACCTGGGGCGCCGACTCGTGGACGGCCTCGGCGTGTTCGACCTGTCGACGCTGCTCAAGCACTGCTTCGTGGTCGCGGGCATGTGCGTGCTCCTGCGGTACGTCGCGGCCGTCTACCGCGGCGCCGCCGGCGACGGCTCCTCCTCCCGGCGGGCGCGCGTGACCGTGGCCGTCCAGCGGCACGCCGTGACGGCGGCCGTGCTCGTCGTCGCCGCCATGGCCGCGGTCTTCCTGCTGGTCCTGGACCGGGGACCGGTACCGGAGGACTCGCAGTTCATGGCCCGGCACGCGGGTGAGGCGGGCCTGGCCGTCTACATGCCCCTCTTCTACGGCTACTGCGGCGCCGTCATCGGACTGTGCGGCTACCAGTGGGCGGGCGCCGCCCGCGGGGCCGCCCGCCGGACGCTGCGGACCGGGCTGGCCGTGATGGCCGTCGGCATGGCGGCGGGCGCCCTGTACGCGGCGGTCCGGGCCGCGTACGCCGTCGTCGTGGCCTTCCTCCCGGTCCCGGAGGACGCCGCCAACGCCCAGGAGACCGCCACCGACGTCCTGCTCTACACCTCCTTCCTGTGCTGGACCCTGGGCGTCATCGCACCGGCCAGCCAGGCGGCGGTGAACCGCGTGCGGGCGTACCGGATGCTGGCGCGGCTCCACCCGCTGTGGCGGGACCTGGCACTGACCGCCCCGGACCTGGTGCGCCGGGCGCCGGGCCGGCCGCTGCCCGGGCGGTCCCGGGCCGGGCGCCTCGTCACCGCGCGCGACCTGTTCGCGCACGACGCCTCGCCCCAGGTACGGCTGGGCCGCTGGGTCACGGAGATCCGCGACGTCATCCACGCCATGCGCCGACGGGCCCCGGACGACCTCTACCAGGTGTCCCTCGAACTCGCCGAGAGCGAGGGGCACACGGGCCAGGACGCCGAGGCCGTCGCCCAGGCGTACTGGATCCTCTCCGCCCGCCTGAACATGCGCGACCCGGCCCGCGAACCCGGCGTCCCGGCCGAGTTCCCCGATGCGGGCGAGGACTTCTACGCGGACGAGGTGCCGTGGCTGCTGCGCGTCTGCGAGGCGTACGCGCGGGCCGATCCCGCGGTCGCGGAGGAGGTCCTGGAGGACTCCCGGGCCTAGGGCCTGTCGTCAAACTCCCGTCGTCGCCCGGAGGGCGGCCCTGCGGCGTCTGGTGCGTGCTCTCGGTGCGCCGGGCGGAAGCCCGCG
>NZ_JBEXPG010000135.1:0-3468 GCF_040611935.1 Streptomyces sp. NPDC006512 | reverse complement strand
GCGGCCTGCGTGTGCCCGATGTTCGACTTGATCGACCCCAGCAGCAGCGGACGGCCCTCCGGCCGCTCCTGCCCGTACGTCGCCAGCAGCGCCTGCGCTTCGATCGGGTCCCCGAGCCGGGTACCCGTACCGTGTGCCTCCACCGCGTCCACGTCCAGCGGGGAAAGTCCCGCCCCGGCCAGGGCCTCTCGGATGACCCGCTGCTGCGACGGGCCGTTCGGAGCGGTCAAGCCGTTGCTCGCACCGTCCTGGTTGACCGCCGAACCCCGCACCACGGCCAGGATCGGGTGGCCGTTCCGTATCGCGTCCGACTGCCGCTCCACGAGCAGCATGCCCGCGCCCTCGGCCCAGCCCGTGCCGTCGGCGGCCGCCGCGAAGGACTTGCAGCGGCCGTCCTCCGCCAGGCCGCGCTGACGGCTGAAGTCGATGAACGTCTCCGGGGTGGCCATGACGGCCACGCCGCCGGCCAGGGCCATGTCGCACTCGCCATTGCGCAGTGCCTGGATGGCCCAGTGCAGGGCGACCAGTGACGACGAGCAGGCCGTGTCGACGGTGACCGCCGGGCCCTCCAGGCCGAAGGTGTAGGCGATCCTGCCGGAGGCGATGCTGCCGGCGTTGCCGGTGCCGAGGTATCCCTCGACGCCCTCGGGCAGTTCCTCACCGTTTCCGGCGCCGTCCCCGATGCCGATGCCCGTCACGTAGTCGTGGTACATGACGCCGGCGAAGACGCCCGTCCGGCTGCCGCGCTGGGCGGTCGGGTCGATCCCGGCCCGTTCGAACGCCTCCCACGAGGTCTCCAGCAACAGCCGCTGCTGCGGGTCCATCGCCAGGGCCTCACGCGGCGAGATCCCGAAGAACGCCGCATCGAACTCGGCCGCCTTGTGCAGGAAACCGCCCTCACGGGTGTACGAGGTACCCGCGTGGTCCGGGTCCGGGTGGTAGAGGGCGTCGACGTTCCAGCCCCGGTCGGCCGGGAAGGCAGTGATGCCGTCGCCGCCCGTGGCGACGAGCTGCCACAGGTCCTCGGGCGTCCGCACCCCACCGGGGAACCGGCAGCCCATACCGACGATGACGATCGGATCGTCCGTCACGCCCACTGCGGGCCGTACGGGCGCCGTCAGACCGGTCGACGGCTCTTCGCCGACGGTCACGGCGAGCTCGTTCAGCAGGTGCCGGGCCAGTGCGGCCGGCGTCGGGTAGTCGAAGACCAGGGTCGGTGACAGCCGCAGCCCGGTCTCCGCCTTGAGTACGTTCCGCAGTTCCACGGCCGTGAGGGAATCGAAGCCGAGATCCCGGAAGGCCCGGTCCGCGTCGACCGCCCCGGAACCCGAGTGGCCGAGGACGGCAGCCACGTGTCCGGCCACCAGGTCCAGCAGTACGCCCTCGTGCTCCGCCGTAGGCAGGGCGAGCAGGCGAGCGGTCAGGGGCGATGCGTCGCCCGCCCCGGTGTGGCGTCGCTCGACACTCCGGCGTGCCGGTACCCGTACGAGGGAACGCAGCAGCGGCGGCGTGGTACCGGCGGAAGCGGCCTGCGCGCGCAGGACCGCAAGGTCCAGGTGCATCGGCAGGAGGACCGCCGAGTCCACCGTCATGGCGGTGTCGAAGAGGGAGAGTCCTTCGTCACTGGTGAGTGCGCCGACGCCGTCCCGGGCGATGCGCCGCAGGTCGGCCTCGTCGAGGCGACCTGCCATGCCACTGCCTGCCTGGGGAGCCCACAGGCCCCAGGCCAGGGAGGTGGCAGCCAGTCCCTCAGCCCGGCGGTGTTCGGCCAGAGCCTCCAGGAACGCGTTCGCCGCAGCGTAGTTGGCCTGCCCGGCCGCGCCGAACGCGGCCGCCGCACCCGAGAAGAGCACGAAAGCCGACAGGTCCAGCTCGCGCGTCAGCTCATGCAGGTTCCACGCGGCATCCACCTTCGGCCGCAGCACTGCCGCCACCCGCTCGGGGGTGAGGGAAGCCAGGACACCATCGTCCAGGACCCCGGCTGTGTGCACCACGGCCGTCAACGGATGCTCGGCCGCAATCCCCGCCAGCAGCTCCTCCAACGCCCCCCGGTCCGCGAGATCACAAGCCACGAGCTCCGCGTGCGCACCCAGTCCACGCAGCTCCGCAACCAGCTCCGCTGCCCCGTCCGCCGCCGGACCCCGACGGCTCGTCAGCAGCAGACGCTCCACCCCGTACACAGACACCAGATGACGGGCGAACAACCGGCCCAGAGCACCCGTGGCACCCGTGACGAGCACGGTCCCACCAGGCTCGCCAAGGGCCGTCGGCAGTTCGGTCGCGCGGTCCGAGTTGCTGTCCGAAGAAGCCACACGCACCAGACGCGGAACGGTGACCGCACCACCCCGGATCGCCACCTCCGGCTCCCCGGACGCCAACGCGGCAGGAACCGCCGCGAGCGACGCCTCCTCACCGTCCAGGTCGAGCATGAACAACTGCCCCGGGTTCTCCGACTGCGCCGAACGCAACAGCCCGCGAACCGCACCCCCCGCAAGATCCCCGACACCAGCACCGGCCTCGACGGCCACCGCACCAGAGGTCACCCACACCAACCGGGTGCCGGCGAACCGCTCATCAGCCAGCCACTCCTGCACCACCGCAAGCGCACCGTTCACCGCCGCATGCACGGAACCCACCACGTCACCGGCATCAACACCAGCCGACGGCACGACGAACACCGCATCCGGCACCGGCTCACCCGCCGCCAACGCCACACCGAGCGCGACCGCATCCGGGTAGCGGATGACATGGGCTCCCGTGGTGTCCAGGCCGATCTCGTCCCCGCCCAGCACCGCCCACCGCAGGCCGGCAGCGGCACCCGCCGAAGACACCGCACCGGGTACCCACTCCACGCGGAAGAGCGACTCCACATGACCGCCACCCGCCGCGTGCACCTGATCGGCGGAAGCCGGACGGAGCATCAACGACTCCACGGCCGCCACCGGACGCCCCGCCTCATCCGCGACCAACAGCGCGAGCGTGTGCGGATCGTCCGAAGAGAGCGGGGTCAGCCGCATGCGCAGCGAAGACGCGCCGGCCGCGTAGAGCGAGACTCCAGCCCATGAGAACGGCAGCAGAGCACCGGAAGACGTCCGTGCAGCGTCGTCGCCGTGGCCGATGGCGTGGAGGCCCGCGTCGAGCAGGGCCGGGTGCAGACCGAACCGCGCCGCATCCCGGCGTACGTCGTCCGGCAGCGCGACCTCGGTGAACAGCTCGGCGCCGCGCCGCCAGGCGGCCTTGAGGCCCTGGAACAGCGGCCCGTACGCAACGCCTTCCTCGGCGAGTTCCGTGTAGAGGCCGTGGACGTCGACCGGTACGGCGCCGGCCGGCGGCCACGCCGCCAGCTCGCCGAACTCCAGCTCCCCCTCCGGCTGCGCCCCGACCGCCAGCACACCGGACCCGTGACGCGTCCACAGCTCCTCGACCCCGCCGTCCTGACGACGCGAGTACACACTGAACGGCCGACGC
>NZ_JBEXPG010000134.1:0-3566 GCF_040611935.1 Streptomyces sp. NPDC006512 | reverse complement strand
CTGGACGAGTGTGTGAAGGCGGGGCTGGATTCGGCGATCGTGCACGCGTCGAAGATCCTGCCGATCGCCCGTTTCGACGAGGAGCAGGTGACCACCGCTCTGGATCTGATCTATGACCGGCGTGAGGGTGACTACGACCCCCTCCAGAAGCTGATGGCGCTGTTCGAGGGCGTCAACACCAAGTCACTCAAGGCGGGCCGGGCGGAGGAGCTCTTGGCGCTGCCTCTGGACGAGCGGTTGCAGCGGCGGATCATCGACGGGGAGAAGAACGGTCTGGAGACGGATCTGGCGGAGGCGCTGGAGACGCGTCCGGCTCTGGACATCGTCAACGACACCCTGCTGGAGGGGATGAAGGTCGTCGGTGAGCTGTTCGGGTCGGGTCAGATGCAGCTGCCGTTCGTGTTGCAGTCGGCTGAGGTGATGAAGACGGCGGTGGCGTATCTGGAGCCGCACATGGAGAAGACCGATGACGAGGGCAAGGGGACGATCGTTCTGGCCACGGTCCGCGGTGACGTCCATGACATCGGCAAGAACCTCGTCGACATCATTTTGACCAACAACGGCTACAACGTCGTGAACATCGGTATCAAGCAGCCGGTCTCCGCGATCCTGGAAGCCGCGGAGGAACACAAGGCGGATGTGATCGGCATGTCCGGTCTCCTCGTGAAGTCCACCGTGATCATGAAGGAGAACCTGGAGGAGCTGAACGCCCGGCACCTCGCCGAAAGGTTCCCCGTCATCCTGGGCGGCGCCGCCCTGACCCGCGCTTATGTCGAGCAGGACCTCCACGAGATCTACGAGGGCGAAGTCCGCTACGCCCGCGACGCGTTCGAAGGCCTGCGGCTGATGGACGCCCTGATCGCGGTCAAGCGCGGCGTCCCGGGCGCGGCCCTGCCCGAACTCAAGCAACGCCGGGTCAAGGCCGCCGCGGTCGTCTCCGAGCCGCAGCCCGACGAGAGCGAGCGCGTGACCCGCTCCGACGTCGCCGCGGACAACCCCGTCCCCACCCCGCCGTTCTGGGGCACCCGCGTGGTCAAGGGCATCCCGCTCAAGGACTACGCCTCCTGGCTCGACGAGAACGCGCTGTTCAAGGGCCAGTGGGGGCTGAAGGCGGCACGCGGCGGCCCGACGTACGAGGAGCTCCTGGAGAGCGAGGGCCGGCCCCGGCTGCGCGGCCTCCTCGACAAGCTGCACACCGAGAACCTCCTCGAAGCCGCCGTCGTCCACGGCCACTTCCCCTGCGTCTCCAAGGGAGACGACCTGATCATCCTCGACGAGAACGGCTCGGAGCGGACCCGCTTCACCTTCCCCCGCCAGGGCCGCGGCCGGTACCTGTGCCTCGCGGACTTCTTCCGCTCGGACGACTCGGGGGAGACCGACGTCGTCGGCCTCCAGGTCGTCACCGTCGGCTCGAAGATCGGCGAGGCCACCGCCAAGCTGTTCCAGTCGAACGCCTACCGCGAATACATGGAGCTGCACGGCCTCTCCGTCCAGCTCGCCGAGGCACTCGCCGAGTACTGGCACGCCCGCGTCCGCGCCGACCTGGGGATCTCCGCGTCCGACCCGGCCTCCGTCGACGGCATGTTCCGTACCGAGTACCAGGGCTGCCGGTACTCCCTCGGCTACCCGGCCTGCCCCGACCTGGAGGACCGCGCGAAGATCGCCGACCTCCTCCGGCCGGAGCGCATCGGCGTCCACCTCTCGGAGGAGTTCCAGCTCCACCCCGAACAGTCCACCGACGCCATCGTCCTGCACCACCCCGAGGCCAGCTACTTCAACGCCGGAGGCCGTACATGAGCACACTGCGCGACATCCTGCGGAGCGGCGAGCCCTCCTTCTCCTTTGAATTCTTCCCGCCGAAGACCGATGCCGGAGAACGGGTCCTGTGGGACGCGGTCCGCCGGATCGAACCGCTCGCACCGGCCTTCGTCTCGGTCACCTACGGAGCCGGCGGCTCCTCCCGCGACCGTACGGTCGAAGTGACCAAGCGGATCGCCGCCGAGACCACCCTGAGGCCGGTCGCCCACCTGACGGCCGTCGGCCATTCCGTCGCCGAACTGCGCCACATCATCGGCCAGTACGCCGACGTGGGCGTGCGCGACGTGCTGGCCCTGCGCGGAGACCCGCCGGGCGATCCGAACGCCCCGTGGATCCCCCATCCCGACGGCCTGCTGCACGCCCACGAGCTGGTCTCGCTGGTCCGGGCCTCCGGAGCCTTCAGCGTGGGCGTCGCGGCGTTCCCGGAGCGGCACCCGCGTTCACCGGACTGGGAGAGCGACATCCGCCACTTCGTGGCCAAGTGCCGGGCCGGTGCCGACTACGCCGTCACGCAGATGTTCTTCGACGTCGACGACTACCTGCGGCTGCGGGACCGCGTCGTCGCCGCCGGCTGTGACACCCCGGTCATCCCGGAGATCATGCCGGCCACCGACGTGCGCCAGATCCGCCGCTTCGCCGAGCTGAGCAACGCCGCGTTCCCCGAGGACCTGGCGCACCGCCTCGACGCCGCGCGCGACCATCCCGCCGACGGGCACCGCATCGGTGTGGAGTACGCCACCGCCATGGCGGAGCGGCTCCTGGCCGAGGGGGCACCCGGACTGCACTACATCACTCTCAACCGCTCCACCGCGACGCTTGAGATCCACCGCAACGTACTTGAATCAAGGAGTGCACAGCATGTCCTCGCAGCCCACCACTGATGTCACGGGGTCCACGGACTTCACCGATTTCAAGGTCGCGGACCTTTCCCTCGCCGCGTTCGGGCGGAAGGAGATCACGCTGGCCGAGCACGAGATGCCGGGTCTGATGTCGATCCGCCGCGAGTACGCGGGGGCGCAGCCGTTGGCGGGTGCGCGGATCACGGGGTCCCTGCACATGACGGTGCAGACGGCGGTGCTGATCGAGACGCTGGTCGCGCTGGGGGCGCGGGTGCGGTGGGTGTCGTGCAACATCTACTCGACGCAGGACCATGCGGCGGCGGCGGTCGCGGCGGCGGGGATTCCGGTGTTCGCGTGGAAGGGCGAGACGCTGGAGGAGTACTGGTGGTGCACGGAGCAGGCGCTGACCTGGCCGGGGCATGCCGGTCCGAACATGATCCTCGATGACGGTGGTGACGCGACGCTGCTGGTCCACAAGGGGGTCGAGTTCCAGAAGGCGGGGGCGGTTCCGGATCCGTCGACGGCGGAGAACGAGGAGATGGCGCTGGTCCTGGACCTGCTGGCCCGCACGGAGCTGGACTGGTCCGCGCTGGCGTCGGAGATCCGGGGTGTGACGGAGGAGACCACCACGGGTGTGCACCGGCTGTACGAGATGCACCAGGCGGGTGCGCTGCTGTTCCCGGCGATCAACGTGAACGACGCCGTGACGAAGTCGAAGTTCGACAACAAGTACGGCTGCCGGCACTCGTTGATCGACGGCATCAACCGTGCCACGGACGTCCTGATCGGCGGCAAGGTCGCCGTGGTGTTCGGGTACGGCGACGTCGGCAAGGGCTGTGCGGAGTCGCTGCGCGGCCAGGGCGCCCGCGTGATCATCACCGAGATCGACCCGATCTGCGCGCTCCAGGC
>NZ_JBEXPG010000133.1:0-3629 GCF_040611935.1 Streptomyces sp. NPDC006512 | reverse complement strand
AGGAGTTGGCAACAAGCCTGTTGCGTGCGAACTATGTAAATGCAGGTCAGAGGTAGAAAGTCGTTGCAACGGCCTTCCGAAGTAACGCAACGCCCGATGCCATCGCGTTGCAATCAACTGGGAGTGAACGCTATGGTGGACGCACCACGGACCACGAAGGAGACCCCGATGCCGGGAGGCAGACTCACCCAGCAGGAACGCCAGCAGATCGCGCTGGGCCTGGCCGACGGCCTCGCCTACGCGGAGATCGCCCGCGGCCTCGACCGCCCGACCTCGACGATCACGCGCGAGGTGATGCGCAACGGCGGTCCCACCGCCTACCGCGCCGACCTCGCCCACCGCGCGACCGAACGCCGCGCCCACCGGCGCACGCAGACCGCGCCCCGGGGTGTGCAGGCGCCCCCGCAGGCCCACGGACGCGACGCCGAGGCCGTGCGCGAGTACGAGGAGACGTACACCACCGTCCTCATGTCCTCGGGCATGCCCAAGATGATGGCCCGGGTGATGGCCTGCCTCACGCTGACCGACACCGGCAGCCTCACCGCGTCCGAACTGGTCCAGCGCCTCCAGGTCAGCCCGGCCTCCATCTCCAAGGCGGTCGCGTTCCTCGACGAACAGGGCCTCGTCCGCCGGGAACGCGACGAACGCCGCCGCGAGCGCTACGTCGTCGACGACGACGTCTGGTACCAGTCGATGATCGCCAGCGCCC
This sequence comes from Streptomyces sp. NPDC006512, assembly GCF_040611935.1. Classification (NCBI taxonomy): domain Bacteria; kingdom Bacillati; phylum Actinomycetota; class Actinomycetes; order Kitasatosporales; family Streptomycetaceae; genus Streptomyces; species Streptomyces sp. NPDC006512. Next base: position 2,920 of record NZ_JBEXPG010000133.1, on the reverse strand, counting down.
GCGCCACCGCCCAGCTCGCCGAGACGGCGCGGCAGGGCGTCGGCGTCCTCGGCCACCAGACCCCGGCCGGCACCCGTCTGGAGAGCATCTCCCGCTTCGTCGACTTCGTCAGCGAGAGCATCACCCGCGCCGCGGAACAGGCCCGCGACGTCCTCCACACGAAGCCCGAGACGCCTGCGGACGGCAGCACCTGAGCGTGCGCCCCGGAGGGTTCGGGCCGGGGCGCACCGTGTGGAGGAGGTCGGGAGGGGCCGGTGGCCCCCGGGCCGGCTCAGCGGATCAGTTCGCGCTCGCGCGGGGAGCGCGGGGCAGGGGAACCGGAGTCGCCGGTGGTGGCCGGCCGGCGGCTCAGCTTCTCGCCCTCGACGTCCAGGTTCGGCAGCAGCCTGTCCAGCCACTTCGGCAGCCACCAGGCGGAGCTGCCCAGCAGGGCGAACAGGGCCGGGACGATCGCCATGCGGACGACGAAGGCGTCGAAGAGCACGGCCGTCGCGAGGGCGAAGCCGATCATCTTGATGAGGTCGTTCTGCTCGGTGATGAAGCCGGAGAACACGCTGATCATGATGATCGCGGCCGCGCTGACCACGCGTCCGCCGTGGTGGAATCCGGTGACGACGGCCTCCTGGGGCCGCGCTCCGTGGACGTGTGCCTCCCGCATCCGGCTGACCAGGAACACCTCGTAGTCCATCGCGAGGCCGAACACCACGCCGATCATGAAGATCGGCATCGTGCTCATGACGGGGCCGGCCTCCTTGACGCCGAAGACGTCGGCGAGCCAGCCCCACTGGAAGACGGCGACCACGGCCCCGAGGGACGCGCTGACCGACAGCAGGAAGCCGAGGGCCGCCTTGAGCGGGACCAGGACCGACCGGAAGACGAGGACCAGGAGGAGGAAGGCGAGACCGACGACGAGTGCCAGGTAGGGCACCAGGGCGTCGTCGAGGGTCTTCGAGAAGTCGATGAACATCGCGGTCTGGCCGGTCACGAGGATCTCCTGCGCCCCCGTGGCCGTCTCGATGCCGCCCACGCTGCCGCGGAGGGTGCGGACCAGTTCCTCCGTGGCGTGGTCGGTGGGTCCGGTGCCCGGTACGAGGTTCAGGATCGCGGTGTCGTTCGCCGCGTTGGGCGCGGCCGGCGAGACGGACGCGACCCCGTCGACCTCGGCCAGCGCCTTGCCGACGCCGCCGGCCGCGGCCCCGGCGTCCGGAGCGCTCACGGTGATCATCAGCGGTCCGTTGAAGCCGGGGCCGAAGGACTCCGACAGCATGTCGTACGCCTTGCGCTGCGTGGTCTCGGCGGCCATGGTGCCCTCGCCGGGCAGCCCCAGTTCCAGGCTGGCGGCGGGCAGGGCGATCGCGCCCAGCCCGAACACGCCGACGACCAGGACGGCCACCGGGTGGCGCAGTACGTAACGGGCCCAGCGCGTCCCCAGGTTGGGCTTCGTCCGGGCGGCCTCCTTGGCGGCCTTGCGCTGCTGGCGGGCGGAGAGCGGCTTGCCGGTGATCGCCTTGCGGTCGATGCGGCGGAGCACCTTGACGGGCGCGAAGCCGAGCAGGGCGGGCACGAGGGTGATCGCGATGAGGACGGCGACGGCGACGGTGCCCGCGGCGGACATGCCCATCTTGGTGAGCATGGGGATGTTCACCACGGCCAGTCCGGCGAGCGCGATGATGACGGTGAGGCCCGCGAAGACGACCGCCGAGCCGGCGGTGCCGACGGCGCGTCCCGCGGCTTCCTGCCGTTCGTGGCCCTCGGCGATCTCGGAGCGGTAGCGGGAGATGATGAACAGGGCGTAGTCGATGCCGACGGCGAGGCCGATCATCATGGCCAGCGTGGAGGTGTTCGCGGACAGGCCGAGGGTGCTGCCGAGCGCGGTGATGCCGCTGATGCCGACACCGACCCCGATGAGGGCGGTGAGCAGGGGCATGCCGGCGGCGATCATCGATCCGAAGGTGATCAGCAGGACCACGGCGGAGACGAGGATGCCGATCCCCTCGGCACCGCCCATCGCCACGTCGATCTTGATGGCGTCACCGCCGGCCTCGACGGTCAGGCCCGTGTCGCGGGCCCTGTCGAACGCCTCCGTCAGCGCGTCGTGTTCCACGTCGGTCAGCTCGGTGGCGGTGGCCTTGTACGTCACGACCGCGTACGCGGTGGTGGCGTCCTTGCTGACGGCTCCGGGCAGGTACGGGTCGGTGACGGAGACGACCCCCGGGGCCTTCGCCAGTTCGGCGACGAGCCCGGAGACCGCCGGCTTGCGCTCGGGGCCGGAGACGTCCTGGCCCTGGGGCGCACGTACGACGACCCGGGCGCTGGCACCGCCGGCGCTCGCCGCCGGGAACTTCTCCTTGAGCAGGTCGAAGGCCTTCTGCGACTCGGTACCCGGCATCGAGAAGGTGTCGGCCGGGGGCGCGGGGGCGGAGGAGGCCGCGACCACGGCGCCCACGAGGACCAACAGCCACAGGAGGGCTGTGAGGCCACGCCTTCGGAACGCGAAGCGGCCCAGTCTGTGGAGGAACGTTGCCATGGTGGGGGACTCCCGTCGAGATCAAATGGCATCAAGACCCGCCTGAGGCACGACAGAACCCGTCACCACCCAACCGGGCCGCACGCGCCGATCCCCGGCCCGCGGCGCGGAACGTGAGGTCCGCGCAGCCGAGCCGGCCGGGCAACCGGCACGTCGGAATCCTGACGCGACCGCCTTGAGCGGGGACTGAATTCCGATTGACTCTCGTGGAGGCCTGGTGGCCGCACCCGGGGGCGCTGCGGGCCACAACGGGGCCGGTATAGCGTTCACACTCAGTCCATTGCAACGAACAGGGTTCGAGCGTTGCGTTAATCCAAAGGATCATTGCAATGATTTGTGGACTCTGACCTGGGCTGATGTCGATTCCGCGCAACGAACATGTTGATGATTTTC
>NZ_JBEXPG010000132.1:0-4249 GCF_040611935.1 Streptomyces sp. NPDC006512 | reverse complement strand
GGGGACCCTGTGGGAGAGTAGGACGCCGCCGAACAATCATTGTGGGAAAGCCCCGCACCTTATGGTGCGGGGCTTTTCTGCGTTTACGGCCCGGACGGAACCGGCTCCAATTGCTTCGTTCCGACCACGCGCCGGCCCTACTCGCGTTCGAACGGGAGAACCGGGCCTACTTCTTCGCAGGCTTCGCCTCCTGCCACCGCGAGCAGATGGCCGAACTCGGCTACCGCATCGCCGAGCGGGCCACCGGCTTGGGGCTTGCCACCGCCGCGGTCCGCGAAGCCTGCGGGCTGGCCGGCGCGGAGTACGGCCTGACCACCGTCCAGGGCCGTAACGACACCCGACAACGCCGCCTCCCGAGCCGTACTCGCCCGCACGGGCTTCCTCCCCGTCGCGGAACTCCGACTGGACTCCCGCCCGGGCCTCAGCTTCGTACGACAGTTGAGGGAGCCCTCGCCATCTGGAAACACGGAGCCGTAGTACCGCGAACGCGGGTGCAGAGTAAGGAGCATGACGATGAGTCAGGATGCCAGTGCGGGGGCGCGAAAACGTCTTTGTGCTGCCGCGGGGCTGGGGTGGATGCTGGCTCACCGGAGGTACTCGAGATGACCGACGTCTTGTTGAAGCTGTCAGCCCGCGACTTGGTGCATGCGGACCTGGCGTCATGCGGGTGGGCAGGGTCTGAACACCATCTGGCCGGCGTAGCCGAGCAGCTGGAACGGGCGCGGATCGGCGAGGTCGACTACCTCGCGGTCTGTTCGCCGGCCGACATCCCCGTGGCGAAGGGCGGCGTCGACTACCAGGTGAGGGAAGGCGCCGGCACGTTGTGGCAGCTGGCCGTCCACCCCGCACTGCAATCGTGCGGGATCGGCACCTTCCTCGTCGAAGCCGCAGAACTGCGGATCAGGAACCGCGGCCTGCGGCGGGCCGAGCTGAGTGTGGAGGAAAGCAACCCCCGGGCACGTGCACTGTACGAACGGCTCGGATACGTCGCATACGACCGCCAGCCGGATTCGTGGCAGGAGCAGACCCCCGACGGAACGTTGCGCCGCTACGAGACGGTGTGCACGCTGATGCGGAAGGAACTCGCCTAAGGGAAAGGATCTTCGGGTTGGTGCGGGCGTGGCTGGCCGGTGTTCGGCTTGCTTGTCTACCCGACGAGGGTGAGGTTGTGCAGCCGGGCGATGCTGCTCATCGCGTGGCGGACTCCATCGCCCTTCAATCGGCAGTCGCGGAGAAGGTAGCGGTAGTTCTTCGACCGCTCGGCCACCATGTGGTCGCGCGTGGGGACCAGGGTTCCGTCCCCGAGCGCGAGCAGGGGGCCGAGGTGTCTGATGACGCGGTCGGCCGCGGACTCCCAAAGAGCGGGGCAAGCTGGCGCAGCGTCACGTTCGTGCTCCAGTACGTCGTGATCAGCAGGACCCGATTTTCCAGCGGCAGCCCCCACGGCCGACCCCGTCGTACTTCCGCGGCTCCGTCTTGGCGCAGTGCGGTCACCAGCTTGCCAAAGCAGCGTGGGCTCAGCCCGGTGAACGGGGCCATCCAGGACGGGGCCGACGCCGTGATCACTCCAGTCGCAGCAAGATCATGGCGCAACGCCGGGCCCCGCTCCGCTACTCCGTCACAGGCCCCTGGTCGGGGTCTCACCATCACCCGCGGCTGCACCCTGTTTATGGCACCGCCGGACCGGCACGAGGTTATTGAGGAGCAGGGTGTGGGAGGTCTGTTGGGGAGCGTCTCCGGGGTCCGCTGGGGAGAACTGCGCGATGCGACGGGCGTTGCGGCCGGCGGTATCCCTCCTCTGCTGGCCCGGATCGCCTATGGCGATGAGGACACGGCTCGCATCGCCATCGATGACCTGGGCGACGCCGTATGTGCGCTGGGGTTCGTCGTCGGCGAGGTGACAGCTCCCACGGTCCCGGTCCTTCTCGAACTGGCGGGTCCCCGCAGGTGGCCTGCAAAGCCGAGTTGTTGGACCTGCTGGGGAGCATCTACCGGACCGACCAGTGGCACTCCGCTGCTGCATCGACCCAGGATCGCAAGCACGACGCGAGCTACCAGCAGCAAACAGGCTGGGAGGCGGCTGCAAGGGCTGCCGTGTACGCAGGCCGGTCAATCATCGAGGGTGTCGCCTCCTCCGTGCGGCCGGAGCTGGCGATGCCTGCTCGAAAGTTGCTGCAGGTGATGGACGACCCCCCACCGTTCCCGGAGCTATGAGCGGTCATTGCGGGACAGCCCAGAACCGAGTCGACGACCCGTCAGGGGCCGCGTGATCGATGACCTCAACGGCGGCCGACGAGGACGACCCGGCCTGGTTCACCTCGGTCGCGGTCCTGGATGAAGGCGGCTACGAGGTCGTCCGCCGCGACACCACCCGCCGCGAACACGACGGCGCCACCGAGACCAGCATCGGCCAGACCGCCAGTGTTCGGTCAGGGGCGGGTGGGCGGCGGTGACGAGGGTGGCGTGGAGGTGCAGACCGGTGGACGTCCGGCGATCGCTGCTTTCGTGCCCTTGTGTAGGCCGCAACCCGTTGCCGTCGAGCTCGTGGAGCCTGTACAGGGCCTACTGCCGATTGGGGTGGCGGTGGGACGGTGTCGGGGATCCGGCAGGCCCGTCTGCTGGCTTCGGCTTCGGGCCCGTTCCAGGCAGCGGGCAGCAACAGCCGTCGGGACAACGGGCACGGGGCGGTGTTGGAGGTGGCGTGGTGGCTGGTGCGGATCCCTCGGACGCGGATTCCTCCAGCCCTCGTACGACCAGCGATCTACTGCTGGCCGGGATGGGCTGCTGGTCCTGCCGGGGTTCTGGGCCGTCTGCCTGAGGCCGACACGGACGCGGCGTACGGGGCCCTGAGCGACGCGGAGCAATGGTCGGTCTTCAGGGTTCCCCTTCGGCGGGGGACACCCGGCGGTTGTCGTGGCCGCGACTTCGTCGGAGACGAGGGCACGGAGTACTACGTCTCCCACCCCGAAGGGGACCGGCTCGGTCAGCTGGCCACCCACGGCGGGCAGCAGCTCGGCCCTGGCCTGTCCTGGAGGGACCTCACGTTGGGGTCCAAGCGCTGTACGCACTGCTGGCCGCGGAGGTTGCCGCGCTGGTCGGTGGTGCGCTCTCCTCCGGGTGGGCTTCACTAAAGCTGACGCTCCACGGCTGGCGCAGGACCTGCTCCAGGAGCACCCGCTGTGGGAGCCGGCCGGATGGGCGCTGACCACTGTGACTCCCTTCTCCCGGAGGGCAGGACCACTTTCCCTCGCCCAGGGGGTCACGCGCGACCAGAGCGAACGGCTGGACCGGGCACTGGGCGCCTGGCCCCACGCCTGATCCGTGGAACCGAGCCGCGGCACCGGCCGCGCCGCGTGCAGGCCGGCTCCTCGAGGGCGCGAAAGAAAGCCGGCCGGGGATGTCGAGAACCCGCGTCCGGCTCCGTCCCCGGGGTGAAGGCGACCGTAAGGGGTCGCAGGGGCGATGAGGAGAGCACGATGGCGAAGTACCTGTTGTTGAAGCACTACCGGGGTGCGCCGGCCGCGGTCAACGACGTGCCGATGGACCGGTGGAGCCCGGAGGAGATCACGGCGCACGTGCGGTACATGCACGACTTCGCGGCCCGGCTGGAGCAGACCGGCGAGTTCGTCGACGGCCAGGCCCTCGCCCCCGAGGGCGCGTGGGTCGGCTACGACGGCGAGGGGCGCCCGCCGGTTACCGACGGGCCGTTCGCGGAGACCAAGGACCTCATCGCCGGCTGGATGATCATCGACGTCGACAGCTACGAACGGGCCCTCGAAGTGGCCGGGGAACTCTCGGCTGCCCCGGGAGAGGGAGGCAAGCCCATCCACGAGTGGCTGGAGGTGCGGCCGTTCCTGACGGCGCCGCCCACCATCACGGAGTGACGTGGTGGAAGCCACCGCGGCTGTCTACTGGCACCCCTCCCCAGGTGGGCAGCCCGATTTTGACTCTCCCCGGGGAGGGTTGTAGAGTTAAACGGTTGCCTCGAACCGGACAGGTTCGGCAGCACTCCACCCCTCAAGGATTCAAATCCATGTGGGGTGTCTTCGACTCTTCATTCGAGAACGTTGAAGCCGGGAAATCCGGTGGAAAATCTCTGATAGAGTCGGAACCGCCGGAAAGGAAAAGCGCGAAAGCGCAGGACCTGGAAAGCGCCGAGGAAATCGGGCCCGAAAGAGTCTGATAGAGTCGGAAACGCAAGAACACAGAACGAAAGCCCGGAGGAAAGCCCGCGAGGGTGAGTACAAAG
>NZ_JBEXPG010000131.1:0-4752 GCF_040611935.1 Streptomyces sp. NPDC006512 | reverse complement strand
ACGCGCGGGGCTGGTGCGGCCCGGGCGGATGCGGGTGGGGCGTCGTTGCGGGGGGCGCTGCCCCCGGACCCCCGCGCCTCAAACGCCGGCGGGGCTGGGTGGTGGGGCGGGGCTCCGGCCGTGAGCAGGCTGTGCGGGGCCGGAGCCCGGCGGGGCCGGACGTGCCGCTGGCGCGAGACCGGGTGTGCGGGAGGTCCGGTGAGGTCGCGAGGCCGGGTGTGCGGGAGGTCCGGTGGGGTCGGGAAACCAGGTGTGCGGGAGGACCGGGGGGTCGGGAAACCAGGTGTGTGGGAGGGCCGGTGGGGTCGGGAAGCCGGGGTCAGGGGCGTGGGGTGATGGTCGTCAGGGCCGTCGCGAGGCGTTCCAGAGTTCGGGCCGTTTCCGCGAAGGCGGTTTCGCCCAGTTCCTCGGCGAGGCGGGTGGCGAGTGCGGCGTGGCCGGGGTTGATGCGGGCGATCGCGGCGCGGCCCTCCTCGGTCGGGCGCAGCAGCTTCGCGCGCCGGTGGGCCGGGTTCGGGACGTACTCGGCGAGTCCTTTCGCGGCGAGCAGGTCCGCGATGCGCTGCACGCTCTGGCGGGTGATGCCCATGGACCGGGCGATGCCCGCGACCGGCAGCGGTTCCCGCAGTACGGCGCCCAGCACCTGCCACCACGCGGCCGTCAGCCCGGCCGGGCGGGCCAGTTCCTCCGAGATGGCGAGGAACTGGCCGTTCAGCTGGAACACCCCGAGCGCGGTGCGGCTCAGCAGGTCCTGCCGCTCCCGAGGGGAGAGGGGTGACGCGGGGGACGGTCCGGCCGCCTCCCCGAGGGGCAGTGGTTCAGGCATCGCCGGCCTCGCCCGCCGCCATCAGCACCGGGTACGCGCTCTCGTCGGAGTGGTGGAAGAGCCGGTACCAGGCGTCGAGTACGTCCGGCTTGTACACGTCGAGGCGGGCGAAGACCTCGCGGGCGAAGGCCACCGGTTCCGTCGGGCCCGCCGTGATCAGGTCGCCGTCGGTGACGGCGTCCGCGTCGACGTACTGCCCTGCGCCGCCGTAGCCGGGTTGTTCCGCCAGGTAGAAGGAGACCGCGCTGGTGTGCCGGCGGTCGTCCAGCAGGCCTTCCCGGGCGAGCCCCGCCGTGGCTCCGCAGATCGCCGCGACCGGTACTCCGGCCGCCAGGAACTCGCGGGCCTTCGCCGCGAAGGGGGCCAGGTCGTCACCGGTGTCCCACAGCGAGGCGCCCGTGAGGATCAGCAGCGAGGAGTCTTCGGGCCGCAGTTCGGCGAGGGAGAGGTCGGGCTGGACGCGGAGGCCGCCCATGGTGGTGACCGGCAGTCCGGCGGCGGGGCCGACCGTACGGACCTCGTGGCCGCGCTGGGTGAGGTGCGCGGTGGTGTGGCCGGTCTCCCAGTCCGCGTAGGTGTCGTAGACCGCGAGGTGGACGGGCTTGCGGGGGGTCTCGCTCATGGTGCTCGCCTCCAGCTGTGTAGGGCCGTACCGGGCTGATGACAAGAGACTGTCATCTCGACAGTGTGCTGTCAATGGGGGGAGTGGTGGGCGGCGGGCGGACGCGGCCGGCAGACAGACTGCCGAGGGCGGCCCCCCACCCCCATACAGTCCGCCGATGTCCCTTCCCACCTGCGCACTTCTAGCGTGACCGCATGACCCCTCATGTCACCGGCGCGACCGTGAAGGCCGCCGACCGCGCTCACGTCTTCCACTCGTGGTCCGCCCAGGCCCTGATCGACCCGCTCGCCGTCGCCGGTGCCGAGGGGTCGTACTTCTGGGACTACGACGGGAACCGCTTCCTCGACTTCTCCTCCCAGCTCGTCAACACCAACATCGGCCACCAGCACCCCAAGGTGGTCGCGGCCGTGCAGGAGCAGGCCGGCCGGCTCTGCACCCTCGCCCCCGGCTTCGCCGTGGACGTCCGCTCCGAGGCCGCACGCCTCATCGCCGAGCGGACCCCCGGGGACCTCGACAAGATCTTCTTCACCAACGGCGGCGCCGAGGCCGTGGAGAACGCCGTACGGATGGCCCGTCTGCACACCGGCCGCCAGAAGGTGCTGTCCACCTACCGCTCCTACCACGGGGCCACCGCCGCCGCGATCAATCTGACCGGCGACCCGCGCCGCTGGCCCTCGGACACCGCCTCGGCCGGAGTCGTGCACTTCTGGGGGCCCTTCCTCTACCGCTCCCCCTTCCACGCCGCCACCGAGGCCGAGGAGTGTGAGCGCGCCCTCGCCCACCTCGCCGACACCCTCGCCTTCGAGGGCCCGCAGACCGTCGCCGCGATCATCCTGGAGTCGGTGCCCGGCACCGCCGGGATCATGACCCCGCCCCCCGGCTACCTGGCCGGCGTGCGCGAGCTCTGCGACCGCCACGGCATCGTCTTCATCCTGGACGAGGTCATGTCGGGCTTCGGCCGCACCGGCAAGTGGTTCGCCGCCGAGCACTGGGACGTCACCCCGGACCTGATCACCTTCGCCAAGGGGGTCAACAGCGGGTACGTCCCGCTCGGCGGCGTCGCCATCTCCGCCGCCATCGCCGAGACCTTCGCCACCCGCCCCTACCCGGGCGGACTGACGTACTCCGGGCATCCGCTGGCCTGCGCCGCCGCCGTCGCGACGATCAACACGATGGAGGAGGAGGGCATCGTCGCGAACGCCGCCCACATCGGGGAGAACGTGATCGGCCCGGCGCTCGCCGAGATCGCCGAGCGGCACCCGTCGGTCGGCGAGGTCCGGGGCCTGGGGACCTTCTGGGCCCTGGAACTCGTACGGGACAAGGAGACGCGCGAGCCGCTCGTGCCGTACAACGCGGCGGGCGCGGCGAACGCGCCGATGGCCGAGTTCGCGGCGGCCTGCAAGGCGTCCGGCCTGTGGCCCTTCGTCAACATGAACCGGACGCACGTCGTTCCCCCGTGCACGGTCACGGAGGCCGAGGCCAAGGAGGGCCTCGCGCTGCTCGACGAGGCGCTGACCGTCGCCGACCGGCACACCACCGGAGGCTGAGCGTCCGTATAACGGTCGGTATATCCGCATACCGGCCACGAACCGTTCGGTTTCGGCCGCGCTGCCTGGCCTAAGGTGTCCGAAGTTCTATGGAGGAGACGGACCCCTATGCCAGGCAGCGGAGGTGTCACCCGCAACACCCTTCGGCAGCAGATCGCGGACGCACTGCGTGACGAGGTGCTCGCGGGACGTCTCCCGCCGGGCACCGAATTCACGGTCAAGCAGATCGCCGAGCAGTACGAGGTCTCCGCGACCCCGGTGCGCGAGGCACTCGTGGACCTCGCCGCACAGGGTCTGCTGGAGTCCGCCACGCACCGGGGGTTCCGGGTCCGCGTCTACTCCGTCGACGACTTCCGGGGCATGATCGAGGCGCGGACGCTGATACTGGACGGCATCTTCCGCCGGCTCGTCGAACGCGGTACCGCGCACGGGTCAGGCGAAATGCTGGTGTCCGTGCGGCGCCGGGCCGAGGAGGCCCGCCGGGCCGCGCAGAGCGGTTCGCTCGAAGTGCTGATCGGCTACGACCTGCGGTTCTGGCGGGAGCTGAGCGGGCTCGTCGGCAACACGTACATCTCCGAGTTCCTGCACCGGATCAGGGTGCAGTGCTGGGTCTTCTCCGTGCCGTACCTCCAGGGTGCGCCGGAGCTGCGGACCGCGCTGTGGGACGGGCACAACGAGCTCGTCGACGCGGTGACGCTGGCGGACGCCGACGAGGTGCGGCGCATCGTGCGCGCGTACAACCAGCACGGGCTGGACTGGGCCGCCGGGCTCTGAGCGCGGCGTCGCGTCACGTCGGGGCCCCGGTCTTTGCGCACCCCTTCGCGGAGCGTGTCCGGCACACTACGCTGACCGGATCAGTGGCAATCGACACGACTGATCCGACTGATCGGAGCCCGCGTGGCCTGTGACCTGTGGCTGGTCCCCCTTGTCGATGTGCTGTGCCACAGCCCCGACAATCCCTTCGCGGAGGAAATCGCCTCGTACGACAAGGCGCTGGGCGAGGCGGGGCTGCCGTCCGTGCCCGTGTTCGCGTACATGCCGGGCCTGAGCGGGGACGTGGCCCCGGTGGCCGGCTTCGACTACGACGCCCTGCACTTCCTGCGGAGGGCGTACCTGCTCCAGATCTGCGGGCTGCCGGTGACGCCGGTGGACGAGCTGGGCGGGGACTACGAGCAGCTGCTGGAGATGTTCGAGCCCACGGCCCAGCAGTCGCACCTGGTGTGGCACTACGACCACGCGGGGGCCTACGTTCCGGTGGACTTCGCGGCTCCGCTGGCCAACGAGGAGCTGCTGGCCGGGGGCGGGCCGCTGGGGTCGGCGCAGGGGCTGCTGCGGGAGCTCGTGGTGGTCGCCCCGGCGATCGGGATAGACCCGGGGAACCCGCCCGCCGCGCCGGCGCCGCCGGGGCGGCCGACGTCGCTGGAGGAGTCGGCGGGGCCGATCCCGTACGACGAGAGTCCCTTCGCGCGGGAGCGGCACGTGTGGCTCGGGCTGCATGCGGCGGCTACGCGGAGTCTGGGGCAGGGGTCGATGATCATCTTCAGCTGACGCCGGGTTCCGGTGCGGGTGGGGGTGGGGGTGGGTGTTGTTCCCGGGCCGGGCCGGCCCGGTGCCGGTGGCTGTGGGCCGCTGGGTCGGTGGGGCGGGTGCGGGGGGTGGTGCCGCTGCGCGGTGCAGCTCCCCGCCCCGCCCTTCCTCCGTTCCCCGGGCTCCGCCCGGACCCGTGCGCGTGCGGCGCCGCTGCCGGGGGCTCCGCC
>NZ_JBEXPG010000130.1:0-3267 GCF_040611935.1 Streptomyces sp. NPDC006512 | reverse complement strand
TAAGGTCTTATCTTCGCGATGCCGGCCCCAGTGCACTCACCAGCTTGTTCTGGTGGGGTGATGGGTGGCTGGTCGTTGCTTGAGAACTACACAGTGGACGCGAGCATCTGTGGCCAAGTTTTTAAGGGCGCACGGTGGATGCCTTGGCACCAGGAACCGATGAAGGACGTGAGAGGCCGCGATAGGCCCCGGGGAGCTGCCAACTGAGCTTTGATCCGGGGGTGTCCGAATGGGGAAACCCGGCAGTCGTCATGGGCTGTCACCCACTGCTGAACACATAGGCAGTGTGGAGGGAACGAGGGGAAGTGAAACATCTCAGTACCCTCAGGAAGAGAAAACAACCGTGATTCCGGGAGTAGTGGCGAGCGAAACCGGATGAGGCCAAACCGTATGCGTGTGATACCCGGCAGGGGTTGCGCATGCGGGGTTGTGGGAATTCTTTTGACCGGTCTGCCGGCCGGTCGGCGAGTCAGAAACCGTTGATGTAGTCGAAGGACATGCGAAAGGTCCGGCGTAGAGGGTAAGACCCCCGTAGACGAAACATCAGCGGCTTGCTTAAGAATCTCCCAAGTAGCACGGGGCCCGAGAAATCCCGTGTGAATCTGGCGGGACCACCCGCTAAGCCTAAATATTCCCTGGTGACCGATAGCGGATAGTACCGTGAGGGAATGGTGAAAAGTACCGCGGGAGCGGAGTGAAATAGTACCTGAAACCGTGTGCCTACAAGCCGTGGGAGCGTCGCTGTATGTGCTTGCACATACAGTCGTGACTGCGTGCCTTTTGAAGAATGAGCCTGCGAGTTAGCGGTGTGTAGCGAGGTTAACCCGTGTGGGGAAGCCGTAGCGAAAGCGAGTCCGAATAGGGCGATTGAGTTGCACGCTCTAGACCCGAAGCGGAGTGATCTAGCCATGGGCAGGTTGAAGCGGAGGTAAGACTTCGTGGAGGACCGAACCCACCAGGGTTGAAAACCTGGGGGATGACCTGTGGTTAGGGGTGAAAGGCCAATCAAACTCCGTGATAGCTGGTTCTCCCCGAAATGCATTTAGGTGCAGCGTCGTGTGTTTCTTGCCGGAGGTAGAGCACTGGATAGGCGATGGGCCCTACCGGGTTACTGACCTTAGCCAAACTCCGAATGCCGGTAAGTGAGAGCACGGCAGTGAGACTGTGGGGGATAAGCTCCATGGTCGAGAGGGAAACAGCCCAGAGCATCGACTAAGGCCCCTAAGCGTACGCTAAGTGGGAAAGGATGTGGAGTCGCAGAGACAACCAGGAGGTTGGCTTAGAAGCAGCCACCCTTGAAAGAGTGCGTAATAGCTCACTGGTCAAGTGATTCCGCGCCGACAATGTAGCGGGGCTCAAGCGTACCGCCGAAGTCGTGTCATTGCAGCAATAGGGCCAACGCCCGCTGTGATGGGTAGGGGAGCGTCGTGTGCCGGGTGAAGCAGCAGCGGAAGCTAGTTGTGGACGGTTCACGAGTGAGAATGCAGGCATGAGTAGCGATACACACGTGAGAAACGTGTGCGCCGATTGACTAAGGGTTCCTGGGTCAAGCTGATCTGCCCAGGGTAAGTCGGGACCTAAGGCGAGGCCGACAGGCGTAGTCGATGGACAACCGGTTGATATTCCGGTACCCGCTTTGAAACGCCCAATATCGAATCCTCTGATGCTAAGGCCGTGAAGCCGTTCCGGACCCTTCGGGGAAAGGAAAGTGGTGGAGCCGCCGGCCCAAGGTGGTAGTAGGTAAGCGATGGGGTGACGCAGGAAGGTAGTCCAGCCCGGGCGGTGGTTGTCCCGGGGTAAGGGTGTAGGCCGAGGGGTAGGCAAATCCGTCCCTCATATAAGGCTGAGACCTGATGCCGAGCCGATTGTGGTGAAGTGGATGATCCTATGCTGTCGAGAAAAGCCTCTAGCGAGTTTCATGGCGGCCCGTACCCTAAACCGACTCAGGTGGTCAGGTAGAGAATACCGAGGCGTTCGGGTGAACTATGGTTAAGGAACTCGGCAAAATGCCCCCGTAACTTCGGGAGAAGGGGGGCCATCACTGGTGATCGGACTTGCTCCGTGAGCTGGGGGTGGCCGCAGAGACCAGCGAGAAGCGACTGTTTACTAAAAACACAGGTCCGTGCGAAGCCGTAAGGCGATGTATACGGACTGACGCCTGCCCGGTGCTGGAACGTTAAGGGGACCGGTTAGTGACCTTTCGGGGTTGCGAAGCTGAGAACTTAAGCGCCAGTAAACGGCGGTGGTAACTATAACCATCCTAAGGTAGCGAAATTCCTTGTCGGGTAAGTTCCGACCTGCACGAATGGCGTAACGACTTCTCGACTGTCTCAACCATAGGCCCGGTGAAATTGCACTACGAGTAAAGATGCTCGTTTCGCGCAGCAGGACGGAAAGACCCCGGGACCTTTACTACAGTTTGATATTGGTGTTCGGTTCGGCTTGTGTAGGATAGGTGGGAGACTTTGAAGCAGCCACGCCAGTGGTTGTGGAGTCGCCGTTGAAATACCACTCTGGTCGTGCTGGATGTCTAACCTCGGTCCGTGATCCGGATCAGGGACAGTGTCTGATGGGTAGTTTAACTGGGGCGGTTGCCTCCCAAAGGGTAACGGAGGCGCCCAAAGGTTCCCTCAGCCTGGTTGGCAATCAGGTGTTGAGTGTAAGTGCACAAGGGAGCTTGACTGTGAGACCGACGGGTCGAGCAGGGACGAAAGTCGGGACTAGTGATCCGGCGGTGGCTTGTGGAAGCGCCGTCGCTCAACGGATAAAAGGTACCCCGGGGATAACAGGCTGATCTTCCCCAAGAGTCCATATCGACGGGATGGTTTGGCACCTCGATGTCGGCTCGTCGCATCCTGGGGCTGGAGTCGGTCCCAAGGGTTGGGCTGTTCGCCCATTAAAGCGGTACGCGAGCTGGGTTTAGAACGTCGTGAGACAGTTCGGTCCCTATCCGCTGTGCGCGTAGGAATATTGAGAAGGGCTGTCCCTAGTACGAGAGGACCGGGACGGACGAACCTCTGGTGTGCCAGTTGTCCTGCCAAGGGCATGGCTGGTTGGCTACGTTCGGGAGGGATAACCGCTGAAAGCATCTAAGCGGGAAGCCTGCTTCAAGATGAGTATTCCCACCTCCTTGAGAGGGTAAGGCTCCCAGTAGACGACTGGGTTGATAGGCCAGATGTGGAAGCCCGGTAACGGGTGGAGCTGACTGGTACTAATAGGCCGAGGGCTTGTCCTCAGTTGCTCGCGTCCACTGTGTTAGTTCTGAAG
>NZ_JBEXPG010000129.1:0-5312 GCF_040611935.1 Streptomyces sp. NPDC006512 | reverse complement strand
ACTTGGCTTTCGCCCGGTGCGGCGAGAGCGCGTGCCAGGCGTCGCGGGGCAGACGGGAGTTTGACGACAGGCCCTAGTGCCGTGGCCGGAAAGGTCCACCGGGCCGCGACCCGGCAAACCCTTTCGGCCACGGCGCCAGCCACCGCCTAAGGTGCCGCCATGACGAACAAGACGAGCACCCGGGCCACCCCCAAGAAGTACGCGGCACTGCTGCGCGGCATCAACGTCGGCGGGGCGAAGAAGGTCCCCATGGCGCAACTGCGCCCCCTCATCGAGGCGCTCGGCCACGACGACGTGCGGACCTACCTGCAGAGCGGCAACGCCGTCTTCGGCAGCACCCGGCAAGACCCCGACGCGCTCGCCCGGGAGCTGGAGGACGCCATCGAAGCCCACTTCGGCTTCCGGGTCGCCTGCCTCGTCGTCGACGGCGACCACCTCCAGGCCGTCGCCGACGCCTGCCCCTTCCCCGCCGCCGAACTGGAGGGCAAGCAGCTCCACGCCACCTTCTTCTCCGAGCAGCCCGCCGAGGACCGCTTCCGGTCCGTGGACCCGGCGGCGTACCTCCCCGAGGAATACCGCCTCGGGGACCGGGTCCTGTACCTGTACGCCCCCGACGGCCTGGGCCGCTCCAAGCTGGCCGAGGCCCTCGCCCGGCCCGCCGTCGTCAAGGGCCTCGACGTGACCACCCGCAACTGGAACACCGTCGTCAAACTCGTCGAACTGACCCGGCCCTGACGGCAGGCCCCGACGGCAGGCCCCGACCACCGGCCCCTACGAGGTGAGCCCGTCCAGCAGCGCCAGCTCCCGCGGCTCGAACCGGATCGCCCCCGCCGCCAGGTTCTCCGCGAGGTGGACGGGAGAGCCCGTGCCCGGGGTCGGGCACAGCACCGGCGAGTGGTGCAGCAGCCACGCCAGGGCGACCTGCCCCGGGCCCGCGCCGTGCGCGGCCGCCACCGCGGTGACCGCCGCCGCGCTCTCCCGGGTCAGGGCCCCGCTGCCCAGCGGGTAGTACGGCAGGAAGGCGATGCCGTGCGCCTCGCACAACGCCAGCACCTCGGCCGAGGAACGGTCCAGCAGGTTGTACGGGTTCTGCACCGCCGCGATCGGCAGCAACTCCAAGGCCAGCCGCAGCTGTTCGGGAGAGACGGTGTTCAGCCCGATGTGCCGGATCTTGCCCTCCGCCCGCAACTGCGCCAGCGCACCCAGCTGTTCGGCCATCGGCACCGCCGGGTCCAGACGGTGCAGCTGGTACAGGTCGATCCGCTCCACCCGCAACCGCCGCAGGCTCGCCTCGCACATCTCCCGCAGCTGCTCCGGACGCCCCGCCACGTGCCACCGGTCGGGCCCCGTGCGGACCACCCCGCCCTTCGTGGCGACCACCAGCCGCTCCCCGTACGGGTACAGCGCCTCGGCGATCAGCTCCTCGGCCAGCGCCGGACCGTAGTTGTCGGCCGTGTCGATCAGGGTGACCCCCGCCTCCACGGCCGCGCGCAGCAGCGCGTGCGCCTCGGCGCGGCCGCCCCGGGCGCCCCAGTAGCCGGCCCCGACCAGACCGCCCGTACCGAGCCCCAGACGCCGTACCGGCAGGTCCCCGCCCATCTCGAACACCGTGTCCACCATGGCCCGACGGTATCGCGGCACGGCCGGTGTGCCAGGCTCTGGGCATGCGTTACATCATCATCGGCGCCGGGGCGATCGGCGCGACCATCGGCGGACGCCTCGCCGGAGCCGGCCTCGACACCGTCCTCGTCGCGCGCGGGGCGCACGCCGAGGCGCTGCGCGCCGACGGACTGCGGCTCACCACCGCCGACGGGACGCACGTCCACCGGCTGCCCGTGGTCACCGCGCCCGCGGAACTGGGGGCGCTGCGCCCGGACGACGTGCTGCTGCTGACGGTGAAGACCCAGGACGCCATCGCCGCGCTCGACGCATGGGGCGACGCCGAGGTCGAGGGCGGCGGCACCGCGGCCCAGCGGCTGCCGCTGCTGTGCGCGCAGAACGGCGTCGAGAGCGAACGCCTCGCCCTGCGCCGCTTCGCGCGCGTGTACGGGGTCTGCGTGTGGCTGCCCGCGACCTTCCTGGAGCCCGGTACGGTCTCCGCGCTGTGCGCCCCGCTCACCGGGATCCTGCACCTCGGCCGCGCGGCCGGCGGCACGGACCGCAAGATCCGCGACATCGCCGCCGACCTCGCCGGCGCGGGCTTCGGGGCGCCGGTCGTCGAGGACGTGATGCGGTGGAAGTACGCGAAACTCCTCGGGAACCTGGGCAACGCCATCCAGGCGACCACCGGTCCCGAACCCGACCCGGCGAAGGCGGCGCTGATGCTGCGGGCCGTCCGCGAGGCGAAGGCGGCCTTCGAGGCGGCGGGCATCGACTGCGCCACCGAAGCCGAGCAGTCGGCCGCCCGCGACGGCAAGGTCGACCAGCCGGCCGGCGTCCGCGGCGGTTCCTCCTGGCAGAGCCTGGCCCGGGGCACCGGCTCGGTGGAGGCCGACTACCTCAACGGGGAGATCTCGCTCCTGGGCCGCCTCCACGGGGTGGCGACCCCCGTCAACGACGTGCTGCGGCACGCGGCGAACATCTTCGCCCGCGAGTCCCTGCCGCCCGGCGCCATGTCCGTCGAGGACCTGACCGCCCTGGCCGACGAGGCCGCGGCCCGCGCCTGACCGACCCGGCACGGCAGAGCCGGGACCCGCAACGGACGGGTCCCGGCTCTCCCCCCGCGGTACGTCAGGCCGTCAGCGCCTCGCGGGCGTCCGGCACGGTCCGGGCCGGCCCGGCCGCGTCGAAGCGGCGCAGCAGCAGGCGGGCCAGTTCCGGTGCGGCGCCCAGCACGTCGGCCACCACGTCCGCGCCGGACTCGGCCGCGCCCGCCGCGATGCGGTCGGGCAGACGCCCGGGCGCGATGACGTACGGGGCCACCGCGATCCGGCGGACCCCTTCGGCGCGCAGGGCCCGTACGGCGTCCTCCGTACGGGGAAGAGCAGCGGAGGCGAACGCAGGCCGCACGGCGCACCAACCGGTGTGCCGCCACTCCCGCGCGATTTCAGCGATCACTGCGATCGCCTCCGGGTCGGAGGATCCGGCGGACGCGAGCACCACACCGGTGCCGGCGCGTTCCGCCGGGGTGAGGCCGAGACCGGCCTCGGCGAGGCGGCGTTCCAGGGCCGCCACCAGGAGCGGGGACGGCCCGAGGACGTCCGCGACCCGGACCGCGAGGCCCGGGAGGCGGGTGGTGGCCTCGGACAGCACGGCCGGGATGTCGGCCTTCGCGTGGAAGGCCCGCGTCAGGAGCAGCGGCAGGGCCACGACCTCCCGGACCCCGGACAGGTACAGCGAGGCCAGGGCCTGCGAGACGGTCGGGCCGTTGAAGTCCAGGAAGGACGTCTCCACCCGCAGCCCCGGCCGCAGCTCCCGGGCCCGCCCGACGAGGGCGTGCACGGTCGCCGCGTGCCGCGGGTCGCGGCTGCCGTGGGCGATGACCAGAAGTGCGCGGGACACGGGACTCAGCTCTTGACCAGCAGGCCGCGCGAGCGGAGCACCCACCGCTCGACCGGGCTGAAGATCAGCAGGTCGATGGCGATGCCGACCACGAGGATCAGGATGATCGCGAGGAACACGCCCGGCAGGTCGATGTTGTTGCGGCCGTTCTCCAGCAGCTGGCCGAGGCCGAGGCCCAGGTCGGGGGAGCTGGCGATGATCTCGGCGGCCATCAGGGAACGCCACGAGAAGGCCCAGCCCTGCTTCAGTCCGGCCAGGTAGCCGGGCAGCGCGGCGGGCATCACGATGTGCCGGGCGCCGCGCAGGCCGGTGGCGCCCAGGGTGCGGCCGGCCCGCAGGAACAGCGGCGGGACCTGGTCGATGCCGGAGACGAGGCCGTTGGCGATGGACGGGACGGCGCCCAGCAGGATCACCGTGTACATCATGGCGTCGTTCAGGCCGAACCAGAGCACGGCCGGCGGCACCCAGGCCACCGACGGCAGGGACTGCAGGCCCTGGAGGATCGGTCCGATCGCGGCGCGGACGAACTTCACCCGGGCCACGAGCAGGCCGAGCGGCGTACCGATGGCCAGGGCCAGCAGGAAGCCGAGCAGACCGCGCGACACGCTGGTCCAGATGACCTCCAGCAGCGTGCCCTTGACCCACATGTCGGACAGGCTGTCCCACACGGCGGACAGGGCCGGGAGCTTGGTCTCGTCGGTGACCTTCGCCGCGACGAGGATCTGCCACACCAGCAGCACGAGGCCGACGGCCAGCAGCGGGGGCAGGACCTTCTTGACGAGGACCTCGCGGACCGGGGTGCGGTGGGTCTCGACCGCGTCGAGGGCGTCGAGGCCCGCTTCCAGGCCGGCCAGGTCGTCGCCCTTGCGGGTGGAGACCTCGGGGGTGGTGTCAGTGCTGGCCATGGCGGCGGATCTCCCCACGCAGGTGTTCGGTGATCTCAAGGGACAGTTCCGCGACGTCGGCGTCCTCGATGCGGCGCGGCTGCGGGATGTCCACGGTCCATTCCTTCGCGACGCGTCCGGGCCGGGAGGAGAGGAGGACCACGCGCTGGGCGAGGCGGACGGCTTCGCGGACGTTGTGGGTGACGAAGAGGACGGAGAGGTTCGTCTCGGCCCAGATGCGGGTGAGTTCGCCGTGGAGCACGTCGCGGGTGATGGCGTCGAGGGCGGCGAACGGCTCGTCCATCAGGAGCAGTTGGCTGTCCTGGGCGAGGGCGCGGGCGAGGGCGACGCGCTGGCGCATGCCGCCGGAGAGTTCGTGGACGCGCTTGCCGTACGAGCCGCCGAGCCGCACCAGTTCCAGCAGCCGCTCTGCCTCGGGCTTGCGGTCGGCCTTGGCGACCCCGCGCAGGCGCAGGGCGAGTTCGATGTTCTTGCCCGCGGTCAGCCACGGGAAGAGGGCGTGCTCCTGGAACATCAGCGCGGGACGGCCGCCGGGGGTCTCGATGGACCCCACGGTCGGCTTGTCCAGCCCCGCGACCAGGTTCAGGAGCGTGGACTTGCCACACCCCGAGGCCCCCAGGATGGTGACGAACTCGCCGGGAGCGACATCGAGGCTGATGTCGTCCAGGACGAGCTGCGATCCGGCCGGGCCGGAGAAAGACTTCGAAACGTGCTCGATGCGCGCGGCGTGCGTCAGCTCCGCTGCGGTGCCCTCGGCAGCCTTGGCAAGCGTGGTGGCCATGGTCGTCACCTCCTGGGGGTTGCTGAACTACGGAGTTACTTGGTGCCGAGACCGGCGTCGGAGACCTCGGGCTTGCCGGCGGCCTTGAGGACCTTGTTCAGGAGCCTCAGGTCGTAGATGCCGGC
>NZ_JBEXPG010000128.1:0-6204 GCF_040611935.1 Streptomyces sp. NPDC006512 | reverse complement strand
ACTCGCTACGACAAAACCCGCGAGTCCTACCAGGCAGCCGTCACCGTCGCATCCCTGTTCCTCTGGCTAAAGCCCCTTTGAAGACACTGCCTAGCCGCCGAGCTGCGACAGGCTCGGCACCTTGTCCGTCACCGTGGCCCCGGCGCTCTGGCCCGCGCCCTTCACTCCCTCGATGACGTTCTGGAAGGCGTCGATGTCGGAGTCCCCGGCCTGGCCCTTGCGGAGCTTGGTGCCGAGGCTCTTGAGGGACTCGATGCCCGCCGTCAGCGGGACCATCGCCTTCGACAGCAGCGGGTCGCCCTTGGCGTTGTCCGACGCCGCCTTCAGCCGGTTGTAGGCGAAGGCACCCGCGAGGCCCGCCTTGATCAGCGCGAACGTCCGGCCCGACGCGCCCTTCTTGAACTTGCCCGCGCGGTACGGCTTGATGATCCACTGGTACGTCGCCCCGGCCGCGAGACCGGCGTTCGCGACGAAGCGCGTCTTGGCGAACTTCTGCTTCTCCGCCGGCGTGGTCGGCGTCGGCGCCGCCGCCAGCTCATCGGCCTCGGCGGCCTGCGGCTCCGCCGCCGCGAGGACGGCCAGCTCGGCCGCCGCGGCGTTGGAGATCTCCGGCTGCCGGGCGGTGTCGGCGCCGCCGCCACCGCAGGCGGTCGCACCGGCCAGCAGGGCGCAGGACAGGACCACCGCGGTGAGCGTGCGGCGGAGTCGGACGGTACTGGGTTCGAGTACGGACACGGTTTCCTCCGGGGACGGGGGTGTCCCCCGCAGCCTCACCCCGGCCGTGGCCCTCCACCACTTGGGGGACCCGTTCGGGTTTGGACCGCGCGGCTGCGGCAACACGCGTGTCATGTCCCCACACACCCGAGCACACTCCCGTGTACACACCCGAGGCGGCGGCGGCATCGCCCGGGCCGTAGCCCTCGTCGCGGACGTGGCGGCCTTCCTGATCGTCCTGTGGATCGTGCTGTGGCTGCTGGACGCCAACCAGGGCAACAGCCTCGTCGCGTTCGTCCACGACTGCGCCGACTGGCTGACGAGCTGGTCGCGTGACCTGTTCAGCTTCGACAGCGAAGGGGCGCGGGTCGTCGTCGGCTACGGCCTGGCGGCCGTCGTCTACCTCCTCGCCGGACACGGCCTCGCCAACTGGCTGGCCCGGCGCTGATCCCGGCCACCGCCGGCCGCCGGCTCCGCCCGAGGGCGGCCGGCGGCCGGCGGTGCCGGTTCAGTGACGGCAGCAGTCCGGCTCCAGGCCCGTGGGCAGCGCGAGACCGCCGAACACCTCGCCCGTGGGCTCGTCCCCGCCCAGCGCGGCGACGGCCAGCAGCAGCGACCCGGCCGTCCAGGTCGTCTGCTCCACCGGCCAGACGGCCCGGTCCTGGAACACGTACCCCGTCCAGTACATGCCGTTGTCCGCGCGCAGGTGACCGATCGAGCGCAGGATCTCCAGCGCCCGGTCCGACTCCCCCATCGCCCAGAGCGACAGCGCCAGTTCGCAGGACTCCCCGCCGGTCACCCACGGGTTCGGCAGGACGCACCGGACACCGAGGTCCGCGACGACGAACTCGTCCCAGCGCTCCTCGATCCGCGCCTTCGCCTCGGCCCCGGTCAGCGCCCCGCCCAGCACCGGGTAGTACCAGTCCATCGAGTAGTGCGATTTGTCCAGGAACCGCTCCGGATGCCTGCGGATCGCGTGCGCCAGCGCACCCGCCGCCAGCTCCCAGTCGGGCTGCGGATCCCCCCGGTGGTCGGCGATGGCCAGCGCGCAGCGCAGGGCCTGGTGGATCGAGGAGGAACCCGTCAGCAGGGCGTCCGTGACCGGGGCGCCGTCCGCCTCCCGCTTCCAGCCGATCTCGCCGCCGGGCTGCTGGAGGGCGAGGACGAACTCCACCGCCGCCACGACCGCCGGCCACATCCGGTCCAGGAACGGGTCGTCGCCCGTCGCCAGGTAGTGGTGCCACACGCCGACGGCTATGTACGCGACGAAGTTCGACTCCCGGCTCGCGTCCTGCGGCTCGGCGGTGTCCACCCCCTCCGGCCGGTCGGCGTACGCCGCGAACCAGGAACCGTCCTGGTTCTGGTGCCGGGCCAGCCAGTCGTACGCCCGCTCCGCGGCCTCGTGCTCGCCCGCCACGTCCAGGGCCATCGCGGCCTCGGTGTGGTCCCACGGGTCGAGGTGGTGACCGCGGAACCACGGTATGGCCCCGTCCGGGCGCTGCGCCGCGAGGATCCCGGCCACCGTCTCGGCGGCCTCCTCGGCGGTCAGTACGCCGTCCAGGACGAGGTGTTCGGGTGCGGTGCGCCGGGGCGCGGTCACTGGGCCGCGCCGACGGGCAGGTGCGGCTTCGTCGCGTACGCCACGAAGCTCTTGCCGATGACCGGGTTGAGCGCCTGCTCGGCGAGCCGGGTGGCCAGCGGCTTCTTCATGATGTCCCAGACGAGGAGCTTGTGGTACGCCTTGACGGGCAGCGCCTTGTCGTTGTCGACGCCGAAGGCGCACTTGAGCCACCAGTACGGGGAGTGCAGGCCGTGCGCGTGGTGGGTGCCGTACGGCTTGAGGCCCGCGGCCTCCATCTTGCCGAGCAGCTCGTCCGCCTTGTAGATGCGGATGTGGCCGCCCTCGACCTCGTGGTAGGCGTCGGAGAGCGCCCAGCAGATCTTCTCCGGGCCGTAGCGCGGCACGGTGATCGCGATGCGGCCGCCGGGCTTCAGCACGCGGACCATCTCGGCGAGGACGCCCTTGTCGTCGGGGATGTGCTCCATCACCTCGGAGATGATCACGACGTCGAAGGAGTCGTCGGGGAAGGGCAGCGCGAGGGCGTCGCCCTCCATCGCCGTGGCGGTGGCGCCCGCCGGGGCCTCGCCGGCCTCCTTCATGGCGGCGAACCACTTGGCGACCTCGCGGATCTCCTCGCCGTTGCGGTCGACGGCGACCACCTGGGCGCCTCTCCGGTAGCACTCGAAGGCGTGGCGGCCGGCGCCGCAGCCCAGATCGAGCACACGGTCGCCTGCGGCGAGCGGGAACCGGGAGAAATCGACGGTCAGCACGGGGTCCTGCCTTCGCTGTCGCGGGGGTGGAAGGGATTGCTCATGAAGCGGTGGCGGTCGAAGGTCAGCGCGGCCGGCGGGTACGGGCGGAGGCGGCCTGCTCGATGGCGGCCCGGTAGTGCGCGGCGGTGCCCTCGGCCGCCTTGGCCCAGGTGAACCGGGACAGCACCCGCTCCCGCCCGGCGGCACCGAGCCGCTCGCGCAGCGCGGCGTCACCCAGCAGCCGGCCGAGCGCGGCGGCCAGCGCCCCCGCGTCACCGGGCGGCACGGCCAGGCAGGTCTCGCCGTCGGCGCCCGTCACTTCGGGGATCGCCCCGCCGGTCGTGGCGACCAGCGGGGTGCCGGTGGCCATGGCCTCGGCCGCCGGGAGCGAGAAGCCCTCGTAGAGGGAGGGCACGCAGGAGACCTGGGCGCCGCGCACGAGGTCGACGAGCTCGGCGTCGGAGATGCCCTTGACGAAGCGCACCGCGTCCTGGAGCCCGTACGACTCGATCGCGCGGGCGACGGGCCCGCTCTCGGCGCGCTTGCCGACGACC
Organism: Streptomyces sp. NPDC006512; assembly: GCF_040611935.1. Taxonomy (NCBI): domain Bacteria; kingdom Bacillati; phylum Actinomycetota; class Actinomycetes; order Kitasatosporales; family Streptomycetaceae; genus Streptomyces; species Streptomyces sp. NPDC006512. The sequence continues at coordinate 2,623 of NZ_JBEXPG010000128.1, read as the reverse complement.
ACGAGGTGGGCGTCGGGGCGCTCCGTACGGAGCTTGGCGAGGGCCTCGACGAGGTGGACGAGCCCCTTGAGGGGGACGTCGGCGCTGGAGGTCGTCACGATCCGCCCGGGCACCTCGGCCACGGCCGGGTCGGGCGACCACAGGTCGGTGTCGGCTCCGATGTGGACGACGTGGATGCGGTCGTCGCGGACCCCGAGGTGCTCGGCGATCTCCTGCTGGGAGGAGCCGGAGACGGTCAGCACGGACGGCAGCCGGCGGGCCACACGGCCCTGCATGCGGGTGAAGCCGTACCAACGCCGCACGGAGAGGCGCCGCTTGAGGTCCTTGGCGGCGTCGATCTCCAGCTGCCGGTCGACGGTGATGGGGTGGTGGACCGTCGTCACCAGGGGGGCGCCGAGGTCGCCCAGCAGACCGTAGCCGAGGGTCTGGTTGTCGTGGATGACGTCGAACTCGCCCGCGCGGGCGCGCAGATGGCGCCGGGCGCGCAGCGAGAACGTCAGCGGCTCGGGGAAGCCGCCGGTCCACATCGTGGCGACTTCGAGGGCGTCGATCCAGTCCCGGTACTCGTCGCGCTTCGGCGTACGGAACGGGTCGGGGCTGCGGTACAGGTCCAGGCTCGGCAGCTCGGTGAGCGTGGCGCCCGTGTCGAGGACCGGATAGGGCTGCGAACCGATGACCTCGACGGAGTGTCCGAGGCGGACGAGCTCACGCGAGAGGTGCCGTACGTAGACGCCCTGACCGCCGCAGAACGGGTTCCCCTTGTAGGTGAGGAGTGCGATGCGCAACGGGCGGTCGCCGTCGGTGGCGGAACCCGCGAAAGGGCTCGTCACGATGGCCTCAGCGGTCACTCTCGGCCCCCTTCTGCCTGCGACTTTCGCCGGAGCGTAACCGCTCGGATAATGTAGAACAAGTTTCAGACTTGATCCGTTGAAGACCATTGAATCTACCGGCCGGAAACCACACCGTAAGAGGCGGAGCAGGTGATTCGCGCCACGGCTCGGACGCCTGACATGCTGACCCCGGGTCACGCCCGGATCGGCCCCTGCGCAGCACCACCAGCGACGCCACGGAACGCCATGGAACGGGACACATGACAGCGGAAGCGAAGGCCGTCACCACGCCGGCGTCCCCTCCCCTGACGGAGCGCCAGGAGGCGCGCCGCCGTCGGATCCTGCACGCGAGCGCCCAGCTGGCCAGCCGGGGCGGCTTCGACGCCGTGCAGATGCGGGAGGTCGCGGAGCTGTCCAGCGTGGCGCTCGGAACGCTCTACCGGTACTTCCCCTCGAAGGTGCACCTGCTGGTGGCCACCATGCAGGACCAGCTCCAGCACATGCACACCACGCTGCGCAAACGCCCTCCGGCGGGCGACGACCCCGCGGCCCGGGTCGCGGAGACCCTGATGCGCGCGTTCCGCGCGCTCCAGCGCGAACCCCACCTCGCGGACGCCATGGTCCGCGCCCTGACCTTCGCGGACCGCAGCGTGAGCCCGGAGGTCGACACGGTCTCCCGGCTGACCACGGCCATCATCCTCGACGCGATGGGCCTGGAGGCCCCGCCGACGGCGGAACAGCTCTCGGCGGTCCGCGTCATCGAACACACCTGGCACTCGGCACTCATCACGTGGCTGTCGGGCCGCGCCTCGATCGCCCAGGTCAAGATCGACATCGAAACGGTGTGCCGCCTGATCGACCTGACGGCCCCGGAAAAGGCCTGAAGCGGTCGGGGCGGGGTCGGCCGGGGAGGCGGGGCCGGGGGACGGCGGGGTCCTAGCTGGTCCGTATCGGGGAGGGTTTGGTGGTTTCCCGTCAGTCTCATCGTCTCTCCGGGGTGGACCGGTCCCTCAAGGGCGCTCCTCCTTCGTCGTCGCGTCGCTTCGCGATGGCCTTCGGCCACCCTTGACCGACCGCCCCACCCCGGAAAGCCGAAGACCGACGGGAACCCCCCAAAAGAACGGTCACGGGCAAGAGGGGGAGGAGCGGGTCTCTCAGCGATGAGACGACGGGCCGGGGGTCGGTAGGCCGGGCATACGGCCCCCTCGCGCCCCCTTCCGGGACCACAACCACTCCTTGCCCACCCGAAATGACGACCAGATCAGCCTGGCGTGCAGTCAGGCGCATCGGATCGCTACGCGCTTCTCTCGGCTTAGCGTCCGGCGACCGTCTGGGGCTGGACATATACCGCCCACACGCCCCACCCATCACCCTTGACGTGCGGCTACCGCCCGCCTGTACTCCTGCGGTGAGACCCTCCGGCAGGAAAGACCTCCAGACTGCCCATGAAAGTCACCACGGCCGGTCGTCGGCCGCTGAGACGACACCGGGCCCAGATGCCTTCTGCGGCCTATGTCCAGCCCCAGACGGGCCGCTGCCGCTATGCCGAGAGGAGCGCGTAGCGATCTGACGCGCCTGACGGCGCCCCAGGACGTCGTGGTCGTCATTTCGGGTGGGTAGGGAGTGGGTCTGGTCCCGGAAGGGGCCGCGAGGGGGCCGTGTGCCCGGCATGCCGACCCCCGGCCCCTCGCCTCATCGCTGACGGAACCTTTGAGGCTTGAGTTCCCCCCTGCCCTCCTTCGGGGGCTTCCCGGCAGTCTTTGGCATTTCGTTTCGGGCCGGTCGGTCAAGGG
>NZ_JBEXPG010000127.1:0-6404 GCF_040611935.1 Streptomyces sp. NPDC006512 | reverse complement strand
GGTGATCTCGTCCATGGCCGAGATCATGACAGGCCCCCGAAAGACCCCCGACACTGCCTTCGGTCAGCCAATCCCAACCATCACGCCGACCGTCACGGGGTGCACGCTTGTCTGTACTTGGCGGAGCACTCAGAGGAGTACGCCGACAATCGGTGGCCGGGTTGAAAATGGTCACTGGCGGCGCCTGGCAACCGACGCAGCGAGAGCAGGGGATGACAGACGACACCCGGCGGCATGGGGCAGCTCGGCACACTGGCCGACAGGAGCCTGCGTGATCCTTACACCTCGGAGATGCCCCACGTGCACTCGCGTGCACGTGGGGCGGGCTGCAGCGGTTACCGGTGACCGACGGGCGCCGCCCCCGCCCGTCGGTCCGCTCTCCGGTAGATGCTGCGCTCTACCCGAACGAGCCCGTAAACCGGGGCCGGGTCTACTGGTCGAACGGGAGGAGCGACGAGCCGAATTTGTACGTGCCCTCCAGGACGCCGGTCCTGTCGAAGTAGATGGATGCCGGCTCTGAACCGGCCTTGGACAGACGGGAATACTGTGCGTAGCGGCCGTCGTAGGGGGCGATGCAGTCGAGCCAGTGGTAGGTTCCCGCCTCCAGATGTATTTCGCGGGTCCGGTAGCCCCCTCCAAAGAACATCGTCCAGGTGTAGTCGGTGCTCTTCAGCCATATGGTCCGCTCGACACACGCCTGCTCGTCGCTCCACTTCGGCTTGCCGTTCAACCAGACACTACGCTGGTTGACCGCCTCGGAGCCCGCGCTTGCGGGGCTCCCCGCAAGGGTCACCAACGCCGCCGCAGCCGCCGCAGCCGCCACGAGTTTTGCAATTTTTCCAGCCACGCGCTGTTTCCCCCTAGGAGATTGGTCATCGGCGCCCATGCCACGAGCAGCAGCCAGCCGCTCTGCCAAAGCAGTGCGGCCTTCGCAACTCACCCTGTGGCGCCCTTTCCGGCGGAAGCATACAGATTGGATGGCAGTGGCCATCGCTGCAGCCCAGACGCCATGTCCCGGCGGACCGGGGCCGGTTGGCATGACTGTCCGGGAACCATGACGTCACCAAGCTCCGGGCCTGACGGGTATGGACCCTGGTGCGACAAGTGTGGCGGCTGATCGCCCGGATGCCGCCACGGCCGGTCCCGCCCCGGCTCACAGGGCGAGCTGGATCGGGTTCGTTGTGGTGCTGACCCCGAGTGCGTTGAGCACCGGGTCGTTGTCCAGCGCGCACCGTGACCATCGGGGCACGGTGGCCGGCCAGCCGCCAGGCCTGGGCGGTCTGTGCGAGGAGGTCCAGGGTGGGGACCGTGGCGGGGATCCGGCCGTCCCGGAAGCACTTGAGCGCGCATGCGGCGGCTGTGATGGTGCCCGAGCCGGTCGCGGACACGGTCGTGCCTCGGGCTCCGTGCGGAGGCACGGATGATCTTGCAGGGAATCCCGCCCATTTACGGAACGCCGATTTCTGATCGACCTGGTGTTCTGGGAGCTGGATCAAAAGAATTCTCCCGATTCGGGAAGGACCTGCTCGACGGAATCAATCCGGTATTCGCCCGCTTGATAGGTGCTGCCGGGCCGGTCGAACAGGGTCCGGGAGCGCTCGACGGCCGCACTGCTGGACGCCGCGAAGACATGGCGGACCACCGCCTCTTCCCCTTCGGGAGCGGCAGTGGCCCGGGCTGTGATCCGGTAGACGCGGTGCCGCAGTACCTCGACCGGCAGTCCGTCATCCGCCTGTTCGCTCCAGGCGGCCTCCGTGGCCTTACGCTGCGCACGCAGCTCCTCCCGGCGGGCCACTCGAGGGTCCTCGTCTGGGGAGTAGACGTTCATCCGCTGGCTGGTCATGACCCGTACGATCCGAGTCCATTCGAGTCTCTGGCACACGGCGATGTCCAGCTCGGTCGGCTTCCGCGGCTCCTCGGGTGCGGCGAGCGCCCGCTCTTCACGGCCCTGGGCGGTTCGATGCTGTTCCTCTACCTGGCTCAAGGTGAGTCCGACGGCCTGTCTGACCACAGAGATCCGCGCCAATTCATCCGGATGATATTCATAGACAGGCACTGAGCACCCCGCTCCCAAACATGCACCGTATGCACCCAATTTCCGCCAACGGTACATGCTGGTTCTATCTTGATGCACTCGCTGCGCTGGAGCCTGCCACGACCGTGGGGGCTGGAGTGGCGATGGCCATGGTGCCATCGGTCGGAGCGCAGGATGTGCTGGGGCAGACGCCGGGCTGGGGGAACTTCCCAAGGCTGATTTTCTTGCCGACGGGGGAAGCAGGAGCTACTGGATCGGCTTTGACAGCACTTTTCAAGCCGGCCCCCTCACAGGGGCGAGTGCCGGTGGGGTGGTGTCTGGGCCGGGGAGGCGCCGCCGGAAGGGCTTGGAGTCGACGGGCACCTGAGGCAGGTTGCTGCCCTGGCCGCGCTCCGGTTCCAGACCCAGCTCCTGGCCGGGATGCTCTGCTGGGGCATCCGATGGTTGATGCCGGCGCTGGCGCTGTGCGGGGAGGGCGTCGGAGGGGACGGGAGGCTGGGGGCGAGAGTGTGATGTGACGTCACTTGTGTTGCGGTGGTGGTGAGTCGGGCACCGGGGGACCCTGGGGTGGGGGCGCTTGCTGGCTCAAGATCACGTTAAGGTTGGCTTCAAAGTGCCGTTGGCCGGTGAGTGTCGCGGTGTGAGCTTAGAGAGTTTTAGGGGTTTTCTGTGGGATTTGGAACTTCTGCTCCTGTTCGTAGGGCTTTTGGAGTGACTGCCGCAGCTGCAGTGATGGCAGTGGGCCTTCCGGCGTCGTCAGCTTCTGCGGACGTAATGAATGGCTGGGATACAATTGTAAATTTCAACAGCTACCTGTGTCTGGAGGTTGCGGATTGGCGTAAAGACAATGGTGCGCCGGTCCGGCAGTGGGGCTGCACGAACGGAGCCAATCAGAAATGGTGGGCCACGCCGGTTGCCAATGAGTCCGCATCATGGATATTCAACAGGAATGCCGACGTCAGTGCCTCCTACAAGTGCCTCGAGATAGCGGACTGGAGCAAAGCTAACGGTGCCCCGGCGCGAATGTTTGACTGCACTGGTGGCGCTAACCAGAAGTGGGTATACATGCCCTACGGTTCAACCTATAGGTGGAAGAACGTCCACAGTGGAAAATGCCTCGAGATAGCGGACTGGGGTACTGGCTACGGTGGACAGGCGCGCCAGTGGGAGTGCACCAATGGCGCTAATCAGTCTTGGCTCTAAGACTTCGGGCGAACCGCGGCGGATGTTGACCCTATACGCCCTGGCCCTAAGGGCTGTCCCGTAAATGATCTTTGAGTCGCCCTGGGCAGGGTCAGTCGCGGTGCGGGCCGCTTGCCTATCCGGCGAGGGCGAGGTTGTGCATGCGGGCGATGCCGAGCATGGCGTGGTGGACGCCGTCGCCTTTGAGGCGGCAGTCGCGGAGGATCTTCCAGGTCTTCATGCGGGCGAAGACGTGCTCGACGCGGGCTCGGACCTGCTTGTGGGACTTGTTGTGATCCTGCTTCCAGTCGGCCAGTTCTTCGCCCTTGCGGCGGCGGTGCGGCATGACGAGTCCGGTGCCGGGATAGCCGCCGTCGGCGATTGTGAGTGTCTTGCCGACGGCGGCTTTGGCGCCGGATTCCTCCCATGCCTTGCAGTCGTTGCGGTTTCCGGCGAGCGGCCGGCCGACCACGACGACCAGGCGGGTGTCGGCGTCGATGACGACCTGGTGGTTGGTGGAGTATCGGTAGTTCTTCGACTGCGCCGCGATGGTGTGGTCGCGGGTGGGGGCCAGGGTGCCGTCCACGATGAGCACGGTGTCGTTGGCGAACCGCTTTCGGGGCTGGAGCGCGAGCATCGGCGCGAGGTGGTCGATGATGCGGTCCGCGGCCGACTTGGCCGGCCCTCGCGAACCGCGTCCGCACCCTCGCGCCGCAGCACGATCACCAGCTTCCCAAAACAGCGCGGGCTCGGCCCGGTGAACGGGGGTATCCAGGACGGCTCCGACGCCGTGATCACACCAGCCACACCAAGATCATCTCACCTGTGACCAGTAGTTACAGGAATCCTTGGCCCGGAAACAGGTGACGGTGGGGCGCGTCTCTGATCTTCAGAGCGGGCCGAGAGGGCTCGGACGAGGGGCGGAGCGGGAAGTGGAGCGGCTGACTAGAAGACGTGTCGATGCGGCAGTGCGGGCGGCGATGGTCGCCTGTGTGGCTACCGCCCTCGCCAGCTGCATCTCAGGGGAAGGAGGTCAGGGGCAAAGCACACCCGGCCCTGCGGGAGTTGACGTCACTGTGGTCCGCGGCGACAGGACGTACCCACTGACCGCCAAGATCACACACTGGGAGGTAGGACCACACCCTCAGGTGCCCGAGCGAGGAAGTGCGGTGCACTACACCTACCGGCTGGCCATCACCGCCACGCTGCCAGAAACCATGGTGCAACTCGCGGCGTGCGCGGTGGACTCAGCGGACGTCGTGTTGCTGTGCGACACCTTCTACGTGCACCAATACCCATGGACACCCGGGGAAGACCGCGACTCCTGGATCGGCCCCGGCTCCGATCTGAACCTTTCCGACACCGCCCGCGTCCTTCTCCTCCCCGACCAGCTACTTGACGACGGGCGAGCACATGACCCCAAGGACCACGACGGCTACACCCCTCCCCGCCTCCCGATGCCAGGCGACCGGCTGCGCACTAGCTGAACCGCTCCTGACCGCTTACGCACCATCACCCATCCCAGATCACTTACGGGACAGCCCTTAGGTCCCGCGTGGGGAGAGGGGCGGCAAGGGTTCGCCGGGGTTGGCAGGGCGGCCTTCGGACAGCCAGAAGAGGTAGTGGCGGAGGTCCTGCGCGAGGCCTCCGTCGATGTACGAGACGTATTCCCGGGCCCCGTCTGCTGCCTCGCGTTCTGCCTCCCGCTTCGAGATCGACCAGGTGCGGTCCAGGGTCGCGGCCCACTCCCGTACCCGGCCGCGCTCCCTCCACCAGTCGCGGACGAGCTGGGGGGTCCAGTGGTCGTCACCGTCGCAGGCGTAGCCGGCCATCGGGTCCTGTGCGACCGCGCCCAGCAGCGCCAGTGCCTGCGCCGTGTCACGGGGTTGCCGATAGATGAACTCGGCGCCCCATTCGTCGTCGTAGAGCACGTGCGCGGGGGCGATCAGTCGGCCCGTCCAGCAGTTGTCGGTCCCGGCCCCGTAGAACGGTCCCGGCACGTTGCGCCAGTCGTGTTCCGCCCAGCGCTCGGGGCGGGCGTTCCACCAGTTGCCGCGGTACTTCGGGGCGGGCAGCCACGTGCCGCCGCCGGGGGCGGGCAGCGGCCCGTTCTCTGCGGCCCGAACAGACGGCAGTGGGTCCCAGTAGCTCATGGTCGGCATCCTGTCAGGTGGCCAAACAGGCTCCGAAATCGCGTGCGGAGACCGTCTGCGGTCCACAACTGGCGCCCCTGGGCGGGTGCTTGGCCCTGAGCGTATGTACGGGTTCCCTGGAACGCTATGACTGGTCGATTCCCGTATTCATCCAGGCTTGAAAATGAATCAGCTGGATGGGGTGAGGGCTGGGATGATCTCGTCGTGGCTATCACTATGGAGTTCTTTGTGGCCGACAGCGACGCGTTGGCTGCTGGAATGGGGCCCCGGTACAGGGACCACGGTCTACAGGCAGTCTTACTGGAGGGGTTCCACCCGGATGAGGCCGTGCTGGAGTGGGAGAGTCTGTTCACCGGTGAGCCCGTACGGCGAATCGCCGAACGGGAGCCGAGGATGGTCCTGCCTATCAAGAACGACGGTTTCGGAGTGTTCGAGGTAGGCGAGGTGCTGCGCACGCGGCTGGCTGGTAGTGACGCACGGAGACTGGGCGATATTGCCGACCTATGGGCTGCGTTGGATTCCAGGCTGGACGATGAGGTCTCAGCCGAGGCGGCCGCAGGCATCCTTGAGGAAGTGGCAGCCCTGGCCAGGGAGGCGACCAGGGGTGGCCAGACCCTTTACTGCTGGCTTTTCTCACCCTGACCGAAGACGCGGCCGCGCTGGCCATACTGGGGCCCTGCTCCGGGAGTCGGAGCAGGGAAGGTTCCTGGAAGGGAAGCGGCCCCCCTGGGCTGAGGCCAGCAGCCAAGAGCACGACCTGCCCGGCTCGCCCCTGCGGACTGCCTGCGTAGCAGGCTGGCCCTGGAGGCGGAGCCGGAAGGACTCGGGCGGGGGAGCGAAGCGGACCCGCCCAACGGGCCGAAGGCCCGGACCCCGTGAAACGGGGTCACCCAGGCCTGCGAAGCAGGCCGTTCGGGGTGAAGCGAAGCGGAAGCCCGGGCCTGCGCTGGGGCCGGGTCGCGCTCGCCGCCACGTACCGCTGCGCCGAGGCCGAGGAGGCGCCCGACCTCGCGCGCGGCTCCGAGCTGGCCGCC
>NZ_JBEXPG010000126.1:0-6772 GCF_040611935.1 Streptomyces sp. NPDC006512 | reverse complement strand
CCGCGTACTGGACGTACTTGGCTTTCGCCCGGTGCGGCGAGAGCGCGTGCCAGGCGTCGCGGGGCAGACGGGAGTTTGACGACAGGCCCTAGGGCGCCGGGCGGAGTTCCAGCGTGCAGCACTTGACGCTGCCGCCGGCCTTGAGGAGCTCGGACAGGTCGACGCCGACCGGGTGGAAGCCGCGGGCGCGCAGCTGCTCGGCGAGGCCGGAGGCGTTCTGCGGCAGGACGACGTTGTATCCGTCCGAGGTCGCGTTCAGGCCGAAGACCGCGGCGTCCTCGGGGCCGGCTATGACGGCGTCGGGGAACAGGCGCCGCAGGACGGCCAGGCTGCCGGGGGAGAAGGCGGCCGGGTAGTAGGCGATGGTGTGCTCGTCGAGGACGGTGAGCGCGGTGTCCAGGTGGTAGTAGTCCGGGTCGACGAGGGTCAGCCCGATCACGGGGCGGCCGAAGAACTCCTGGGCCTCGTCGTGGGAACGGGGGTCGCTGCGGAAGCCGGTGCCCGCGAGCAGCCACTCTCCGGCGAGGAGGTAGTCGCCCTCGCCCTCGTTGACGACGTCGGCCGTGCGCAGGCCGGGGAAGCCGTGGTCGCGCAGCCAGTCGTGGTACGCGGGTCCTTCCGCGATGCGTTCCGCGTCGCGGAACCGTGCCACGAGGGCGCGGCCGTCGATGACGGTGGCGCCGTTGGCGGCGAACACCATGTCGGGGAGGCCGGGCAGGGGGTCGATCGTGTCGACGGTGTGGCCGAGGCTCAGGTAGACCTCGCGCAACTGCTCCCACTGGGCGATGGCCAGGCGGGTGTCGACGGGCTTCTTCGGGTCCATCCAGGGGTTGATGGAGTAGACCACGTCGAAGTACGTGGGCCGGCACATGAGGTAGTGCCGAGGCCGTGCTGTGCGCATGGGTGATGTTCCCTTGGGGTCAAGGGCGGCCGGTGGAGCGGCCGCCCATCGAGGTGGGGTGTCGGGCGCGGAGCAGGGGCACAAGCCAGCGCAAGTAGAGCAAGGCTTGCCTAAGTTGCGCAACAGCCCATGCCCTGGCGGGTGTTCGGTACTCGCGCCCGGGGGGCCGATCCGGTGCACCCATCGACAATCACTCGAAGATGAGGTTAGCCTTCCCTAAGTTCTGCTCAGCGCCGTTCCTCCGGCGTGCCCTGCTCTCGGTTCCCCCATGCCCGGCAAGAGACTGCCCGCACGATTGGGAGTGACATGTCAGAGGCTCATCCTGACGACGCGCCATTGATCCACGACCTCATCGGCATCGGCTTCGGACCGTCCAACGTGGCCATGGCGATAGCGCTCGCCGAGCACAACGCAGGCGTCGGACGACAGGAGGCGGTCACGGCCCACTTCTTCGAGCGCCAGCCGCACTTCGGCTGGCACCGGGGCATGCTGATCGACGACGCCACCATGCAGGTGTCCTTCCTCAAGGACCTGGTGACCCTGCGCAATCCGACGAGCGAATACAGCTTCCTCTGCTACCTCAAGAGCAAGGGACGCCTGATCGACTTCGTCAACCACAAGAACCTCTTCCCGCTGCGGGTGGAGTTCCACGACTACTTCGAATGGGCCGCCGCCAAGGTCGACGACATGGTGTCCTACGGCTGCGAGGTCGTCGACGTCCGGCCCGTGGAACGCGACGGCGTGATCGAGTACGTGGACGTCACCGCCCGCTCCGGCACCGAACTCGTGGTCCACCGCGCCCGCAACCTCGTGATCGGCACCGGCCTGCGGCCCCACCTGCCGGAGGGCGTCGAACGCACGGAACGGATCTGGCACAACTCGGACCTGCTGACCCGCGTCGAGGGCCTGCGGGACGCCGACCCGACCCGGTTCGTCGTGGTCGGCGCCGGCCAGAGCGCCGCGGAGAACGTGGCCTTCCTGCACCGCACGTTCCCCCGGGCCGAGGTCTGCGCCGTCTTCTCCCGCTACGGCTACAGCCCCGCCGACGACAGCAGCTTCGCCAACCGGATCTTCGACCCGGCCGCGGTGGACGAGTACTTCACCGCCCCCGAGGCCATCAAGCGGAAGCTGATCGAGTACCACGGGAACACCAACTACTCCGTGGTGGACGTCGACCTGATCGACGAGCTCTACCGCCAGGAGTACCAGGAGAAGGTGCTCGGCACCGAGCGGCTGCGCTTCCTCAAGGTGTCCCGGCTGGCCGACGTCGTCGAGACCCCCGACAAGGTCCGCACCACGGTCGAATCACTGGTCACGGGCGAGAAGACGCCGCTGGACGCCGACGTACTGGTCTACGCGACCGGATACCGGTCCGCCGACGGCCTCGGACTCCTCGGTGCGGCCGAGGCCTACTGCCGGCGCGACGACCAGGGCCGCGTCCGCGTGGAGCGGGACTACCGGGTGACGACCGATCCCGCGCTGCGCTGCGGGATCTACCTCCAGGGCGGCACCGAGCACACCCACGGCATCACCTCGGCGCTGCTCTCGAACACGGCCGTGCGGGTCGGGGAGATCCTCGACTCGATCGTCGGACGGGGACGGGGCCGCCGGGGCGCGGCGGCGGTGCCCGGGGCGCGACGGGCGGCCGACGAGATCGGCTCCGCCCTCTGAGCGCGTCCACGGGCGCAACCGGAACTCACCTGCCCGGACCGGGGGAGGGGGCCCACGCGGCTCCGAACTCCCGCTCCCGGTCCGCTTCCGCGGTGGTCCCGGGAATCCGCCGGGTGGCGCGGCGCAGGAAGGGCGGCGCCATCACGGAGGTCACCACCGCGACCAGGATGACGACGGTGTAGGTCGCGCCGGTCAGCACACCGAGCCGCAGGCCGACCGTCGCGATCACGATCTCCACGACGCCCCGGGCGTTGAGGCCGGCGCCGATGGCCAGGGCCTCGCCGTGGCCGAGCCCGCCCGTCCGGGCACCGAGGTAACCACCCGCGAACTTCGCCGCGGTGGCCACCGCCAGGGTGACCACCGCGGCGGCCGCCACCTGCGGCCGGGCCAGCGCGGACAGGTCGGCCTGGAGGCCCGCGGTGGCGAAGAACAGCGGGGCGAGCACCGCCATCACGAAGGGCCGCAGGGCGCCGAGGGACTGCCTGGCCTCCGGGCCGAGGGTGCCGATCACGATGCCACACAGGAAGGTGCCCAGGATCGGCTCCATGCCCAGCGCCAGGGTTCCCGCGGCCGACAGCACCACCAGGACGACGACCGCGGCGGCGCCCCGCTCGGGGTGCCCGGTACGGTTCGCGCGCCGCAGGACGTGCCGGGCGACCGGCCGCGCCACCACGGCGGCGAAGACCAGCACGGCGACCAGGTGACCGGCCGCCTGCGCGACGAGCCCGGCCTGGACCCCGGTGACCACCATGGCGGAGACGATCGACAGCAGCATCCAGCCGACGACGTCGCTGACCGCGGCCGCACCGACGATGAGCTGGCCGACGTCGCGGTGCAGCAACCGCATGTCGAGCAGCGTCTTCGCGATCACCGGGAGGGCGCTGACGGCGATCGCGACCCCCATGAACAGGGCGAAGGCCGTCCGGTCCGCCCCCGGGGCCATCAGCGAGGCGGGCGCCAGGTAGCCGAGGCCGATGCCGAGGGCGAGCGGCAGCAGCACGCTCCCGGCGCTGACGAAGCCGATGGCCCGGCCGCTGCGCCGCAGCAGCCCGAGGTCCACGTGCGCGCCGGTGACCGCGACCAGCAGCAGCACGCCTAGCTGGGCGACGGCGCCCAGCAGGTGCGTCTGGCCCGGGTCCCGGGGGAGCAGCCAGTCCGACGGTCCCGGCGCCAGGTTCTGCAGCACGGACGGACCGAGCAGCACGCCCGCGCTGAGCTCGCCGGCCACGGCGGGCATCCGCAGCCGCTCCGCGAGCCGGCCCAGCAGTACCGCGGCGGCCAGGAACAGGCCGATCTGGAGCAGGAGGAGGAGCATCTGGTGCTGGCCGATCGCGGGAACGGGTCCCGCGCCCAACAGGGTCGCCATGTCGGTTCCTTCGCCGTCGACGTACGCGGAAAGCCGCGCGGGCGGGAAGTGCTCGGTCCGTACCGCCCCATGATGCGAGCCGGCCGGCCCGCCCCGCCGCCGTTCGCGCCCATCCGCGCCCGGGGCGGGGCGGGGTGGTGCGGGAGGGACGCGGGGCCGATACTGCGCCGGGCAGACAGCCCGACGACGGAGGGGACCCGATGAGGCCGACCCGCACCCGCACGTTCCGTACCGCCTTACGCCGGCTGCGCCGCCGCGTGCCGTCCGCCCTCGTGCCGGCGGCCGTCCTGGCCGCGGCCGTCCTCGCGCCCGGAGCGGCCCACGCGGCTCCGGCGTGCCCCGCCACCGGCGAGCCCGCTCCGCCGGTCCAGGTGGCGCAGCTGCCCGACTGGGTCGAGTCGATCGCCGTCGACGCCCGGGGCCGGATGTTCGCCACCGCCTACTACACCGGCCGCGTCTACCGCATCGACGCGCCCGGCAGCGCCCCGGTCGCCCTCACCGGGAACATCGGCGCCAACGGCGGGATCGTCGTCCGGGAGGACGGCAGGCTCCTCGTCGGAACCGGCAACGACCTCGCGCACTCGCTCACCGGCGACCTCTTCCCCAGGTCGGAGCTCCTGCTGGTCGACCCGGAATCCGGCGCGGTCAGCACGTACGCCTCTGGCCTCGGCGGCATCGACGGCGTGGCCCTCGCCCCCGACGGCACCGTCTACACCACGACCCTGGGCGGCCGGAACATCGGCCGCGTCACCCCGGACGGGCGGGTGGACCCCGCCTGGGCGCGGGTGTCGCAGCCCAACGGCATCGCCGTCTCCCCGGACGGCACCCAGGTCTACGTCGTCCAGACCACCGTCGCCCCCGGGCTGTACCGGATCCCCGTGGACGACCCGGGCCACCCGCGGCGCTGGATCTCCACCGCCCCCGCCGACGCCCTCGCCCTCCCCGACGGCCTCACCCTCGACGGCGCCGGCCGGCCGCTGGTCTCCACGCACGCGTCGGGGCAGATCTGGCGGGCCGAGGACGGCGCCCTGTGCGCCGTGACGTCGGGGATGCACCTCTCCACCCAGCTCACCTACGGACGCGGCGACACCGGGTTCGCGGCGGGCCGGCTCTACCGCGCGGGCATCGACGGAAGGATCTACGAGGTACCGGCCGGAGCCGAGCCGTCCGCCGCCCGGACCGGGTCCGGGGGCCACCCCCTTGAATGATCAAACGAACAAGGGGTTAGCATATGAGCGCCGCCTAGCTCGAAAGATAAACCTGTGACTGTCAATGATGACTCGTTCACCAACTGGAAGAACCGCGAGGAGATCGCGGAGTCGATGATCCCGATCATCGGGAAGCTGCACCGGGAGAGGGACGTAACGATCCTGCTCCACAGCCGCTCCTTGGTGAACAAGTCGGTGGTCAGCATCCTCAAGACGCACCGCTTCGCCCGGCAGATCGCCGGTGAGGAACTCTCGGTCACCGAGACCCTGCCGTTCCTCCAGGCGCTCGCCGCGCTCGATCTCGGACCCTCGCAGATCGACATCGGCATGCTCGCCGCGACGTACAAGACCGACGGCCGCGGCCTGACGGTCGAGGAGTTCACCGCCGGTGCCGTCGCCGGCGCCACGGGTGCCAACAAGATCGAGCGCCGCGAGGGCCGCGACGTCGTCCTCTACGGCTTCGGCCGCATCGGCCGCCTCGTCGCCCGCCTGCTCATCGAGAAGGCCGGGTCCGGCAACGGCCTGCGCCTGCGCGCCATCGTCGTCCGCGGGGGCGGCGAGCAGGACCTCGTCAAGCGCGCCTCGCTGCTGCGCCGCGACTCCATCCACGGGCAGTTCCAGGGCACGATCACCGTTGACGAGGCGAAGAGCACGATCATCGCCAACGGCAACGAGATCAAGGTGATCTACGCCAACGACCCGTCCGAGGTCGACTACACGGCGTACGGCATCAACGACGCCATCCTCATCGACAACACCGGCAAGTGGCGCGACCGCGCCGGTCTGTCGAAGCACCTGCGCCCCGGCATCGACAAGGTCGTGCTGACCGCGCCGGGCAAGGGCGACGTCCCGAACATCGTGCACGGCGTCAACCACGACACGATCAAGCCGGACGAGCAGATCCTGTCCTGCGCCTCCTGCACCACCAACGCGATCGTCCCGCCGCTGAAGGCCATGGCGGACGAGTACGGCGTCCTGCGCGGTCACGTGGAGACCGTCCACTCGTTCACGAACGACCAGAACCTGCTGGACAACTACCACAGCTCCGACCGTCGCGGCCGCTCCGCGCCGCTCAACATGGTCATGACCGAGACGGGTGCCGCCTCGGCCGTCGCCAAGGCGCTGCCCGACCTCAACGCGCGGATCACCGGCAGCTCGATCCGCGTCCCGGTGCCGGACGTCTCGATCGCCATCCTCAGCCTGCGGCTGAAGCGCGAGACCACCCGCGAGGAGGTCCTCGACTACCTCCGCAACGTGTCGCTGACCTCGCCGCTCAAGCGGCAGATCGACTTCACGACGGCTCCCGACGCGGTGTCGAGCGACTTCATCGGCTCGCGCCACGCCTCGATCGTCGACGCGGGCGCCACCAAGGTCGAGGGCGACGACGCGATCCTCTACCTCTGGTACGACAACGAGTTCGGCTACTCCTGCCAGGTCATCCGCGTGGTCCAGCACGTGTCCGGCGTCGAGTACCCGACCTTCCCGGTCCCGCTGGTCTGACCCGCAGGTCACCGACGAGCGCGGCTCCGCTGATGTGAGAAGGCGCCTGCCCCGGCTTCGAGCCGGCTGCTGGTTGCGGAGTTCGACCGCGGTCAGCGAATCGAAGCCGATCTCGCGGAAGGCGCG
>NZ_JBEXPG010000125.1:0-6846 GCF_040611935.1 Streptomyces sp. NPDC006512 | reverse complement strand
GGGCTTCCGCCCGGCGCACCGAGAGCACGCACCAGACGCCGCAGGGCCGCCCTCCGGGCGACGACGGGAGTTTGACGACAGGCCCTAGTGCCGTGTTCAGGGGGACGTGAGCAGTTCGCCGTCGAGGACGGTGACGGCGTTCCCCGTCAGGAGGGTGCGTTCGCCCGCGAGGGTGACCCGGACCAGGCCGGTGCGCGCTCCGCCCTGGAGGCCGGTCATCTCGGTGCGGCCCAGGCGCCGGCCCCAGAAGGGGGCGAGCGCGGTGTGCGCGCTGCCGGTGACCGGGTCCTCGTCGATGCCGACGGCCGGGAAGAAGCCGCGCGAGACGAAGTCGTAGCCGAGGGCCGGGTTCTCGGCGGCCGCGGTGACGATCACCCCGCGGCGGGAGTACGCGCGCAGGGCCGCGTGGTCGGGGGCGAGTTCGCGCACGGTCCGCTCGTCGGCCAGTTCGACCACCAGGTCGCCGATGTGGGCGGAGGTGTCGTGGACCGACTTGATCGCGGCGCCCAGTGCGCGGCCCACCTCGGGTTCCGGGTCCACCGGGGTCAGTGAGGACGTCGGGAAGTCCATGGTGACCGAACCGTCCCCGTCGGCCCGGGCCGTGAGGACGCCGCAGCGCGCGCCGAAGCGGATCAGACCGTCGGCGAGGCCGTCCGAGGCGAGGACGTGGGCGGTGGCGAGGGTGGCGTGCCCGCACATGTCGACCTCGGCCGCCGGGGTGAACCAGCGCAGCGCCCAGTCGGCGTCCCCGCCGGGCGGCAGGGGGTGGGCGAAGGCCGTCTCGGAGAGGTTGACCTCGGCGGCCACCTGCTGGAGCCATGCGTCCGGGGGGAACGGGCCGTCGAGGAGCAGGACTCCTGCGGGGTTCCCGTGGAAGGGGCGGTCGGTGAAGGCGTCGACGATTCGGATGCGCATGGACCGACCGTAGGGCGGTCGCCCGAACCCGGCCAAAGGCCAATCCGGGGTGACTGGCCTGCTTCCTCCTGACCCCGTGCACTCGTGTTCGCTCCCGTATCGGCGACCGGTTCCGATATATCGTTGACGCATCGCGATGGATCAGTGATAGTGGAGAAGTCGAAAGACGACGACCGCGATGACAAGCGATGACGAAAGGAGCGCAGTGATGCGTTCACGTGGACAGCACGACCATGGACATGAGCACGGGCGGGGTCACGGCCACTGCGGGCCCGACCGTCGGGAGGAGTTCCAGGGGCGGCGCGCCGCCTTCGGGCCGTTCGGCCCGCCCTTCGGCGGCGGTCCCTTCGGGGGGCGCGGCGGCCGCGGCGGACCGCGGGGCCGGGCGCGGCGCGGTGACGTGCGCGCCTCGATCCTGGCGCTGCTCGCCGACCGGCCGATGCACGGCTACGAGATGATCCAGGAGATCGGCGAGCGCAGCGGCGGGGCCTGGAAGCCCAGCCCCGGCTCGGTCTACCCGACCCTGCAACTCCTGGAGGACGAGGGGCTCATCCTCAGCGCGAGCGAGGGCGGCAAGAAGCTCTTCACCCTCACCGACGCCGGCCGCGCCGAAGCTGAGTCCGGTCCGGACGCCCCCTGGGCGGACGCCGGCCGGGGCTTCGACTTCGAGGCGATGCACGAGGTCCGGACGGCCGGGATCGGCCTGATGGAGGCCTTCGGGCAGGTGTTCAAGACCGGCTCGCCCGAGCAGCGCGAGAAGGCCCTCGGCGTGATCAACGACGCCCGCAAGAAGCTCTACCTGATCCTGGCCGACGAGCACTGAGCCGACGAGCACTGAGCCGACGAGCACTGAGCCGACGAGCACTGAGTCGGCGTGCGCTGGGCCGACGTGCGCTGGGCCGGCGGCCGGCTCCGGGAAGCGCCGCCGCGGCGCTTCCCGGACGACGGAGCGCCCCGCGAGACCTCTCGCGGGGCGCTCCGTCGTGTTCGCGGGTCCGGGCGGACCGTCGTGGCGCCGGTCAGGCGACCAGCCCGGCCAGCTTGCGCAGCGATTCGTTCAGGGCGGCGGTGGCCGAGTCCTTCAGCTTGCCCGCCATGAGGGACACCGCGGCGCCCGTGAACTCGCCGTCGATGCGCACGGTGGTGGCCCCGCCGTCGGCGGTCAGGGTGTACCGGGTGAGGACGGCCACGCCCATGGGTCCCTTGCCGGTGATGGCGAAGAGGCGTTCGTCCTCCAGTTCCGAGACGGTCCACAGGACCTCGGCCGGGAAGCCCATCATCTTCATGTTCTCGGCGAAGGTGGAGCCGACCGCGAGGGTCTCGGGACCGCCCTTCGGGAAGTTGGTGTGGGTCATGCTCCACTGGCCGTACGCGTCCCAGTCCGTCAGCTGGGCCCAGAGCTTCGCGGCGGGCGCCTCGATGCGTGATTCCGCGGTGACTTCAGCCATGCGTCCACCCCTTCTCGTCGGGTTCGTGCGGCGGAAGGTAGTCCCGGCGACCGGAACATTCAATACTGACGACCTGTCAGATATCGGGTTCCGGACGATGTGGATCTCAGCTGTGTCTCAACAGGTGTCATAGCGGTGACGGTCCTGACCGGCCCTGCCATGATGGCCTGATGCAAGCGTCAGGGAAGAACGCCGGACTGGGCCTCGCCCTCGTCTCGGCGTGCGCGTTCGGTGGTTCGGGGGTCGCGGCGAAGCCGCTGATCGAGGCGGGTCTGGACCCGCTGCACATGGTGTGGCTCAGGGTGGCCGGGGCGGCGCTGGTGCTGTCCCCGCTGGCTTGGCGGCACCGCGATCTGGTGCGGCGCAAACCGCTGCTCCTGGCCGGCTTCGGGCTCATAGCCGTCGCCGGCGTGCAGGCGTTCTACTTCGCGTCGCTGTCCCGGATCCCGGTCGGCGTGGCCCTGCTCCTGGAATACCTGGGGCCGGCCCTGCTGCTCGGCTGGATCCGCTTCGTACAGCGCAAGCCGGTGACCCGGTCGGCCGCGGCCGGTGCGGCGGTCGCCGTCGTCGGCCTGGCCTGCGTGGTCGAGATCTGGGCCGGGCTGAGCCTGGACCCGCTCGGGGTGCTGCTCGGCCTCGCCGCCGCCTGCTGCCAGGCCTTCTACTTCGTCTTCGCCGACCAGGGTGCGGACGGGGACGACGCGCCCGACCCGATGGGCGTGATCGCCTTCGGCATGATCGTCGGCACCCTGGTGATGACCGTGATCGCCCGGCCCTGGCAGATGGACTGGCAGGTCCTGAGCGGGTACGCCGCCCTGGGTGACCTCCGGGTGCCCGCGTTCGCCCTGCTCGGCTGGGTGGTGCTGGTCGCCACCGTGTTCGCGTACGTCACCGGCGTGGTCTCGGTCCGCAAGCTCTCCCCGCAGGTGGCGGGCGTGGTCGCCTGCCTGGAGGCCGTCATCGCGACCGTCCTCGCGTGGATCCTGCTCGGCGAACACCTCTCCCTCCCGCAGATCGCGGGCGGGGCGCTGGTGCTGGGCGGTGCCTTCATCGCGCAGTCCTCGCGGCCGACCCCGCCGGGCGCGGCCGATCCCGCGGTGCTCGGCCCGGAGAAGGCCCGGGTGTAGCCGGCCGGGCCGTAGGGCCTGGTCAGGGCGGTGGGGGAGCGCGTAGGGTGCGGACCATGCCGTCGACCGTACTGCCGCCTCCCGCCGCCTAGGTCCTGCCCGGACGCTCCCGCGGTCCCGCACTCCCTGCGGGCGCCCCGCGGGGAATTCCCGCGCAGGACCGGCGCGGGTGGCTGCCCCTTGTGAGGACCACCCGCCCCGGCCGCCTTCCGGCGGCCCGGGCGGGTTCGTGCTGCCCGCGAAGTGATGACCGGCCTTCCTCATCCTTCACGCATGCGCGGAGAACCACGTGTCGAACCATTCGCCCGCTGCCGGGCGCAGTCTGCTGTACCTCGTCGTCGCCGGGGTCGCCTGGGGCACCGCCGGAGCGGCCGCCTCCCTCCTCTTCCTGGCCAGTGACCTCGGCCCGCTCGCCCTGTCCTTCTGGCGGTGCGCCGGCGGGCTCGTCGTACTGCTCGGGGTGCTCGCCCTGCGCCGGCCCGGTGCCGGGCGCCGGCCGGGCGGGGGGCGGCGGCCGTCCGCCGCCTCGCTCATCGGGACCGGGCTGATGTTCACCCTGTTCCAGGCCGCGTACTTCGGCGCCGTCCGGGAGACCGGCCTGGCCGTCGGCACCGTCGTGACCCTCGGCGCGGGGCCCGTGCTGATCGCGCTCGGCGGCCGGTACTGGATGGGCGAGCGGCTGGGGCGGGGCGGGGTTGCCGCCGTCGCCGGTGCCCTCGCCGGGCTCGCTGTACTCGTCCTCGGCTCCGGGGGCGGTGAGGTGCGGCCGCTCGGGGTGTTCTGGGCGCTGCTCTCCGCCGCCGGGTACGCGGCGATGACCCTGCGGGCCCGCTGGCTCGGGCGGCGCGGGGCCGGCGGGGACCCCCTCGTCACCACCGCGTGGTCGGTGGGGGTGGGCACGGTGTGCCTGCTGCCGCTCGCCGCGGTCGAGGGGCTGCTGCCGCACACCGCCGACACGGCGCGGGTGCTCTGGCTGCTCGCGTACGTGGCCGTCGTGCCGACGGCGTTGGCGTACGCGCTCTACTTCACGGGCGCCGCGTCCGTGCGTGCCGCGACCGTTTCCGTGATCATGCTGATCGAGCCGGTGAGCGCCGCGGTGATCGCGGTCGCGCTGCTCGGGGAGCGGCTGACCGGTGCCGTGGTGCTGGGCACCGTACTGCTGCTCGCGGCCGTGGGCGCGCTGATCGGCTCCGAGGCGCGCAGGCCCGCGGAGGGGCCGGTGGCGGTCCGGCCCGCCCCCGGGGTTCAGAGCGCGGCGACGTAGTCCGGGGTCGCGATGCCGGGGGCCAGGTCGGCGGCCGGGACCGGTGTCCCGTAGGCCGGGGCGACCGGGACCACGCCCGACCAGTAGGGCAGGTCCAGGTCCTCGGCGTCGTCGTTCGGGCCGCCGGTGCGCAGCTTCGCCGACACCTCGTCCAGGTCCAGGCGGATCACCGCGGTGGCGGCCAGTTCCCGGGCGTTCGCGGGCCGCGAGTCGGCGGAGCGGCCGGGGATGACGTGGTCCACGAGGGCGTCCAGCGCCATCCGGCGCTCCGCCTCGTCGGTGACCTCGTAGGCGGTGCCGTGGACCACCACCGAGCGGTAGTTGAGGGAGTGGTGGAAGGCCGACCGGGCCAGGACCAGTCCGTCGACGTGCGTCACGGTCAGGCACACGGGGAGCCCGGGGTCCGCCTTGCCCGCGGCGAGCAGCGGGCGGGAGCCGGTCGAGCCGTGGACGTAGAGGGTGTCGCCGACCCGGCCGAAGAGGGTGGGCAGGACCACCGGCGCGCCGTCGCGGACGAAGCCCAGGTGACAGACGTAGGCCTGGTCGAGTATCGAGTGCACGGTCTCGCGGTCGTAGCGCGCCCGGTCGCGGGAGCGGCTCGGAACGGTGCGGTCGGTGGGCTCGTAGGCGGCGGGCGTGGTGGTCATGGTGCGGACTCCGTTGTACTAGTGCATAATGTTGTTTGTGCTAGGAGACTATCGGATCGCAGGGCGTCGCGCATCGGAAATCGCGGCCAGTGTCGAAGCGGGCGTCGGATCGGGCGCCCTGGAGCCGGGAACGTTGTTGCCGCCGATGCGTGAGCTGGCCGGCGAACTGGAGGTGAATCCCAACACCGTGGCCGCCGCGTACCGGACCCTGCGCGAGCGCGGGGTCATCGAGACGGACGGGCGGCGCGGCAGCCGGGTACGGCACCGGCCCGCGACCGCTCCGCGCCACGCGCTGCGGATGGCCGTACCGGAAGGGGTGCGCGACGTCGCGCAGGGCAACCCCGACCCGGACCTGCTGCCCCCGCTGGACGGGCCGCTCGCGGCGGCGGCCCGCCGGTACGCCGAGGCGCCGACCCTGTACGGGCAGGATCCCGTGGCCCCCGAACTGGCGCTCCTCGCCCGGGCCGGCTTCGAGGCGGACGGGGTCCCGGCCGGGGCGATGGCCGTGACCTCGGGCGCGCTGGACGGGATCGAGCGGGTGCTGGCCGCGCACCTGCGGCCCGGTGACGCGGTGGCGGTCGAGGACCCGGGCTGGGGGAGCGTGATGGACCTGGCGCCCGCCATGGGCCTGCGGGTGCTGCCGGTCTCGGTCGACGACGAGGGGCCCAGGCCGGAGGCGGTGGCCCGGGCGCTGGCCGAGGGTGCCAAGGCCCTCGTCGTGACGGCCCGCGCGCAGAACCCGACGGGGGCGGCGGTGAGCGCCGAACGGGCCGCGGCCCTGCGGGAGCTGCTGGCGCCCCATCCGCAGGTGCTGGTCGTCGACGACGACCACGGTCACGGGATCGTCGATCTTCCGCTGTACGCGCTGAGCGGCGCCACCCGGCACTGGGCGCTGATCCGCTCGACGGCGAAGGCGTACGGCCCCGACCTGAGGCTGGCCGTCCTGACGGGCGACGCGGTGACCATGGACCGGGTCCGCGGCCGGCAGGGGCTGGGGCCGGGCTGGGTGAGCAGGCTGCTCCAGTACGCGGTGGTGGAACTGTGGACCACCGGCGCCGTGGACCCGGCCGCGGTGGCGGCCTCGTAC
Organism: Streptomyces sp. NPDC006512; assembly: GCF_040611935.1. Lineage (NCBI taxonomy): Bacteria > Bacillati > Actinomycetota > Actinomycetes > Kitasatosporales > Streptomycetaceae > Streptomyces > Streptomyces sp. NPDC006512. The sequence continues at coordinate 358 of NZ_JBEXPG010000125.1, read as the reverse complement.
GGGGCGCGGCGGGACGCGCTGGTCGCGGCGCTGGCGGAGCGGGGGGTACGGGCGCACGGGCGGAGCGGGATGAACGTGTGGGTGCCGGTGGCCGACGAGACGGCCGTGGTGACGCGGCTGCTCACGGCGGGCTGGGCGGTGTCGGCCGGCGCCCGGTTCCGGGTGGACTCGCAGCCGGCGGTGCGGATCACCGTCTCCGGCCTCGCCCCGGCGGAGGTCCCCGAGCTCGCCGACGCGGTGGCGGCGGCGGTGCGGCCCGTGCTCGGTGGGCGCCGGGACTGACGCGACCACCGGCGCGGACCCCCCCCCCGCCCGCCCCCGCCGGGCCCCTCGCGCGGGGGCGGGCGGCCGACCTCCT
>NZ_JBEXPG010000124.1:0-7685 GCF_040611935.1 Streptomyces sp. NPDC006512 | reverse complement strand
GACCGGACCGAAACGGAAGGACAGTGGACTGACGGGCAGCCCCCGACACACACCCGACCCCATCAAGGGAGCACCGCCCACCCCCGACCCCGACCACCTGACACACCCCGACCCCACCCCACCCCCCTCACTCCTCCGGCGGAAACACCGGTTCCCCCGTTTCGGCCAGTGTGATCAGGATGGCTTCCACCGGGCAGCCTTCGGCTGCCGTGAGGGTGGGTTCGTTCGCGTCCGTCTGCGGGGCCCGGGGGTGGGACTGGCGGGCCGAGTCGAGGGCGAAGCCGTCCGGGGCGTGGTTGACGCACATGCCCGAGCCGATGCAGACCCCCCGGTCCACCTCGACCTGCCAGCGGTCTCCCATCAGGCTCCCGCCCCGGAGGCGCCCGGGGCGTAGCCCGCCGGGAGGTGGATCATCTTGTGCTCCAGGTACTCGCTCAGGCCCTCCGGGCCGAACTCGCGGCCCACGCCGCTGTTCTTGTAGCCGCCGAACGGGCCCAGCATGTCGAGGCTGAAGGTGTTCACGTTGAAGGTGCCGGTGCGGATGCGGCGTCCGAAGTCGATGCCGTGTTCGGTGTCGGCGGTCCAGACGCTGCCGCTCAGCCCGAACTCGGAGTCGTTGGCGATCCGCGCCGCTTCCGCCTCGTCGCCGTAGGGGATCAGGCACACCACCGGGCCGAAGATCTCCTCGCGGGCGATCCGCATCGAGTTGTCGACGTCGCCGAAGAGGGTGGGCTCGACGTACCAGCCCCGTTCCAGGCCCGCCGGGCGGCCGCCGCCGGTGAGGACCTTCGCGCCCTCCTCCTGGCCGATGCGGATGTAGTCCAGCGAGCGCTGCTGCTGGCGCTGTGCGACGAGGGGGCCGAGCTGGGTCGCCGGGTCCAGGGGGTCGCCGACGACGAGGGCCCCGGCGGCCGCGGCGAGGGCGTCGGCGAACTCGTCGTAGCGGCCGCGCGGCGCGAGGACGCGGGTCTGGGCGACGCAGGCCTGGCCGTTGTTCATCCAGGCGGCCGGGACGATCCCGGCGACGGTGGTCTCCAGGTCGGCGTCGGGCAGGATCACGGCGGCGGACTTGCCGCCGAGTTCCAGGGTGACCCGGGTCAGGTTGCGCGCGGCGACCTCCATCACGCGCCGGCCGGCGGCGACGGAGCCGGTGAAGGCGACCTTGTCGATGCCGGGGTGCCCGACGAGGTACTCGCTGACCTCGCGGTCGGCGGGCAGGATCGACAGCACGCCCTCGGGCAGCCCGGCCTCCCGTGCGATGTCGGCCAGGATGTAGGAGTCGAGGGGGGCTTCGGGGGAGGGCTTGAGGATGACGGTCGAGCCGGTGAGCAGCGCCGGCGCGAGCTTGGCCGCGGCCACGAACTGCGGGACGTTCCACGGGATGACGGCGGCGACCACGCCCACCGGCTCCCGGCGGACCAGGATCGGCCCGAGTACTCCCTGGCGGTGCTCCTCGTACGGGTAGTCGCGGGCGACGGTGATCGCGGCGTCGTAGACCATCATCGGGCCGAGGGCCTGGGCGAGGACGCTCCAGGAGTACGGGGAGCCGTTCTGGGAGCTGATCGAGCGGGCGATCTCCTCGTGGCGGACGGCGATGGCGTCCTTGATCCGGGTGACGACGGCGATCCGCTCGTCCAGCGTCATGCGGGGCCAGGGGCCTTCGTCGAAGGCCTTGCGGGCGACAGCGACGGCCCGGTCGACGTCGGCCCGGGAGGCGTGCGGGACACTGCCGATGACCTGCTCGGTGTGGGGGGAGACGACGCGCAGGGTGTCGGTGCCCAGCGGATCGGTCCATTCCCCGCCGATGAACAGCTGTCCGTGTTCCACGAGCTCGGTCATGACTGAGGCCTCCTGGGGTTTGGCGTTCCAGAACTGATACCAGTTCTAGTTGGAGGAGTCCACGGCCCGGACGGAACGGGCGAGAAGATCCAGCGACCGGTGAAGGCTAGTCAGCGAGGCCCGATGATGGTCGACTTGGGCTACTACTGGAACAAGTTCTCGTCAGCGGACAGGGGAGCCCCATGCCACAGGACAACGCGGCACCGGCGGACGGCGCGACGGACGGCAAGACGGCACGGGACGGCAACACGGCACGGGTCGGCAACGCAAACGCGGCACGGGACGGCGACGCCCGGGACGCCGACGCGCCACACGCCGGCCCCGCGCACGCCGGCCTCGCGCACGCCGGCCCCGCACACGCCGACCCCGCACACGCCGACCCCGCGGACCCCCCCGCCTCCCAGGTCACCGACCACGGCGGCGGTGTCTGGGCCGTGAAGGTGCCCATCCCCGACAACCCGCTCGGGCACACCCTCGTCCACGTCCTCGACACCGACCGCGGTCCCGTCCTCGTCGACACCGGCTGGGACGACCCCGCCTCCTGGGACGCCCTCGCCCGCGGCCTCGGCACGCTCGGGTTCGCCGTCGCCGACGTGCACGGCGTGGTCATCACCCACCACCACCCCGACCACCACGGCCTGTCCGGGCAGGTCCGGGAAGCCTCCGGGGCGTGGATCGCCATGCACGCCGCCGACACCGAGGTCGTCGTGCGCACCCGCTCCGCCGAGCCCGGCGTCTGGTTCGACTACATGAGCGAGAAGCTGGCCACCGCCGGAGCCCCCGAGGAGCACGTCGCCCCGCTGCGCGCCGCCCGCGCGAGCGGCCGCCTGCGGACCCTGCCCGGGCTGCGGGCCGCGGTCCCCGACCGGGAGATCGTCCCCGGCGAGCTGCTGCCCCTGGCCGGGCGCCGGCTGCGGGCGATCTGGACCCCGGGGCACACCCCCGGCCACGTCTGCCTGCACCTGGAGGAGGAGCACCCGGCGCACCTCCCCGGCAACGGCCGCCTCTTCTCCGGCGACCACCTGCTGCCGGGGATCTCCCCGCACATCGGCCTCTACGAGGACCCCTCCGACGAGCGCGTCACCGACCCCCTCGGCGACTACCTCGACTCCCTCGAACGGATCGGCCGGCTGGGGCCCGCCGAGGTGCTCCCCGCCCACCAGCACGCCTTCACCGACGCCCCCGCCCGCGTCCGGGAGCTCCTCGACCACCACGAGGAGCGGCTGACCGGACTGTGGCGGCTGCTCGCCGAACCGCTGACCCCGTGGGGGCTGGCGGAGCGGATGGAATGGAACCGCCCCTGGGAGCAGATCCCGTACGGCTCCCGGAACATCGCCGTCTCCGAAGCGGAGGCGCACCTGCGGCGCCTGGTCAAACAGGGCCGGGCGGAGGCGGTGCCGGGCACGGACCCGGTGACGTACCGGGCGCTGTGAGGGGGGCCCGGACCCGGGCCGGGCGGGGGCCGGGGCGGGCGGTGCCACCGGGTCGGCCTGCTACGGGCCGGTAGAGTGGGCCCGTCGTCCACACCTCCGTACGGGGGGAAGCCGGTGAGACTCCGGCGCTGACCCGCAACCGTGACCGCCTTCGGGCGGACAGCCGGAATGCCCCGTACCGGAGGTGCGCGGCTCGTGCCGCCGGGTCCTCCGGCGGTCGGCACCGTCGAGGTAAACGGAGCCGGAGCCCGGTACCCGCGCGTGCCTGCCTCCCGTTCCCCAGCACGAGAGGCACCCGCCCCCCATGAACGTCCGCCGCAGCGCCGCCGCGCTCGCCGCCTCCGCCGTGCTCTGCGTGGGCGCCGCCCCCGCAGCCCTCGCCGACACCCCGCCGCCCTCCCCCGCGGCGCCCCCGGTCGTCCCGTCGGGCCTGTTCGGCAAGGCCGACCCGACGTACGACGGGGTGTGGCGCCAGTCCATCGCGCTGATCGCGCAGAAGACGGCGGGCGCGAAGCCCGCCGCGCAGGCCGTCGACTGGCTCGTCGGCCAGCAGTGCGCGAACGGCGGCTTCGCCTCGTTCCGCGCCGACACCGCGAAGGCCTGTGACGCGACGACGACGCTCGACACCAACGCCACCGCCGTGGCCGTGCAGGCCCTGAAGTCGCTCGGCGGCCAGGACGCCACGGTCAAGAAGGCCGTGGACTGGCTGAAGTCGGTCCAGAACGAGGACGGCGGCTGGAGCTACGTGCCCGGCTCCCCCAGCGACGGCAGCTCCACCGCGCTGGTGATCAGCTCGCTCGCCGTCGCGGGCGAGAAGCCGGCCGACGTCAAGTCCAAGGCCGGCAAGTCCGCCTACGACGGGCTGCTCTCCTTCCAGCTGGGCTGCGCCACCGAGCCGGCCGCCGACCGGGGCGCCTTCGGGCACCAGCCGACCGACGGCAAGCTCGACGCGAACGCCGACGCGACGGCCGCCGCCGCGCTGGCCGGACTCGGCAAGGGCATCGTCGTCGAGCCGGCCTCCACCGACACGGCCGCCGCCGCGCTGGCCTGTCCGGCCGGTGCCGCCGACCCGGCGGGCGCCACCCAGGGCGCGGCCGGCTACCTCGCCGAGGCGCTGAAGAAGGACGGCCACCTGACGCCCTCCACCCCGGGCGCCGACCAGCCGACCGCCGACACCGGCAACACCGCCGACGCGGTGATCGCCCTGGCCGCGGCCGGGCACCGGCAGTCCGCGGCGGGCGCGCTGGAATGGCTGAAGAACAACTCCGCCGAGTGGTCGAAGGGCAACCCGGCCGCGCTCGGCACCCTGATCCTCGCCGCGCACGCGACGGGCACCGACCCGAAGGCCTTCGGCGGCATCGACCTGGTGTCGGCGCTGAACGCGACGGGCCCCGCCCCGCAGGCGGCGGAGACCGGCGCGACGAAGGTCGAGAGCGAGGACGACAAGAGCTCCGGCAACCAGAACGTCTGGTGGATCGTCGGCGCGGGCGCCGCGGCCGGCATGGGCATCGGCATCCTGCTGAGCGGCCGCCGCAAGAAGAACCAGCTGTGAGCCGCCGCCGTCCGCCGGCGCTCGCCGGCGTGGTGCTGGGTGTCCTCGGCCTGGTCCTCACCCTGTTCGCCGCCTCCCCGGCCCTGGCGGCGAGCTACCGCTACTGGTCGTTCTGGGACGGCGCGGGCGGCCAGTGGGCCTACGCCACCCAGGGCCCGTCGACGGCCCGCCCTGCGGACGGCACGGTGCTCGGCTTCCGCTTCTCCGTGAGCAAGGACGCGGCGGCCGAGTCCGCCCGGCCCCGCGCGGCCGCCGACTTCGAAGCCGTCTGCGCGGCGACCGCCCCGGCGGCCGGCAAGAAGCGGGTGGCCCTGGTCATCGACTTCGGGCTGCCCGAGGACGCCCCCGGCGGCGAACGCCCGCCGCAGGACGGCCCGCGCACCGCCTGCGCCCAGGTGGCCCCGGCCGCCACGGCCGCGGAGGCGCTGGCGGAGGTCGCGAAGCCGCTGCGCTACAACGGCGCCGCACTGCTGTGCGGGGTGTCCGGTTACCCCCGGACGGGCTGCGGAGAGCCGATCTCCGACTCCGGGGACGGCTCCGCGGCTCCGGCGGCCTCCGGCACTCCGTCCGCGCGGCCCTCGCCGCCGGCGGCTTCCGCCGGGCAGGACTCCGGCCCCTCCGTCGGGCTGGTCGCGGGCATCGCGGCGATCGCCGCCCTGGCCGCGGCCGGCGTCTGGCAGTCCCGCCGCCGCAGGCGATGACGGGCCGCGCGGACGCGCCCGCCCCCCACGGCCCGGCGGCCGACGGCGCACCCCCGGCCCGGCCCGGTGCCGGGGCGCGGGTGGGCTCCCCGCGCGGGGCGGCGTACAAGAGGAGCAGGCCCTGGCAGGCGCCCGAAGCCGGCCGGGGCAACGCGCTGCACGCGGGGGCCTGGTGGCTGTGGGCCCTCGGGCTCGCCACCGCCGCCTCCCGGACCACGAACCCGCTGCTGCTCGGGATGATCGTCGGCGTCGCCGGGTACGTGGTCGCCGCGCGCCGTACGGACGCGCCGTGGGCCCGCTCCTACGGTGCCTTCGTCAAGCTCGGCCTGTTCGTCATCGGTCTGCGCCTGGCCTTCTCCATGCTGCTCGGCTCCCCCATCCCCGGGTCGCACACCCTCTTCACCCTCCCCGAGGTGCCGCTGCCCGCGTGGGCGCAGGGCATCCGCTTCGGCGGCCGGGTCACCGCCGAGCAGCTGGTCTTCGCCCTCTACGACGGCGCCAAGCTGGCCACCCTGCTCATCTGCGTCGGCGCCGCCAACGCGCTCGCCAATCCGGCGCGGCTGCTGAAGTCGCTGCCCGCCGCCCTGTACGAGGCGGGCGTCGCCGTGGTCGTCGCCATGACCTTCGCGCCGAACATGGTCGCCGACGTGGTCCGGCTGCGGACCGCCCGCCGGCTGCGGGGCCGTCCCACCGGCGGGGTGAAGGCGATCCTCCAGATCGGCCTGCCGGTGCTGGAGGGTGCGCTGGAGCGGTCGGTCGCCGTCGCCGCGTCGATGGACGCGCGGGGCTACGGACGCACCGCGCAGGTCCCGCCGGCCGTCCGGCACACCACCAACGTCCTCACCCTCGGCGGCCTGCTCGGCATGTGCGCGGGCACGTACGGGCTGCTCGCGGCGGAGGGCGCCGGGTACGGGCTGCCCGTGCTCGGCGTCGGCCTCGTCCTGGCGCTGGCCGGGCTGCGGCTCGGCGGCCGGCGCAGCATCCGGACGCGTTACCGGCCCGACCGGTGGGGGGCCCGGGCCTGGCTGGTCGCCGGTTCGGGGGCGGCGGTGGCGGCCCTGATGGTCCACGCGGCGTCGGTCGATCCGGAGGCCATGCGGCCGGGCGTGGTGCCGCTGGTGTGGCCGACGCTGCCGCTGTGGCCGGCCGTGTCGGTCCTGATCGGCCTGCTTCCCGCCTTCGTGGCACCCGTACCGTCCAAGGAGTCTTCCCGGTGATCCGCTTCGAGCAGGTGTCGGTGACCTACGAGGGTGCCGGGCGGCCCTGTCTGCGGGACGCCGACTTCGTCGTCCCGGAGGGCGAGCTGACGCTCGTGGTCGGCCCGTCGGGCGTCGGCAAGTCGACGCTGCTCGGTGCGGTGTCGGGGCTGGTCCCGCACTTCACCGGGGGCCGGCTGGGCGGGCGCGTCACGGTCGCGGGCCGCGACACGCGCACCCACAAGCCGCGCGAACTCGCGGACGTGGTGGGCACGGTCGGGCAGGATCCCCTCGCCCACTTCGTGACGGACGTGGTGGAGGACGAGCTCGCGTACGGGATGGAGTCCCTGGGCCTGCCGCCCGCGGTGATGCGCCGCCGGGTGGAGGAGACCCTGGACCTGCTCGGGCTGAACGAACTCCGCGACCGTCCCCTCGCCACCCTGTCCGGCGGGCAGCAGCAGCGGGTCGCGATCGGCTCCGTACTGACCCCGCACCCGAAGGTCCTCGTCCTCGACGAACCGACGTCCGCGCTGGACCCGGCCGCGGCGGAGGAGGTCCTGGCCGTCCTCCAGCGGCTGGTCCACGACCTGGGGACGACCGTGCTGATGGCGGAGCACCGGCTGGAGCGGGTGGTCCAGTACGCCGACCGCGTGCTGCTCCTGCCCTCCCCGGGCGCGGCCCCCGTCCTCGGCACCCCGGCCGAGATCATGGCCGTCTCCCCCGTCCACCCGCCGGTCGTCTCCCTGGGCCGCCTCGCCGGCTGGTCCCCCCTCCCGCTGTCCGTACGCGACGCCCGCCGCCTGTCCGCCCCCCTGCACGCCCGCCTCGCGTCCCTCCCGGTCCCGGCCGGCCCGGGGGCCGGGGCCGGGGCTGAACCCGGCCGACGCGCCGCAGGTCAACGCGTCCGCGTCCAGTGCGGTGATCGGTGACCTGGGCAGCGGCAAGAGTGTGCTGGCGAAGCTGA
>NZ_JBEXPG010000123.1:0-8119 GCF_040611935.1 Streptomyces sp. NPDC006512 | reverse complement strand
AACGGACGCTTCCTTTGTACTCACCCTCGCGGGCTTTCCTCCGGGCTTTCGTTCTGTGTTCTTGCGTTTCCGACTCTATCAGACTCTTTCGGGCCTGACTCCCAGTCAGCGGGGTTTGTCTTCCGGGCTGTTGGGCCCTTCCGACTCCCGAACTCTAGCTGATTTCCCCGGCAACCGATAATCGGGCCTTCGGAAATGAATTCGGACATGCCGAATTCGTTCCCAGTGGGAGTTCGTGCTGAGTTGGGTGCCGCAACGAGGCGGCGGGATTCGTTGACGCCAAAACCTCTCGGCTCTGGGACAACTCGAAGAACCTTACGGACCCGCGGGGTCGGTGTCAACCCGGGAGGTCAGCCCCTCGACTGGAGGTCTTCCACACGGTCCAACAGCCGGGTGAGCATGTCGCCCAGGACTCCGCGTTCGGCCGTGGAGAGGTCCTGGAGGAGGTCCTCCTCGAAGACGGTCGCCGCGCGCATCGCGTCGAGCCACTTGCTGCGGCCCTCGTCCGTCAGCTCCACGATCACGCGGACCCGGTTGGACTCGTCGCGCTCACGGGTCACCAGGCCCTCCGCCGTCATGCGGTCGATCCGGTGGGTCATCGCCGCCGGCGTGAGGCCCAGCTGCTTCGCGAGCTCGCTCGGGCCCATCCGGTAAGGGGCTCCGGAGATGACGAGGGCCTTGAGGACCTCCCACTCCGCGTTGCTGATGCCGAGGGCCGCGGTCTGGCGCCCGTACGCGACGTTCATGCGGCGGTTCAGGCGGCTCAGCGCCGACACCACCTTCTCGACCTGGGGGTCGAGGTCCTGGAACTCGCGCTGGTAGACGGCGATCTGCTCATCGAGGCTCGGCTCGTGGACGGGCGTAGTGCCGTCGGGGGTGTCACCCATGCGTCGAAGTATGGCACGAACCCATTGGCGTCTAACTCCTTCGATGTGTAGAGTTAAGCATCTAAGTTTAGGGATGAAGTCTTCAGGCTTCAGCAATCAAGGTGGTGAAAGTGACCAAGGTGATGGGCGCTGCGATGCGGCGGATCCAGGCCGGGAACGCGCTGACCGCGTTCGGCATCGGCTTCACGGTTCCGTTCCTCTACATCTACGTGGCGCAGGTGCGAGATCTGGGCTCCATGGCCGCCACGAGCGCGTTCGTGGCGTTCGCGCTGGGCGCCCTCGTCGCGCTGCCCTTCACCGGTCGGGTCATCGACCGGCGGGGGCCCGTCCCCGTGGTCATGGGTGCGGCCGTCGCCGCGTCGGCGGGCGCGCTCGCGCTCGGGCTGTCGACGGGGATCGTGCCGATCCTGCTGTCCGCACTGGCGCTGGGTGCGGGGCAGGCCGTCATGCAGCCGGCGCTCGCCACGATGATCGTGTGGTGCTCGACCCCGTCGACCCGTACGCGTGCCTTCGCCCTGCAGTTCTTCATGCAGAACCTGGGGCTCGGCATCGGCGGGCTCGTCGGCGGTCAGATCGTCGACGAGAGCCGGCCCGGCAGCTTCACCCTGCTGTTCGGCATCGAGGCCGTGATGTTCCTGGTCCTGGCGGCGGTCATCGCCACCGTGCGGATGCCGCAGGTGGCGGGCCTCAAGGAGGCCATGCCGCAGAAGGACGCCGCCCAGGCGGGCGGCAGCGGCTGGAAGCGGCTGCTCCGCCACAAGGCGATGGTGCAGCTGTGCGTGCTGGGCTTCGTGCTCTTCTTCGCTTGTTACGGACAGTTCGAGTCGGGTCTGGCCGCCTTCGGTACCGAGGCCGCCGGGATCTCCCCCTCCACCCTCGGGTTCGCGCTGGCCGCCAACACGGGTGCGATCGTCGTCGCCCAGTTCGTGGTGCTGCGGCTCGTGGAGAAGCGTCGCCGGTCGCGGGTCATCGCGCTGGTCGGGCTGATCTGGACGGTGGCGTGGGTGATCGCCGGGTTCTCGGGGCTGGGGCACGGCAGCGCGACGATGGCGGCCGCCGCGTTCGTCACGACGTACGCGCTGTTCGGCATCGGTGAGGCCATGCTGTCTCCGACGCTGGCGCCGCTGGTGGCGGATCTGGCCCCGGAGGGTTCGGTCGGGCAGTACAACTCGGCGTTCGCCCTGGTGAAGCAGATGGCGCTGGCGCTCGGGCCGCTCGGCGTGCCGCTGGGTGCGGGGATCCCGATGCTCTACATCGGGCTGTTCGCGGTGGTTTCGCTGGGGATCGCCGGGCTGGCGCTGCGGCTCGGCAGGCAGCTGAGCCCGGTGCAGGACAACCCGTCGCTGAGCAGGGTCGTGGCGCAGGGCGGGCCGGCCGTCGGCGCCGCGAAGGCCGTCGCTCCGGAGCCCGCGCACGTGTAGGCGTACGGATGTGGATGTGAGAAGGGGAAGGCCCCGGTCCTGTGGACCGGGGCCTTCCCCGTGTGCGGCTACTTGTCCGGGAGGGCGAACTCGCACCAGACGGCCTTGCCGCCGCCCGGGGTACGGCGGGAGCCCCAGGACGAGGCGATGGTGGCGACGATGGAGATGCCGCGGCCGGTCTCGTCGGCGGGTTCGGCGCGGCGGCGGCGCGGGAGGTGGTCGTCCCCGTCGGTGACTTCGACGATCAGGCGGCGGTCGGTGCGGCGCAGCCGCAGCCGCATGGGCGGGGTGCCGTGCTGGAGGGAGTTCGCGACGAGTTCGCTGGCCGCGAGGACGCCGAGGTCGCACAGCTCGACCGGGAACCGCCAAGAGGCGAGGACCCCCTGGGCGAAGGCGCGGGCGCGCGGGGCTGCCTCGATGCCGCCGAGGAGTTCCAGGGCGGCGTTGTGGAAGAGCTCGGCGTCGGCGCCGGTGCGGGCGGGCTGCTGGAGGACCATCACGGCGACGTCGTCGTCGTGGTCGGCGTCCACGCCGAGGGCGCGCATCAGGCGGTCGCAGACGACGGCGGGGGTGCCCTGGGCGCCGGAGAGGGCGCGTTCGAGGGTGGCCACGCCTTCGTCGATGTCCTCGCCCCGGCGCTCGACCAGGCCGTCGGTGTAGAGGACGGCGGTGGAGCCGGGGCCGAGGGCGATGGTGCCCGAGGTGTGCAGCCAGCCGCCGGTGCCGAGCGGCGGGCCGGTGGGGTCGGCGGCGCGGCGTACGGTGCCGTCCTCGTCGCGGACCAGGATCGGGAGGTGGCCTGCGGAGGCGTACGCGAGGAGGCCCTCGTTGGGGTCGTGGACGGCGTACACGCAGGTGGCGATCTGGCTGGCGTCGATCTCGGCGGCGAGGCCGTCGAGGAGCTGGAGGACCTCGTGCGGGGGCAGGTCGAGGCGGGCGTACGCGCGGACGGCGGTGCGGAGTTGGCCCATGACGGCTGCGGCGCGGACGCCGCGGCCCATGACGTCGCCGATGACGAGGGCGGTGCGGCCGGCGCCGAGGGTGATGACGTCGTACCAGTCGCCGCCGACGGCGGCTTCGGTGCCGCCGGGCTGGTAGGTGGCGGCGATGCGGAGGTCGTCGGGCTGTTCGAGCTCCTGGGGGAGGAGGGAGCGCTGGAGGGTGACGGCGGCCTCGCGCTGGCGGCGTTCGCTGGCGCGCAGCCGGTCGACGGCTTCGGCGTGGTCGGTGACGTCCGCGAGGTGGACGAGGATCCCGGTGTGGTGGGGCTCCGTCGCGCCGTCGGCGGCGGTCTTGGGGAAGTCGACCGGGGTGCAGGTCACGGTGTAGGAGCTGCCGCCGCCGGGTGCGGTGCGGTTCTTGGCCGTACGGGGCTTGCCGCTGCGCTGGACCTGGTCGAGGAGTTCGAGGAGGCCGAGCTCGCCGAGTTCGGGGAGGGCCTCGTGGGCGGGGGCGCCGGTGGAGCGGGGGCCGAAGCCGGAGGTGTAGGCGTCGTTGACGTAGGCGACGCGGTGTTCGGGGCCGTGGACGAGCGCGACGAGGGCCGGGAGCAGGCCGAGGACCTCGCGTGCGGAGAGCTCGTCGAGGGCGGGGGTGGCGGCGAGCGGTGCCGTTCCGGTGCCGGAGACGGTGGCGTCGGCCGGGGCGTCCTCCGGTGGGAGCGTGGGGTGGGCGGCGGCGCCGCGGGCTGCCGGGACGGAGCCTTCGCCCCTCTTGGCCTGGGCGGCGGCGTGTTCGTTCCGGGCGGCGGCGCGGCGCTGCGTTCCGGGAAACCGGGCGCTCCAGCGCGTGAAGTTCACTGCGTTCAGGCCTCGTGGTGTCGCAAGTGGTCGCTGTGTCGCTCGTGGTCGGTCTCTGGACGGTGTCACCCGGCGCAAGGTCACTCTGTGCAGGTGTGAGTGCACCTATGGTCACACGTCCAGTGTGGCGGACCGCACTGACAACGTCAGCCCTGGCTGTCCTGCGGGGGGTCGGGGGCGGGGCGGGGCTTGGGGTGTGCCGGGCCTCCGCCTGCGGCGAGTTCGAATTCTGCCCTGGGGTGTTCGAGTGAGCCTAGGGAGACGATCTCCCGCTTGAACAGACCTGAGAGGGTCCATTCCGCAAGGACGCGCATTTTGCGGTTGAAGGTGGGGACGCGGCTGAGGTGGTAGGCGCGGTGCATGAACCAGGCGGGGTAGCCCTTGATCTTGCGGCCGTAGATGTGGGCGACGCCCTTGTGGAGGCCGAGGGAGGCGACGGAGCCGGCGTACTTGTGGGCGTACTCGGTGAGGACCTCGTCGCGCAGGGCGGCCACGAGGTTGTCGGCGAGGCGCTTGGCCTGGCGGACGGCGTGCTGGGCGTTGGGGGCGCATTCGCGGCCCGGTTCGGGGGCGGTGATGTCGGGGACGGCGGCGGCGTCGCCGGCGGCCCAGGCGTGTTCGACGCCTTTGACGGTGAGGAAGGAGGTGCAGGCGAGGCGGCCGCGTTCGTTCTTGGGGAGGTCGCAGGCGGCGAGGACGGGGTGAGGTTTGACGCCGGCGGTCCAGACGATGGTGCGGGTCGGGAACCGGGAGCCGTCGCTGAGGACGGCGACGCGGTTCTCGCAGGATTCGAGGCGGGTCTCCATCCGTACGTCGATGTTGCGGCGGCGCAGTTCGCGGACGGTGTAGGTGCCCATTTCCGGGCCCACCTCGGGGAGGATCCGGTCGCTGGCCTCGACCAGCACCCACTTCATGTCCTCGGCCTTGACGTTGTGGTAGTACCGGGCGGCGTAGCGGGCCATGTCCTCGAGTTCGCCGAGGGCCTCGACGCCCGCGTATCCGCCGCCGACGAAGACGAAGGTCAAGGCGGCGTCGCGGATCGCCGGATCGCGGGTGGAGGAGGCGATGTCCATCTGCTCGATGACGTGGTTGCGCAGGCCGATGGCCTCTTCGACGGTCTTGAACCCGATGGCGTAGTCGGCGAGGCCGGGGATGGGGAGGGTGCGGGAGACGGATCCGGGTGCGAGGACGATCTCGTCGTATTCGATCTCGATGTCGCCGGTGCCCTCCTCGGCGGTGGCGAGGGTGGTGACGGTCGCGGTGCGCTTGGCGTGGTCGATGCGCCGGGCCTCGCCGATGACGATGCGGCAGCGGTCGAGGACGCGGCGGAGCGGTACGACGACGTGGCGGGGGGAGATCGAGCCGGCGGCGGCCTCCGGGAGGAAGGGCTGGTAGGTCATGTACGGCTCGGGGGTGACCACCGTGACCTCGGCCTCGCCGGATCTCAGCTTCCGCTGGAGGCCCAGGGCCGTGTACATGCCGACGTATCCACCGCCGACGACGAGGATGCGCGTGCGGGGCGGGGTACCGGGTGCGTCGCCCCGGGAGTTAGCAGCCTTCACCACCCCATGACGCAACGTGGCTGGGAGTTTGTCCACAGGCCCGTCAAATTGTGTGACCGGTGGGGGTGCCGTGACGGGTCTGCCGACGGGTTGGGCTCGGGGTGCAGGTCCGCAGGTCAGGGGGTGCGGAGGGGATGATTCCGGAGGCTTCCGGGGAAAATGTGGGGGTGAATGCTCCGATCGGGCGGCGCTCGGTCCGGGGCTGCCTCTTCTGAATTGACTCTGGCTCAACTATGTTCGTATCTCGTCGAGGAGTAGGACCGGGGCCCTCGTGACCGTGGCCCCCCTCGACACGAAGGCGGGGAGTGTCTCCGGGGGGAGACAAATGATTACCGGGGGATACACATGCACATTTCCGATTTCCATGGTTCTGCCACCGCTCTGTCTGCCGAGAGCGGCGGCCGCGTGATGGCAGGCACGACGACCCACGGGGTGGGCCGTTCGACGCCGCTGCGCGTCGACGCCCAGCGCAACCTCGAACACGTCCTGCGCGCGGCCCGCGAGGTATTCGGCGAGCTGGGCTACGGGGCTCCGATGGAGGACGTGGCGCGCCGCGCGCGCGTCGGCGTCGGCACCGTCTACCGGCGGTTCCCGAGCAAGGACGTCCTGGTCCGCCGCATAGCCGAGGAGGAGACCGCCCGGCTGACCGAGCAGGCCAAGTCCGCACTGGGCCAGGAGGAGGAGCCGTGGCAGGCGCTGTCGCGCTTCCTGCGCACCTCCGTGGCCTCCGGGGCGGGCCGGCTGCTGCCGCCGCAGGTCCTGCGGGTCAACGCGGAGGGTGAGGACGCGGCCGAGGAGGCGGCGGCCCGAGTGCCGCACCAGCGCCAGGCCGTCGTGGGCGGGGCGCCCGACCTGCGGGTCGTGGGTGCGCGGAGCTCCGTCGAGGACGAGATCGCGGACGACTCCGGCGCGGGTGCGCTGCTGGAGGTCGTCGGACGTCTGGTGGACCGCGCCCGGGAGGCCGGCGAGCTGCGTGCCGATGTCACGGTGGCCGATGTGCTGCTGGTCATCGCGACCGCGGCGCCCGCGCTGCCGGACCCGGCCCAGCAGGCCGCGGCTTCGGCCCGGCTGCTCGACATCCTGCTCGAGGGGCTGCGCTCCCGGACGGCGTGAGCCGGTTCGGGGAGTAGCCCTTCGGGGTCCTGTACCCGGGACGTCGTCGGGCCGGGGCCGGCCTTCGGGCGCGGTGCCGGTTCGGCGGCGGCCGGGGGTGTGGGTCCGCCGAGGTGGGCGGGAGGTGCCGTCCGTCAAGGGGGTTCCTCGAACAGGAGGTCGCTCGAACGGGTGAGGATCTGGACGGCGATTCGCCGAGCCTTGCCCGGATGAGTGGATGGTGCGCGGAGCGGACCGGGGTGCCTTCGCCGTGTGACACGCTGGATCGGTGTACCGGTTGAGTGTGGCGTGCGGAGGCTTCCGCGATGAACGTTGACGGGCGGGACGAGTCTCGCGGTGGTGCCGGTGGCGAGGTCGAGTCGGGCAGCCTGCCCGCCCGCCAGGTCCCGGCCCAGCGCGAACCACGCGGCCGGCATGCCGCCCCGGTGGCGGGGGGTGCCGATCTGCCCCCGTCCGATGCGGACTTGGTCGTCCGGATGCGCGGCGGTGACGACGGCGCCTACGAGGAACTGTTCCGCCGGCACGCCGATGCCGTACGGCGCTACGCCCGCACCTGCTGCCGCGACGGTCACACCGCCGACGACCTGACCGCCGAGGTGTTCGCCCGGACGCTCCAGGCGGTGCGCGGCGGGGCCGGGCCGGACCAGTCCGTACGCGCCTATCTGCTCACCACCGTGCGGCGGGTCGCCGCGGCATGGGCGAAGACCGCCAAGCGGGAGCACCTGGTCGAGGACTTCGCGCTGTTCGCGGAGCAGGCGGCCACCGGTGCCGAGAGCGCTGCCGGGCTGGGCGGGACCGACACGCTCGAACTGGGCGCCGACGTACGGGCGATGCACGAGGCCGAGCAGTCGTTGGCCATGCAGGCCTTCCGGAGCCTGCCCGAGCGGTGGCAGGCCGTGCTGTGGCACACCACCGTCGAGGAGGCCTCGCCGAGCGCGATCGCCCCGTTGTTCGGGCTCAGCGCCAATGCGACGGCGGTGCTGGCCAGCCGGGCCCGGGAGGGCCTCAAGCAGGCCTACCTCCAGGCGCACGTGAGTTCCGCGCTGAGTGAGGGCGGGGACTGCGCGCGGTACGCGGACCGGCTGGGCGCCTATGCCCGGGGCGGGCTGCGGGTGCGGGCCGAGCGGGGGCTGCGCAAGCACCTGGAGGAGTGCGCCAAGTGCCGTCTCGCCGCCGGGGAGCTCAAGGACGTCAACGCGGGCATTCCCGCGCTGCTGCCGGTCGCGGTCATCGGGTGGTTCGCCGCCGGGTACGCGGCGAAGGCGGCCGGGGTGGTGGCCGGTGGGGCCGTGGCCGCGAGCGGGGCCGGCGCGGCCGCCGCCGCGGCGGGCGGTTCC
>NZ_JBEXPG010000122.1:0-8126 GCF_040611935.1 Streptomyces sp. NPDC006512 | reverse complement strand
CGGACAACGCTTCCCACTCCAGATCCGACAGTTCATGACGACGCACCATGCGGCACATGATCCCCCATCAGAACCCTTTGAAGACAGTGCCTAGGCGACCATGTGGTCATCAAGTCCGGACGAGGGGGCATCGGAAGCTGGGGCGGGCGCCAGCTGAAAGTCGCGTGACCGTTCTGACGGCACCGGCAACACTGACGCCAGTGAGGCTTGTCAGGCCAGCTGGAACCAGACCCGTGGGCACCTGGAAGCCGCGTGGGCCCATCTCGCGGGCCTGCCCGGCATCGATCTCTCAGCAACGTTGGAGTTCCTTGAGCACAACGAGCTGGAACTCGCCTTCGACTGCCTGGCCGAACTCGGTGATGACCTCGACCTGCCACTCAGCTTCTGGAGGTCCCTCGACCGAGCCGCTCGTGAGACGCGGCTCTACAGCGATGCACTGCACAACCCCCCCCTCACGGGCCGCCGACCTCTGCCGCCCACACATTGCCGCTGCCTCCGAGCAGGAGTGACCCGCCAACTTGGCGAACCTTCCCGGTCACAGCACTAGCGTGGGGCGCCGGGTACCCGGCGCCCCACGCTAGGTTGGCGGGGGCGATCCGCCTTTCGCGCGTCGCTAGTGCGCTGATGGAGTGGCGGAACGGCTGCCTTGAAAACGTGGGCTGTGGGTCCCGGAGGCGAGCCGGTCGCCGGACTTTAGGATCACGCGATGCCCATTGAACTACCCGAGCATCTTGTCCAGCTTCAGCGCGAGGCCGACATGGCGCGGCAGCAGGCCACCACCCGCGACTACAGTGCGGAGGGATGGAAGCCTTGGCTGGACGCGGTCGAGACCGTCCAAGCGGCCGTGGCCGCGTACGCGAAGGAGACTGGCACGCCGCGGCACGAGGTGGAGCAGGCCGTGAAGGCTGCGGCCCGAGCCGACGCGGCACCACCGCCCGAAGGCTGATCGAGCGGGTCAGCCGCTCGTCTGCGTCAGGGTGTCAAGGCTCGCCTGCGCGTCTTGGCGCTCGTGGCGATGATGGCGGCTCCTGCGGTGCTGCGGATCAAGCGAGCGCGCCAGTCACTCCCGCAGGCACGGATGCCCCAGCCTGCCGACCCCGACGACGCAGAGCTCGTGGAGTGGCGGGGGTGCCCCCTCGCCGCGCCGGTCACGGCGGCCGGGAGGGCTGTCGGTCTCGTCGTGGCTTGTCTCCGCTACCTCGGCGCCCGCTGAACAGCCTGTGCCGGCGCGCTGCGCGGGTCGTGGAGCTGTCAGTCCGTCTCGCCTCGGCCACGTGGCCGAGGCGGTGCCGCGGGCGGGTGTTCGCACCAGCGGCGATCCGCTGTTCCGAGTAATTGTCAGGACCTGTGGACTGATGCTTGATCAGGGGGTCGGGTTAGTGCCCCGCAGGACGTCCCCGGGCTTGAAACGGAGATCGTCCGCTCCTGCACCGGTGAGGAGGAGGCGGGCGCCGTGAGGCGGGTCCACCTCGTCGACGGGTACGTGGGCGTAGCGGCGAATCTCCGCCAGTACCAGATCGACGGCTTGTCCGTCCGGACTGGTGCAGCGAAAGCGCGTGCCCAGCCGCGTGGTCGTCAGGCATCGCACGACGACAGCCAGGAGTGCGGTGCCAGTGGCATCCACCTGCACGATCTGGACCTCTGGGCTGGGTGCTTCCGCTGGAGTCATCGTCACGCCGCCATGATCTCAGGGCGTTCGACAAGCTGGCCGCGTTCGAAGTGGCCCCCGGCGCGGACGAGGGCGACGAGGCGGGGTGCGTTCACGGCTTGCCAGCGGGCCTGGGCGGACTCGACGAGCTTGAAGACGTTGGTCAGGGCGCGGATCGGGAGCCGGCCCCCTTGGTGACCTTCGTCCGCAGTCGACGGTCGCGAAGGTCGACTCGCTGCGAGGACGAGCCTATGGCGTCTACGAATTCCCCGCCGAGCACTGGATTCACCTACGCACTACCAACCCCGGCTCCCCGCTCGCCGCCCTCGACCCGGCTGTGACCGAGCGCGGTAGCGGCTCCGACGGACAACTGCGATGCACAGAACGCGAGCAGACGTACGGGCGACGTGCTCAAGGGCCGGCGCCGACCACTCGTCGCTCAGGGCTGTGGGGCCCAGGGGTTGTCGCTGTGCGGTCGGGCTCATCCGGGTGGAGCATGCGGCGGACGCAAGCCATCCAGGGCAGGCCGTCCATGGCGCGGCGCGTTCTTCGGTGGCCAAGGCTTCGACGGTGTTGTGCAGGGCCTCGGGAGAGGGTTAGATGTGCGCCGACGACAGCCAGGCCGCTGCTACCCTGTCTCTCCGTCGGCCGGAGCTGGGCGTTAGCCTCAGCGGATGATTCCTGCGCCCCCTCCGAAGGTCATCACGCGACACCGCGACGGGCAGATCCGTGCCGATCTGACGGACTCCGGAGCATTCGGGACGCTGGAACCCGCCGCGGTGTTCCAGCCGCGGGCCGGCGACGAGGTCGTGGAGTCGGCGGTCCAGCCCGATCTGGAGCGCGTCGTGTACACGACCCTGAACGGGGTTGTCTGCCTTACGCGCGCCGGCGACCTGGTGTGGGCGTCGGACTTCGAACCGCACTCCGATGTGCTCCACGGTCACCGGCCCGGCTGCGTGCTGTCCCGGGGCGGCCGGACTGTGTGGGTCTACCGCCCGGACGCGATGGCAGGACGCGGGGGAGACCAATGGGTCGTGTACGACATCGACAGCGGGATGGTCCTCGCGCGCCGGGAACTGGAGACGGTCGGGCACGGCGCCGGCCACCACGTCCACCCCGTGGACGGCAGCATCTACCTCGACGTCGGTGAGGGCCAGGACGGTGCCGTCGTTCTCCGGGGTACGGCCGGGGCGAACGGCGAGGTGGAGTTCGTGACGTACCCGTGGTGGGACCGTTGCCTGATCGACCTGGCGCCCGACGGTCAGCAGTTCATGACCGTCGACCACGGCCAGCAGGATGTCGCCTTCCACCGCCACCCCAGCGGGGACCAGCTTTTCACTCTCTCCGTCGAGGCCTTCGGATATGACCCGGAAGAGGCGTTCGTGGAATGGTGCGGTGGCTACCTGACCCCGGAAACGGCCGTCGTCACACTGGGTGGTGAGAGCGAGGGCGAGGGCGAGGAGTGGTTCCGCCACCACCTGGTCGACGTGAACACGGGCATGGTCGGCGGTGAGATCGCCGTCGAGATGACCAACCCGTACGAACTGGAGCCCTTGGGCGACGGCTCCTGGCTCACCGACGGCCCTGACGGTCACCCCGTCCGTTGGTCCCGGCCTCCGCGCCCGGCGGGTTGAAGGCGCACCTCCACGCGGTCACGGGTGACTTCACACCGCCGTCTCTGTGCCCTCGCGAGAGCCTCGTGCACAGGGGCCACCTAAGCGGACCTCCGTAAGTGCACTTACGCAGCCACGAGGTCGACTCGCGTGGCTGCGAGTGATCAGCTTGCCCAGTCGACGCCGAGTTCGGCGAGCGCGGCGAGCTGCGCCGGGTGGAGTCGGTCGCGGCGGGCCTTGACGTTTCCGATCCAGATCCCGGTGCGGTGTTCGGTCCCGTTGGGCAGGACCTGGACGACGCCGCGCCCAGGCAGCCGGCCTTCCCGCGCGACGTACTGCGCCAGCGCCGCAAGGCCTTGCCGGAACGCCCCGCTGCCCGTGCCCGGCCCGGACGCCGAGACGGGCTTCGCGGGGGCCTCACGTGCCCGTAGGGCCTTCTTCACGCTCAGCTCGCTGAGCCTGCGCTGCTGCCTTTCGTGAGCCGAAACAGGATGGCTTCGCACAGGCAGGGTTCCACTGGGGTCAGCTGATGCTGATCGTCACGTATGTCTCTCCGGGGCCGGGTGGGCGGCTCCAGGAGAGTGACTCGAAGGTGTGCAGCCTGCCCTCGGTGAGGGCGAGGCGGGGCACGGTGACTCCGTGAAGCAGGGTGATGGCATCCAGGGCGCGGGCCGCCGCTGCGGCCTGGCCGTCCGCGTCGGGGGCATCGAACCCGAGCGCGGGCGAGGTCAGTTCGGCAGGTACGTCGCCGACGGTGGCGTTGAGCGTCCCGGCGCGCATGGTGAACGCGTAGCGCAGTGTGCCGCCCTCGGCGGCCGACACGTGGAAGAGCGGTGTGTCCTGGTGCCACTCGTGCCAGATCACGATCGCCCGACCGCCACCTGCCGAGGCGGCCGGCGCGGGAGAGAGGAAGCGTTCGGTGTTGAACCGGGCGGAAGGGTCCTGTTCGAAGGCGAAGCTCCAGTCCGGCCCGGCACGGCCGACGCTGAGCAGTGGCTTGTCGTCGTAGCTGGAGAAGACGTGCTGGTCGGGTCGGTGGTGCCGGGTGACATCCCATTGCCGCAGGGGCGGGGAGAGCACCGTGCCAGGCTCTGAGCCGAGCAGCGCGGGCAGCTCGTCCGGGGCTACTCCTTCGACGAGGATCATCCGGTAGTTGCTGGCCGATGTCTGCCAGGGGCGCAGCGCGCCGGGCCGGGCGAGCCAGGACAGTCCGTCGGGGTTCCGGTCGCCGGCGGGGGCCGGGGCCGGGCCGCTCTCTCCGCCGTGTGGGGTCCGCAGGATTTCGAGGCGCCGTTCGACGGTCAGGACAGGGGCGAGCAGGGGGTCGGCGAGCAGGCCCATCGGTGCGATGTGGCCCGGGCCGAGCGGCTCCCACGAGGGGATCGCGGCACGCAGGATCTGCCAGGCGGCGTCGGTGTCGCCCCAGCGGGCCTGCTCGCGGGCCTCGTGAACGGCCTCGCCGAACACTCCGCCAGGCCGGTAGCGGTACGTCCCCTCGCGTACGGCGCGCTGGATGTCGGCCGCGGCCCGCGCGGTATCGGGGAAGATCTTGGGGTCGGAGTAGTGCCAGTCTTCCGCGGGCCGGCCGCTGTTGAGCAGATCGGCGGCTTTCAGGGGGAGCTGCTCACTGAGGAAGCGGGGGTTGTCGGGGTGCGGCGGCAGGACCCCGTACCCGCGCGAGCCCTCCAGCTGCGCTATCTGTTCCAGGAGTTCGCGTGCGTACGGCCGGCCGTACTTCTGGGCTTCCGCCAGCAAGGCTGCCGCCTCCTCGTGGCGACCGCGCAGTGCAGCGGCCCGGGCCCGGACCACGGCGGCGTCCTGGGCGCGGGTCGTGCTGTTGACGAATGCGGGCCCGTCCTCCCCGTCCCGGCCGGGCGGGTGCCTGTGGAACTCCTGGTGCATGGCGATCATGAACGCCGCGAACGACGGATACCGCTCAGGGTCCCCGTTGGCCCGCCAAGACGCCCACACCCGCACCGCCCACTCGCCGTCCGGCCCCACATCCTGCGGGTCAAGCAGCACGAAGGTCATGTCCGACTCGACGTCCAACTGCAGCGCCCGGGACCACAGACCCACCTGCGCCCGCACTTCCTCAGGGTTGTCCTCCTCGGCCCAGTACTCATCGAAATCCTCACCGAGGCCCATCGCATCGTCGTGCCAGTGCGCCTCACCCGTGCCAGCCAGCTTCCACACGAAGGCGCCGGCATGTGACCAGCCGTTGCTCACCCGCAGGAACTCCCGGTAGGAGGGCGGCATCGCGCGGCCGAGCCGGTCCTCCATCTCGGTGATGTCTGCCGCGGTGGCGGGAGCGGTGCCGAGCCATCTGCCCCGCCGTGCTGCGACGTCGTCGGGGCTCAGCTCCTCAACGTGCCCGTGCGAGTCCGCCCACTCCTCGCTCCACTGCGTCAGGAAGTTCAGCCAGTCGGCATGTTGGATCTCCATGCCGGTGATCCTCGCAGGGGGCACCGACAACGGGGGGCAGGCCGAAACGTCTGGCCCAGACGATGGCTTACCGAATCAGCGCGGCAGCGACCGGGATAACCGCAGCCCCCTCGGTGTCACTTTGCAAACCTGTAGCAGAGTTGCCTCCGTGCGGGCACCTCTCCTACAGGTTCCGGGCGACAGTGATGCGAGATTCAGGGAACCCGTCGGTTTCCGGTGGTCGGCGACAGCATGATCGACGCTGCCATCTGCGACGGCGACATCGTCACCGTGAGGAAGGCCGACAGCGCGGACCACGGCGACATAGTCGCCGCCATGCTGGACGGCGAAGCCACCGTCAAGCGGCTGCGCCGCGAGAACGGCTGGGCCTGGCTCATGCCGCACAACGCGGCGCATCAGCCGATCCCCGGCGACGACGCCGTTATCCTCGGCAAGGTAGTCGCCGTCCTGCGCGCGCTCTGAACCAGAGCGCCCCGCCGCCCATGGGGACATCCCCCTCGGCACGGCGCCCCCCTGTACGAACCCGGCACAACGCTGGCACGGATCAGCCCAACGACGGGATCCCGACTTGACCCTGATGCCCGGAGCACGCGTGCCGGGACGGACCTGGACAGTCCGCCTCACCGGCCACCGCCGATCACACCGTGGCCGTCACCTGCAGCACCGAAGCGTGCCGGATGCCGCCCCGCTCGAAGGACGCCGCGAGCATGCGCGGCTTCGCCGCCGAGCACATCAAGGCCCACGGCCGCCTCGTCGGCGCCCGCCCCAACGCCGCCTGCAGCTGCGGCAGCGCCCACTGTGCTCTCCTGCTCGCCAGCGGGAGAACGGTGCTCCGGAGGGCCTAGGGTCTGTTGCGAAAGTGGCTCGCGAGATACTGGAGATCGGTGAGCTCAGGCCTGTGGGTGGCGCTCGAAGGCGCCATCACCATTCTCGTTGCGAAGCGAACATCGACTCGTCGGTCTCCTTGGGAAACTCCTGGACCTGGGAGGATGTCACGGCCCTTGCATATTGGTTCGTCGGCCTGAGGTGGGCGTCGGTAGGCTCCCCAGGTGATCAATATGCGCGTGTGCGGTGGGAGCGGTGACGTAGTGGCCAGGGCCGGATGCGGGCTCGACTGGTTCTCTTTGCTCGCGACGGTAGACCGATCGGTCTTCCCGATGCTCGGCGCACTGGACCCTTATCGGGACGTGGTCTTCAACCAGCGGCAGATACCCAGTCTGCTGGCGGAACTTGAGCAGCTACCGGTCGAGCGCGGTGGCCAGTGGGTCCAAGAGGTCCGGGACTTGTGCCAGGTCGTCGCGCAGGGAACGCGCCGGTATCTGGAGTTCATCGGTGACTAGTTCTGTCGCGACTGTGCTGGTCACAGCCATTCGTTGATGGCTGCGACCAGTACAGTCGCTTCGTAGTGGACGGCGAGTTTGTCGTATCTGGTGGCGACGGCCCGGTGGCGCTTGAGGCGGTTAATCCCGCACTCGACCGCGTGCCGCTGCTTGTAGTCGTCCTTGTCGAACTTCGGCGGCCGCCCGCCGCGCGATCCGCGTTTGAGTCGGTTTGCGGACCCGGTCCGCCGGGACGGGGATGGTGGCCTTGATCCCGCGTCTACGCAGGTAGGAGCGGTTACTGCGAGAGTCGTAGGCCTTGTCGGCCCGGACCCGGTCCGGACGCTTGCGCGGCCTGCCCGAGTCTTGCCTGGGCACCCGGATCGCCTCCAGGACCGGCTCGAACTGCGGGGAATCCCCCCGCTGCCCGGCCGTGATCACCACAGACAGCGGCTTCTGTCCCTGCTCGACGGCAAGGTGGATCTTGCTCGTCAGCCCACCGCGGGACCGTCCGAGGCCGTGATCGGCCGGCTCGACGAACACTCCACCAGGCGGCTCCTTCTGGAGATCCCCCCTTTCGCCGCGCCGGCGGCGTGCTGATGGGCACGGCAGACGGTGGAGTCGACGTTCACTACCCAGGTGATCAGACCCTTCGCGTCTGCCTCGGCCAGGAGCTGGAGCCGGGTGAGGATCCCGGCCCAGGTTCCGTCTCGCTGCCAGCGCCGGAACAGGTCGCAGACCTGGTCCCACGGCCCATAACGTTCCGGCACGTCACGCCATGGAGCGCCGGTCCGGGTCCGCCACCGTATGCCGTCTATCAGCTGCCGCCTCGTCCACACCTGCGGACGACCCGGCTTGATGCCCGTCGGCAGCAACGGCTCAAGCCGGGCCCACTGGCCGTTCGTCAGATCACCACGTCCCGCACAGATGTTCATCAACGAACAAGATCTACTTACGCAACAGACCCTAGGAGTTGTCGTCAAAGTGTCACGCCCACATCAGGAGTGATGCGAGGGTGACGGCTGCTTGGTAGGACTGGGCGGTCTTGTCGTACCTGGTCGCGATGCCGCGCCACTGTTTGAGCCGGTTGAAGCACCGTTCCAC
>NZ_JBEXPG010000121.1:0-8229 GCF_040611935.1 Streptomyces sp. NPDC006512 | reverse complement strand
GTGGAACGGTGCTTCAACCGGCTCAAACAGTGGCGCGGCATCGCGACCAGGTACGACAAGACCGCCCAGTCCTACCAAGCAGCCGTCACCCTCGCGTCGCTCCTGATGTGGGCGTGACACTTTGACGACAACTCCTAGCCCGGCAGCCCGCCGCCGCACCTGGCCGGGGCTTCCCAGGAAGCAGCGCGGGCCGACACCCCCTAACGCCCGTGCCCGGGATCGACCCCTGACGTCCGGTTCGCCTCGACCGCCGAAAAGCCGGTCGCACGATCTCCCTGGTGGGGAGGCGCCGCTGCGCTGCCTCCCCACCAGTTTCAACACACACTCAAGGACTTAAGTGATCTCCACCCTGATGCGACGCGCCCGGGGCGCACTCGCAGTAACCATCGCCACCGGAGCCCTGCTCACGGCCACGGCTCCAGCGCATGCGACGCCGGCCCCGACGCTCACCGCGGCCGGAGCGATCGTGATCGACGGCACCAACGGTGCCACCCTCATGGCCAAGGACGCCGACACCAAGCGCCCCATGGCCAGCACCACCAAAATCATGACCGCCATGGTCGTTGCCACCCTGCCGGGCCTCAATCTCGACCAAAAGGTCACCGTCAAGCAGGAGTACCTCGACTACGTCTACCTCAAGGGCGCGAGCTCCGCCCAGCTCAAGGCGGGGGCCACCCCGACGGTCCGTCAGCTGCTCTACGGAACGATGCTGCCGTCGGGCAGCGACGCCTCGTACGCCCTCGCGGACACGTTCGGTACGGGCTCGACCACGGCGGCCCGCACCGCGGACTTCATCGCGAAGATGAACACCAAGGCCAAGGACCTCGGCATGGCCAACACCGTCTTCGACTCCTTCGACGGCATCTCGCCGACCGGCAACAACCTCGCCAGCCCGCGGGACCTCGCGAAGCTCACCCAACACGCCATGACCAACACACTGTTCCAGACCCTGGTGAAGACCACCACATACAGCACCGGCGGCACCTCGACGCTCGCCACTTGGAGCAACACCAACCTCCTGATCCAGCCCCGCCCCACCGGCTACGCGTACCCGGGTGCCATGGGCATCAAGACCGGCACCACCACCCCTGCCGGCAAATGCCTCGTCTTCTCCGTCACCCGCAACGGCAAGACCATCATCGGGGTCCTGCTCAACGACGAAGAGCGTTACATGGACTCCATGGCCCTCTCCGACTGGGCCCTCGGGCCGGCCGCCGGATCCAAGACCGCCCTCCAGCGCAGCAACACCGAACCAATCCCCGACATCCTCGACTGACATCAGGCACGTCCCTGATAATGATTCCCCCTGGCCGAGGTTCGTTCCGCCAGCCCGGCCGGGGGCAATGCGGTGTGACACCCTCCGGTGCAGGTGTCCCGAAGACGGAGAATCCGCCTACCGGATATTGTGTGCTGCTCCGCTCTGCCACGCGTCGTCCTCGTTTCCGTCCAGCGCCCGGGCTTCGTCGACCTCGCCACCACCGCCGCGCCAAACACGGCCGAACCCGACGCCCTCTTCATCGTCGGCACCGCGTGCGCGGTCATCATGAGCTTCTTCCAGCTATTCAAGGAGAATTCCACCTGCCAGACGATCGGCAAGAAGGTACTCGGCGTCAGCCTGCGCCGCGAGACTGACGGCAGGATCTGCGGCTGCGGGCCGGCCTACGTCCGCAAGCCGGCCCGCAGCCTCGACAGGCTCCCCTGCCAGTTCGGCCGGCTCTGGCCACTGTGGGATCCCAGGAAGCGCGCCGTATATAGCGCCGTGCCCGCGCCGGTGCTCGGGCGCGAGCGCCAGGTCCACCAGGGTCCTCGCCGGCCCGTCGGTGCACAGTACCGCGTCGGTGAGCTCGAACAGCGGCACCTGCCGTCTCAGCCGCAACGGCTGGTCGGCAACCGTCGGCGCGCGGTAGGTGTGGCGTCGAGACGGCTTCGCGACGTTGCCGCAGCCGCCTACTGGTGGGCGACCTCTCACGAGCGGCCGCTCCGGTAGCGGCCGCGGGGTGCTCGGTCTCCTCTGACCTCGTGAAGCCCGAGCTCGGCGGACGCGATGCCATCCATCGCTCCGGCCCCTTCACTCACCTCCCAGACATGGTCCTGGAGAGGACGCCCGGCGGGGTCGCCCGGACGCCGTCGGCGATACCTCAGAAGGCCGTACCTCGTCGCGACGTGTTGGATGACCAGCTGGGCCCAGCGGGCCGCTGCCTCCCGCCCGCCGATCTTCGTCACAAGCGCTACGTGGTCGAGCACGTCACCGGGCCGGATCCGCCCGGCCTTCAACAGCTCGATCAGCTGCCACACCAAGGCATCGCCCAGCGATGAGGGGCTCGCCGGGCCGTCCAGCGGAACCAGCTCGGCCGGAGAGAGCTCGACAACTCCCGATGAGCGAGGAGACGGGATCACAGCGCGCGCTCGTACGCCGGGCTCGACAACGCCCCACCGAAGCGCAGTGCTTGCCGATTCCGCGCTGAGGTTTTTGACGTAGTGCCTGGTCACTTGGGTGCAGATCGGGATGACGCTTTAGATTTGCGCTGCTTCCTCTGGGGAGCGCGCTGCGCGATCCGGTGTTCTCGCCCGCGTGTCCTGTTGTCCTGTGGGGATGACACGCTAGGTCCCGTGTGGGGAGAGGGGTGGCAAGGGTTCGTCGGGGTTGGCAGGGCGGCCTTCGGACAGCCAGAAGAGGTAGTGGCGGAGGTCCTGCGCGAGGCCTCCGTCGATGTAGGTGACGTATTCCCGGGCCCCGTCTGCTGCGTCGCGTTCTTCCTCCCGCTTCGAGATCGACCAGGTGCGGTCCAGGGTCGCGGCCCACTCCCGTACCCGGCCGTGCTCCCTCCACCAGTCGCGGACGAGCTGCGGGGTCCAGTGGTCGTCACCGTCGCAGGCGTAGCCGGCCATCGGGTCCTGTGCGACCGCGCCCAGCAGCGCCAGCGTCTGCGCCGTGTCGCGGGGTTGCCGATAGATGAACTCGGCGCCCCATTCGTCGTCGTAGAGCACGTGCGCGGGGGCGATCAGTCGGCCCGTCCAGCAGTTGTCGGTCCCGGCCCCGTAGAACGGTCCCGGCACGTTGCGCCAGTCGTGTTCCGCCCAGCGCTCGGGGCGGACGTTCCACCAGTTGCCGCGGTACTCCGGGGCGGGCAGCCACGTGCCGCCGCCGGGGGCGGGCAGCGGCCCGTTCTCTGCGGCCCGAACAGACGGTAGTGGGTCCCAGTAGCTCATGGTCGGCATCCTGTCAGGTGGCCAAACAGGCTCCGAAGTCGCGTGCGGAGACCCTCTACGAACCGCGGGCGGGGCTGGACTGTGCAGGTTGGTTGAGTACTGCGCAGGTTCACTGATCCACGACAGCCGCTGTCGCCGGTGAGTGAATCTGTGCAGTCGTCACGCTTCTGACCTTGGGTTGTGCAGGTTGGTTGATTGGGATGGTGGCTGGGTGGCTCACTGAGTCTGCGCAGAGTCGGGATATGGAACGCGGCTGACCTGTGGGTTTCCCTGCTTGGGTTCTGGCTGCGCAGGTTGGTTGGGTACTGCGCAGTTCCACTGGTTGTTGGTATGTGACTGAGGAGCTGTCCGGCCGGTCATGGACCGGTGGCGACGTGGCTGTTGCTTGAGGTGTCTGTGGCGACGGTGTGAAGTTGATTGCCCGAGTTTCGTTGGCGCGTGACCATCACCAGATGAAGGAAGTTGGGGGTCTGACGCTGGTGCGGGTTGTGCAGACGTGTTCGGCCTATCCGTCCCAGTGGGATGCCTGGGCGGCGGAGGGCCAGTACTTGTACCTCCGGTACCGGAACGGTGAAGGCTGCGTCGAGCGGCATCGTGGCCCTGACATCGACACACCGGACTCCTGGAATGACGGGCTCTCGGAACTCATTGTCGAATGGGACGACGGCACCGGCAGCGGAGTCATCAGCCTTGAAGGTTTCCTCGCTGCCTCTGGCTTGGCGTTGGCTCCAGGCGCATCGGTGAGCTGATGTACCACTGGCTCGACGCCCCCGAGTGGTTCATTACCCTCATTGCCCGTTTCCTGGACGGGAACCCGTCGGCCTCAGGGTCCGGCGGCGCGGGCCGGTGTGTCCGTCCGGCCCGGCACTGTCCGGCCGGAAGCCGGCCGGATAGCTTGGGTCCGCGATCATCATCAAGGCCGGTTTCCGGCTTTCTCTCAGGGGGTATGCCGCATGGCGTTCCGCAAGTTCCTCAGTGCGCTGGGGGTCAACGCACCCGAGGTCGAGACCGTGCTCGACGAGCACCAGGTCCAGCCCGGTCAGGAGCTGTCCGGCACGGTCACCGTCCGGGGCGGCGCCGTGGACGTGGAGATCGAGCGCTTCCAGGCCGAGTTGGTGGTCCGCTTCGAGAACCACGGGGCCGAGGCCCGCTACCTGCACGTGATGGAGACCCGGGAGTTCGGTGCGCCCTTCACGTTGGCCGCCGGGGAAGTCCGCACCCACGCGTTCGCCTTCCAGCTGCCGCTGGGCATGCCGCTCACCCACTCCGACGGGGAGCGGCTCAAGGGCGCGTACAGCGCGGTCCGTACCGAGCTCGCGATCGACAACGCCGTGGACCGCGGGGACCTCGACGAGGTCGAGGTGCACGCTCTGCCCTCGCAGGCGGCCGTGCTGCGGGCCTACCAGGCGCTCGGCTTCAAGCACGTGGACACCGAGGTCAAGCCGGGCCGGGCCATGAACTCCCGACAGGAGGTGGACTGGTGGCAGGAGTACGAGCTCGCCTTCCCCCCTGGCTACCGGCCCGCGATGCTGGAGATGATGATCGTCACCCTGCCCGAGTTCATCGACGTGTGCGCGGGGGGCTGGGCTCCCCGGCTCACCCTGACCCACGAGGAGGCCGCGGCCGACCAGGCGGCGCTCAACGCCCGGCTGGAGGCGCACATGAAGAAGCAGTACGGGGCGTGAGGCCGGCCCGGGGACGGCACACGCGGCCGGCGCCACCTTTTACGGGATCACCCTGGGAGTCCGCCTCCCTCGCCACCGCCTTCGCCCACCGGTAGTCGCCCTTCACGCTGGGGGAGCGCTGGATCTGCGGGGCGATCACCAGCTGGCGGGGGATCTTGTACCCCGCCAGCCGGGTGCGGCAGTGCATCTACACCAAGGTCCCCGGCGCCGTGTCGCGTCGACCGGTGCAGTCGTGCGGTGAGGCTGCAGGGCCTCTACGACAGGGCGCCTTGGGGTCCGGAATTACTGGACGTCGATGGTGACGGACCACCGCTGGACCGAGGGGGGACACGGGGACCCGGTGGCCGGCACGCATCGGGCGCTGGCGGCGATGATGCTCTCGCCCTCTTCCGTGGCGCTGAAGACCGCGGTGGCGTCGCCGTTCGGGGCCTGGGCGCCCTGGGTGCGGCGCAGGACGCCGGGGTCGCCGGCCACTGGCACGCTCCAGGCCCATGTGAGGCCCTGGGCGGGGCCGCCGGTCAGCCGGACCCTGATGTCGTCGCCGGCCGCCACGGTGAAGGTACGGCCGTTGTCGGCATTGGTCAGGGTGACGGTGCGCAGGATGCTGGTGTGGCTGGTGTGGCTGGTGTGCGACGCGGTGGGCGCGGCGAGGGAGGTAGCTGCCGTGGTCGCGGTCAGCGCCAGGCCGAGGATCAGCGGAACGGTCATGTACCTAGCGGTCTTCAAGGGGAACTCCCGGCATAGATGAAGGCATGGGTGCCCGTCCTACTTGCCTGGGGCGCCGGACCGAGTCGCCTGCCCTCCCAGTTCACCCTGCTGTGAAGGACTGGGAATGCGGATGGTCCAGTAGTCCTACTGGACAGCCCCTGACCCGTCAGACAAGTCCGATGCTGCTGTGTCTGGAAGAGTTGCTGTTCCTGTCGGACCCTGAAGTCGTGGTGATGTCAGCGGAGGACGATGGCGAGGCGATCTGGATCGGAATCGCCCGCAAGTCGGCTGGTGCTGAGTGTCCGGGCTGTGGAAGGTGGTCGAGCCGGCTTCATGGGTCCTACCTGCGGTTTCCTGCTGATCTGCCCAGCGCGGGGAGGCGTGTGGTGCTGCGCCTGCAGGTCCGCCGGTTCATCTGCGCGGACACCTCCTGTGGACGGCAGACCTTCGTTGAGTAGATCCCGGGGCTGACCCGCCGTCACGCTCAGCGGACTGACCGGCTGCGTTCGGCCTTGGCCGAGGTGGGTCTTGCATTGGCCGGCCGCGCTGGAGCCCGTCTTGCGGACGTCTTCGGAGTCTCCGTCAGCCGCAGTACGGTGCTTCGGCTGGTCGATGCGATGCCTGACCCTCAGCCATCGGCCCCCCGCGGGTGGTGGGTATCGACGAGTACGCGATGTGCAAGGGCCGTGTCTACGGGACCGTGCTGGTCAATGTCGAAACCGGCAGACCAGTGGATCTGCTGCCGGACCGTGAGGCAGCCACTGTCGCCGCCTGGCCTTCTGGGTGTCCTGAGGTTGAGGTGGTCTGTCGCGACCGTGCCCCCTTCTTCGCCGAAGGCGCCAGTACTGGGGCTCCCACCGCGGTGCAGGTCGCAGACCGTTTCCACCTCTGGCGCAACCTCGGCGAAGCCACCGAGCGATGCGTATCGCGCCATCGGACCTGTCTGCGAGTGTCATTCACGGTTCCCGGCTCCGAGAGCGTCACCCGCATCACCGGCTCCCGAAGCTGGCACGTCCCCATGGCCGACTGGACACCGCTTCGCCGATCGAACTCGCGAGAAGCACGCCATCGTGCACGAAATGCTTGGCGAAGGGCACAGCCGACGGGCGGTCGCTCGCGAACTCCGGATGACCTACCGAACCGTTCAGCGCCTGGCCGGCGCGGCAAGCCCGGAAGACCTCTTCCAAGGCCAGTGGCAGAACCGCAGGACGAAGCTCGACGACTTCAAGCCGTACCTGCACGAGCGGTGGGCCGAGGGCTGCACGAACGCCTGGACCCTCTGGAAGGAGATCCAGAGCCACGGATACGCAGGTGGATACGGTGCCGTCCGTGCCTACCTTCGTCCCTTCCGAGACACCGTGCCGGAGGGTCGGCCGCCGTCGCCCAGGACCGTGGCCGGGTGGATCCTGACCCACCCGGACGCCCTTGCGGAGAAGGACCGGCTGAAGCTGAAGTCCGTACTAGGCCACTGCCCCGAGCTGGACGCCCTCGCCGGCCACGTCCGTTCCTTCGGGCAGATGCTCACCCGGCGCCAAGGAGAACGGCTCCCCGAGTGGATTGCGGCGGTCCGAGCCGATGACCTGCCCAGCATGCACACCTTCATTAACGGCCTCGAACGTGACCTCGCAGCCGTCACAGCCGGCCTGACCTTGCCCTGGAGCTCAGGCGTCGTGGAAGGCCACGTCAACCGCATCACAATGATCAAGCGACAGATGTACGGACGCGCTGGCTTCAAGCTCCTGCGCAAGCGGGTGCTGCTCGCCTCGTGACCTCGTTGTCGGTGGCCAGTGCGACGATTCCCAGACGGCCATGCAAGGAGAGATATGGGCACCTGGGATACCGGCCCCTTCGACAACGACACCGCCGCCGACTTCGGCGGTGACCTGGACGAGGCAACGCGGGGAGAACGTGAACCCATGATCCGCAGCGTGCTCGTACGCGCCGCCAACCCCCCTGACTTCCTGGGTATCTACGACGGCGAGCGGGCAGTGGCCGCAGCTGCCCTGGTCGTCGCCCAGCATCCTGACGGCGAGCCGGCGTGCTGGAACTATGGCCCATCAGAGCCAGTGCCGGAGTTGCCCGCAGACCTTCGAATGCTCGCCGTCGATGCCCTGGACCAAGTGGTCTCCGACCGGTCTGAACTCGCCGAGCTGTGGGCCGAAGCTGCGAACTGGTCGAAGTGGCGTCAGGAGATCACCCGCCTCCACGACGTCCTTGACCCTCCGATCCCGCCACAAGAGGAAGCCCTCTTCGAGATCTAATCGGTTACCCAAAGTCACAGACCACAGAACTTGAGCCAGAACCAAATCTCAGCGACATTTTCAGAGCGCCCTGCCATCAACCGCTCTTGGAAGCCGCCGACAAACGCTCTCTGGTCTCACCTACGCAGCCAGCATCTCGCCCGCGGCGCGCGTACCGCTTCGGAGCGGGTCTCTTCCTCGACGGCGCCGAGCAGCACCATGACCGGAATTCGGGGCGGGCGGCGTTCGTGCCGGTGCGCAGCGTTCGCACGGCCGGCCTCAGGTGTTCCGGCTAGGCAGTGTCTTCAAAGGGGCTTTAGCCAGAGGAACAGGGATGCGATGGTGACGGCTGCCTGGTAGGACTCGCGGGTTTTGTCGTAGCGAGT
>NZ_JBEXPG010000120.1:0-8668 GCF_040611935.1 Streptomyces sp. NPDC006512 | reverse complement strand
GGGGCGGGCATGATTTATGGCGCCTTGTCCGGAGCGTCTTGTCGGGCGGGGCAGGGCGCCAACAAATCACGTTTTAGCCCCGGCCGACCCCCCACACCGTCCCCGCCCCCGGCCCGGGACCTTTCCGGGCCCGTTCGCCCCCCGGGCCTACCTCGGCCGCACTGCCCAGGCTTAGCCGGCCTACCGCCCTGCGGTGCTGCTCCAGCCGGGCCATATCCAGCCTCGCCGGCGTTTGAGGCGCGGGGTCTGGGGCGGAGCCCCAGGGGTCCCGGCTCCGCCGGGCATGTCCGGCCCGGGACGGCCCCGGCTCCGCTGGGTGGCTCCCGCCTCGCGCGCCGGGCATGTCCGGCCCGGGACGGCCCCGGCTCCGCCGGGCGGCTCCCGCCGCGCGCGCCTGGCTTGTCAGGCTCGGGACGGTTCCCGGCTCCGCCGGGTTTGTCCGGCTGGGGACGGTCCCGGCTCCGCGGGGTTGTTCCAGCCTCGCCGGCGTTTGAGGCGTGGGGGTTCGGGGGCGGAGCCCCCGGGGGCTTTGCTGAGCCGCGCCGGCGTTTGAGGCGGGAACGGTGGAAGGGCGGGTCGGGGACTGCCCCGCGCAGCGGCATACCCGGCGGCGAGCGCAGGGCAACGCCCGGTCCTGGTGGCGGGCGGTCGGGCCGAGGGGGTGGCCCCGGGCCGGGTCGGGGGACGCCCGAACGCCACATCCCCCAGGGGGCGGGGAACGCGCAGCGGGTGTCTTGGGGGTGGGTCAGTTCGGGAGGCCGGTGAGGAAGTCCTGGATCAGGGGGGCGATTTCGGGGAGGTGGGTTTCCAGGGCGAAGTGGCCCGCCGCGTCGAAGACGTGGAGCCGCGCGTCCGGGACGTCGCGGAGGTAGGCCTTCGCGCCCGCCGGGGTGAAGAAGGGGTCGCCCGCGCCCCAGACGACCAGCAGCGGGGGCTGCGCGTCGCGCAGCCAGGACTGCCAGGCCGGGTAGTGGGCGAAGTTGCCGGCGTAGTCGAAGGCGAGGTCGGCCTGGGCGTCGGCGCGTCCGGGCCGGCCGAGGTAGTGGACGTCGAGGGTCCAGCCGTCGGGGGAGATCAGTTCGGGGTCGGCGACGCCGGTCTCGTACTGGAAGCGGGTGCCCTCCTCGGTGAAGAGGCCGCGGACGCGCTCCTCGTCGCCCGGGACGTCCCGCTTGAGGCCGGCGAAGGCGCGTGCGGCGTCGGAGAGGCCGTCTTCGTAGGCGTTGCCGTTCTGGACGATGAGGCCGGTCACGCGTTCCGGGCGGCGGGTGGCGAGCCGCAGGCCGACGGGGGCGCCGAAGTCGAAGACGTAGAGCGCGTAGCGGTCGAGGCCGAGGGCGTCGGTGAAGCCCTCCACGATGTCCGCGAGCCGGTCGAAGGTGTAGGTGAAGCCGTCGGGGGTCCGGGTCCGGCCGGAGCCGGGGTAGTCGGGGGCGATCAGGCGGTACGGGGTGCCGTCCAGGGCGTCCATGAGGCGGGCGAACTGGTGGGAGGAGGTGGGGAAGCCGTGCAGGAGCAGCAGGACGGGGGCGTCGGCGGGGCCGCTCTCGCGGTAGGCGACGCTCACGCCGTCCACGTCGACCGTACGGTGCACGATAGTCATCACATGCCTCCTTGTGGGTTGGTGGCATTAGTTTGATCTAGGTGGGTGTAATGCGTCAAGGGGGTTGAGTAGCATTAGGTCTATGGATTCGTTTCCGCTCATCGGTGAGCACCTCGCCCTGGACCTGCTGAACACCCGGACCGCCGAAGGGGATCTGATCGCCGGTCCGTCCGGCCTCGCCGCGTGGCTGGAGGCACAGGGCGGGCGGCTGGAGGCGGTCGGGGCGGGGCCGCGGGAGGTGGCCGCCGTCCATGCCGTACGGGAGGCCGCCGGCCCGGCGCTCGCGGCCGTCCGGCGGGGTGAGCGGCCGCCCGCGGAGGCGCTGCGCGTGCTGAACGGGGCCCTGGCGGCGGCGCCGGCGCACCGGGAGCTGGCCTGGGCGGAGGGGGGCGGGCTGGAGGCGGTGGCCCGTCGGGACGCGGGCCCGGCGCACCGGCTGGCGGCGGAGCTCGCGGAGGCCGTGGCCGACCTGCTGACCGGGACCCGGGTGGCGGAGGTCCGGGAGTGCGGGGCCGAGGGCTGCGTGCTCCTGTTCCTCCCGGCGCACCCGCGGCGCCGCTGGTGCGTGGCGTCGGTCTGCGGCAACCGAGCCCGGGTCGCCCGCTACTACGCCCGCCACAAGGACGGCACTGCCTAGTGCCGTGACCGGAAAGGTCCACCGGGTCGCGACGCCCGGCACGGCACCTCTCCGCGTTGTCGCACCACGGAGGTACGTCCGGTACGAGCCGTGGCCCTCCGCCTTGAGATGCACCGCACCGGACGCCGCGCCCCGGCAAACCTTTCCGGCCACGGCCCTAGTCCACCCGGTACGGGTCGCTGCGCAGGCCGCGGGAGGTGACCACGACCGTGAACGGGGGTCGCGTCGTGGCGGGCAGGGGTGTCGTGAGGGCGCCCGTCAGGGGGTCGGGGGTGGCGGGCAGGACGGTGTCGTCGACGGTGAGGCGGGGTTCGGTGAAGCCGCCGCCCTCGACGGTGAGCAGCCCGTCGCGGACCTCGGCCCCGGTGATCACCGGGTTGGCGCGGGTGGCCAGCTTGTTGACCAGGTAGGCGCCGGCGGGGGCGCCCGTCAGGGTCCAGATCTCGCCGGGCAGGTGCGGGAGTCCGGCGCCGACGTCGGTGAGGAAGGTCAGCACGACGTAGAGCATCGTGACCGCGCCGAGGGCGACGTACTGGAGGTCGACGAGGTCGGTGCGGCCGCTGTCGTTCGCGATCAGCTCCCGCAGGGGGCGGCGGCCGTCCGGGGTCGGCTTCGGGGCCGGTTTGGCCATGCTGCCGTTCTCCACGCGCGTCCCGACGACCGCCTTCGCGCCGATCATGGCCGCGTAGGGTCCGCCGAGGAGCGGCAGGTAGACCTCGGCCAGCG
This sequence comes from Streptomyces sp. NPDC006512, assembly GCF_040611935.1. Taxonomy (NCBI): domain Bacteria; kingdom Bacillati; phylum Actinomycetota; class Actinomycetes; order Kitasatosporales; family Streptomycetaceae; genus Streptomyces; species Streptomyces sp. NPDC006512. Next base: position 5,702 of record NZ_JBEXPG010000120.1, on the reverse strand, counting down.
GGGACAGGGGGCCGCCGGAGCCCCGGAAGTACGCGGTGCCGCCGCCGGCCGTCAGCCCGTACGCGAGGACCGTGAGCAGCAGCCAGACCAGGATCACGGTCCAGGCCAGGGCGAGGGTGGTGGAGGTGGAGAGCCGGCCGTCGCGGCCGGTGACGAAGCCCGGGGCGCGGCGCAGCCGCAGGGCCACGGGGCCGGCCAGGGCGGCCAGTAACGCCAGTGCGAAGAGTGCGGATGTCATGTCGTCCCCCCGGAAACGGTCCTGGGGACGAGAGGTACCGGATGGCCCGGTGCATGACAAGTCAGGTCTGGTCGTCCGTGCGGACGGGGAACTCGCGCGGCGCGATCAGCAGGAGGACCAGCAGCGCGGCCACGGCGGCGGCCGTCGCGCCGAGGAAGATGTGGTCCACGGCGGCGGCGACCGCCGAGCGCAGGTGGTCGGCGGTGGCCGCGGGGAGGGAGTCCCGGTCGGCGAGGGCCTTCGACACGTCGTCCAGCCGCCGGGGGAGTCCCGGCAGCGGGGAGTCGGCCAGCCGGGCGGCGATGGTCGCGTTGGCCACGGCTCCCAGCAGCGCGGCGCCCACGCTCTGGCCGACGGTGCGGCAGAACAGGACGGAGGCGGTCGTGGTGCCCCGTTCCTCCCAGCCCACCGTGGACTGCACGCCGATGATCAGCGGCAGTTGGAAGAAGCCGAGGGCGAAGCCCAGCAGCAGCATGATCAGTGCGGGCTGCCACGGCCGGGCGGGGTGGGGGAGCAGCGTGAAGGCGTACAGGATCACCGCGGCCAGGCCGATGCCGAGGACGGCGGTGTCGCGGAAGCCGATGCGCCGGTAGACGTGCTGGCAGAAGGCGGCGGAGATGGGCCAGCTCAGGGTCATGAGGGCCATCACGAACCCGGCGCCGACGGGGCCGAGGCCGAGCACGGTCTGGGCGTAGGTCGGCATGAACACCAGCGGGGCGACCATGAGCAGGCCCAGTGCGCCCAGGGCCAGGTTCACGGCGGCGATGGTGCGCCGCCGCCACACCCAGCCGGGCAGGATCGGCTCCGGGGCCCGGCGTTCGATCCGGACCACGACGGCGGCCAGGAGCGCGCTGGTCGCGAGCAGGGCCAGGGAGGGCGCGGACAGCCACGGCCAGGCGACCCCGCCCTGCACCAGCGCGAAGAGGAGCACCCCGCCGCAGGCGAAGACGCCGAGCGCGCCCGCCCAGTCGACGGGGCCCCGGCGGCCGGGGGAGCGTACGGGTTCGACGAGGTGCCGGGCGGTCAGCCACAGGGCGAGGCCGGCGAGCGGCACGTTGATCAGGAACGTCCAGCGCCAGCCCGCGTACGCGGCGAGCAGCCCGCCGAGGGCCGGGCCGATCAGGGCGGAGGAGGCCCACACGGTGGTCATCCGGGCCTGGATCCTGGGGCGTTCCTTCAGCGGGTACAGGTCGGCGGCCAGGGTCTGCACGGTGCTCTGGAGGGCGCCGCCGCCCAGCCCCTGGACGATCCGGAAGGCGATGAGCGCGGCCATGTTCCAGGCGGACGCGCACAGGACCGAGCCGACGAGGAACAGGGCGGTGCCGAAGAGCAGGACGGGCTTGCGGCCGAAGGTGTCGCTGAGCTTCCCGTAGACGGGCAGGGTGACGGTGACGGCGAGGAGGTAGCCGGAGAAGAGCCAGGAGAAGACGGAGAACCCGCCGAGGTCGCCGACGATCTGCGGTACGGCGGTGGAGACGATCGTGGTGTCGAGGGCCACCAGGGCCATGCTCAGCATCAGGGAGACGACCACGCGGGCGGGCGGGCGCCCGGCCGGGCCGCGGCGCTCGTCCCGGGGGTCCGGACGGTTGGCGGAAACGTTTCCTCCGGCGAGGTCCACCCCGTCCCCCACGGGCGTCTCCCCCTGGTTCCCGCCTGCCGCCACCGGACCTCCCCGCGCATCTGTGCCCCCGGCACCCGGACGCGGAGAACACCTTCTCACCGGGCGCGTGTCCGGCGGTATCCCTCACCCCGGGCGGGCCGGAGGCGCGGATCCCCTAGGGGTTCCTCCGCCTCACGGGCCAGGGGACGTTCGTCCCGCCGGATGAGGCCGAACGTCCCGCGACGTCTTTAACTGGTTCATATGAGCGGGGCCGCGGGGGTGGGGTTAACCCCCCGGTGGATACGGCGATGGGCACCAGCGCGCCGGACACCCCCCGCACCGCAGACTTCGACGGCGACGCACGCACGCACCAGCGCGCACAGAGCGCGCAGAAACCAGGGGGAGAGCACCGTGACAACGGCGATGACCGAATCCAGGCACGGGAGTACCGGAGGGCACGGCGCCGTCGCGGCCCGGGCGCGCAAGGTCGTCAAGGCCTACGGCTCCGGCGAGACCCGTGTCGTCGCCCTCGACGCGGTGGACGTGGACGTCCACGCGGGCCAGTTCACCGCGATCATGGGCCCGTCCGGCTCCGGCAAGTCCACGCTCATGCACTGCCTCGCCGGCCTGGACACCGTGACCAGCGGACAGATCTTCCTCGAAGAGACCGAGATCACCGGCCTGAAGGACAAGAAGCTCACCCAGCTGCGCCGCGACCGGATCGGCTTCATCTTCCAGGCCTTCAACCTGCTGCCCACGCTCAACGCCCTGGAGAACATCACGCTCCCCATGGACATCGCGGGCCGCAAGCCGGACCCGCAGTGGCTGGACCGGGTCGTGCAGACCGTGGGTCTCGCGGGCCGCCTCAAGCACCGCCCCACCGAACTCTCCGGCGGCCAGCAGCAGCGCGTGGCCGTCGCCCGCGCCCTCGCGGCCCGGCCGGCGATCATCTTCGGTGACGAGCCGACCGGAAACCTCGACTCCCGCGCCGGCGCCGAGGTGCTCGGGTTCCTGCGCCAGTCCGTGGACGAGCTCGGCCAGACCATCGTCATGGTCACCCACGACCCGGTCGCCGCCTCCTACGCGGACCGCGTCATCTTCCTCGCCGACGGCCGGATCGTCGACGAGATGTACGGGCCCACCGCGGACCAGGTCCTGGACCGCATGAAGGACTTCGACGCGCGCGGGCGGACCTCGTGACCGTCATGAAGACCGCGCGGCGCAACTTCGTCGCGCACAAGGGGCGGATGGCGCTCTCCGCCATCGCCGTACTGCTCTCCGTCGCCTTCGTCTGCGGCACCCTGGTGTTCACCGACACCATGAACACCACCTTCGACAAGCTGTTCGCCGTCACCAACTCCAACGTCACGGTCAGCCCCAAGGAAGCCGTCTCCGGTGAGGAGACCCCCGACACCGGCAAGCCGCAGACGCTGGAGGGCTCGGTCGTCGACCGGGTCAAGAAGGCCGAGGGCGTCCGGACCGCCGAGGGCGGCGTCCTGTCCATGGCCGTCACGGTGGTCAACGCCGAGAACGAGAACATGGGCTCGACCACCGGCGCCCCGACGATCGCGGGCAACTGGAGTGACAACGAGCTCAAGTCGATGAAGATCACCTCCGGCCACGCCCCGCGCGGCCCCACCGAGGTGATGATCGACAACGACACCGCGAAGAAGCACCACCTCGCCCTCGGCGACGAACTGCGCACCATCGCCGTCACCGGCGACAGCCGCGCGAAGATCAGCGGCATCGCCTCCTTCACGGTGACCAACCCGGGCGCGACGATCGTCTACTTCGACACCGACACCGCCCAGCGCCAACTGCTCGGCGCGGCCGGCGCGTTCACGCACGTCAACGTCACCGCCAAGGACGGCGTGAGCGACGAGCAGCTCAAGCAGAACGTCGCGAGCGCCCTCGGAGCGGACGCGTACAAGCTCCAGACCGCCAAGGAAGCCGCGGACGCCAACCGCAAGGACGTCGGCTCCTTCCTCGACGTCATGAAGTACGTGATGCTCGGCTTCGCCGGCATCGCCTTCCTCGTCGGCATCTTCCTGATCTTCAACACCTTCTCGATGCTGGTCGCCCAGCGCACCCGTGAGATCGGCCTGATGCGCGCCATCGGCGCCGACCGCGGCCAGATCAACCGGTCCGTGCTCGTCGAGGCCTTCCTCCTCGGCGTCGTCGGCTCGCTGCTCGGCGTCGCCGCCGGCATCGGTCTGGCCATCGGCCTCATGAAGCTCATGGGCCAGATGGGCATGGAACTGTCCACCGACGACCTGACCATCGCCTGGACCACTCCGGTCGTCGGCCTGGTCCTCGGCATCGTCGTCACCGTCGTCGCCGCCTACGTCCCCGGCCGCCGCGCCGGGAAGGTCTCCCCGATGGCCGCCCTGCGCGACGCCGGCACCCCCGGTGACCGCAAGGCCGGCATCGTCCGCGCCGTCCTCGGCCTGGTCCTCACCGGCATCGGTGGCACGGGCCTGTTCCTCGCCACCGCCGCCGAGAAGGCCTCCGCCGGCTCGATGTGGCTCGGCCTCGGCGTCGTGTTCACGCTCGTCGGGTTCATCGTGATCGGCCCGCTGCTCGCGGCCGGCGTGGTGCGGGTGCTCTCCGGCCTGGTCCTGCGGCCCTTCGGCTCCGTCGGACGCCTCGCCGAACGCAACGCCCTGCGCAACCCGCGCCGCACCGGCGCCACCGCCGCCGCCCTGATGATCGGTCTGGCCCTGGTCGCCTGCCTGTCGGTGGTCGGCTCCTCGATGGTGGCCTCCGCCACCGACGAGCTCGACAAGTCGGTCGGCGCGGACTACATCGTCAGCTCCGAGACCGGACAGCCGGTCATGCCGCAGGCCGAGCAGGCCATGCGGGCCAACACCCGCCTCGACCACGTCACCGCCTACCGGGAACTCCCGGTGAAGATCACCGCCCCGGACGGGACCACCAAGGAGACCAGGGTCGGTGCCACCGACCCGACGTACGCCCAGGACCTGCGGCGCAAGATGGTGGCCGGCGAGCACGCGGCGGCGTACGGCAAGGGCGCGATCTCGGTCGGCTCGATCTACGCCGACGCGCACCAGGTCAAGCTCGGGGACGAGCTGACGGTCGCCTTCGACGGCGGCAAGACGGTCAAGCTCAAGGTCGCGGCCATCACCAGCGACGAGGGCAACCTCGACAAGGGCACGTTCTACGTCAGCACCGCGCTCGCCGAGGCCTCCGTCCCGGCCGACCGGATGCCCCGCCCGTTCATGCTGCTGGCCACCGCCAAGGACGGCCAGGCCGAGAGCGCCTACGCCGAGGTCAAGAAGGCCCTCGCTGAGTACCCGCAGTACACCGTCCGCAACCAGGCCGACTACAAGCAGGCGCTGAAGGACCAGGTCGGCCAGCTGCTGAACATGGTCTACGGGCTCCTCGGCCTCGCCATCGTCGTCGCGGTACTGGGCGTCGTGAACACCCTCGCCCTCTCCGTCGTCGAGCGGACCCGCGAGATCGGCCTGATGCGCGCCATCGGCCTCTCCCGCCGCCAGCTGCGCCGCATGATCCGCCTGGAGTCGGTGGTCATCGCCCTCTTCGGCGCCCTGCTGGGCCTCGGACTGGGCATGGGCTGGGGCGCCGCCGCGCAGCAGCTGCTCGCCCTGGAGGGCCTGAAGGTCCTGGAGATCCCGTGGCCGACCATCCTCGGGGTGTTCGCCGCCTCGGCCCTGGTGGGCCTGTTCGCCGCACTGGTCCCGGCCTTCCGGGCGGGGCGGATGAACGTCCTGAACGCGATCGCCAGCGACTAGGCAGTGTCTTCAAAGGGGCTTTAGCCAGAGGAACAGGGATGCGACGGTGACGGCTGCCTGGTAGGACTCGCGGGTTTTGTCGTAGCGAGTG
>NZ_JBEXPG010000119.1:0-8812 GCF_040611935.1 Streptomyces sp. NPDC006512 | reverse complement strand
GCGCGGGCGTGGCCCGAGGCCGATCGTCCGCGGCGGGCGGGTGTGTCGTCGTTCGGGATCAGTGGTACGAACGCGCACGTCATCCTGGAGCAGGCTCCCGAGGACGTTCCGGCGGAGGACCCTTCGCCGCAGAGTGGTCTGGTGCCGTGGCTGGTGTCGGGTCGTACGGAGGAGGCGTTGGCCGGGCAGGCGCGCCGGTTGCGCGCGTACGCGTCGGGCCGGGAGTCGTTGGACGTGCGGGCGGTGGGTCGTGCGCTGGCGGGTACCCGGTCGGCGTTCGAGCACCGGGCCGTGGTCCTCGCCGACGACACCGCCACCTTCCTCACCGGCCTCGACGCCCTGGCTCAGGGTGACGGTGTTCCGGGTCTGGTGCGTGGGGTGGCTGATGGTCCGGCTCGTACGGCGTTGATGTTCACGGGTCAGGGCAGTCAGCGGGTGGGGATGGGCCGTGAGTTGTATGCGGCGTTCCCTGTGTTCGCTGAGGCGTTGGATGAGGTGTTCGGGCTCTTTGACGTGGAGCTCGGTGGTTCGTTGCGGGACGTGGTGTTCGGTGAGGGCGGTTCGGTCGAGGGGTTGCTGGACCGGACGGTGTTCGCTCAGGCGGGGATTTTCGCTGTTGAGGTGGCGTTGTTCCGGCTGTTGTCGTCGTGGGGTGTGCGGGTTGATTTCCTGATCGGTCATTCGGTGGGGGAGATCGTGGCGGCGCATGTGGCGGGTGTGTTGTCGCTGGGTGATGCGGTGCGGTTGGTGGCGGCGCGTGGCCGGCTGATGCAGGCGCTTCGTGCGGATGGTGGGATGGCCGCGGTGGAGGGGACCGAGGCGGAGGTCCGGGCGGTGCTCGCCGGGGATGGTTTTGGCGGCCGGTTGGAGGTCGCGGCGGTCAACAGTGGTTCGTCGGTCGTGGTGTCGGGTGATGTGGACGCGGTCGGGGAGTTCGTGGGTGGGTGGAAGGCGCGGGGTCGTCGGGTCAAGCGTCTGACGGTCAGTCATGCGTTTCATTCGCCGCATATGGACGGGATGTTGGAGGAGTTCCGTGCGGTGGCGGAGGGGTTGGAGTTCCGTGCGCCGCGGGTTGCGCTGGTCTCCAATGTGACGGGGACGGTGGCCGGGCCGGGTGAGGTGTGCTCGGCGGAGTACTGGGTGCGGCATGTGCGTCAGCCGGTCCGGTTCATGGACGGGGTGCGGTCCCTGGAGGCCGAGGGCGTCACGGTGTTCCTGGAACTGGGCCCGGACGGCGTCCTCTCGGCCCTCGGACCCGACTGCCTCACGGCGGACGACGAGGGCGAAACCGCCCCGCTGTTCGTGTCCGCACTGCGAGGCGGTGACGCTCCCGAGCCGCGAGCACTGCTGAGTGCCGTCGCCCAGGCCCACACCCACGGAGTCGAGGTCGACTGGTCCACGCTGCTCGGCACCGGGCCGACCGCCCTTGACCTGCCGACGTACGCCTTCCAGCGCGAGCGCTTCTGGCTCGACGCCCCGTCGCGTCCCGGCGACGCGGCGGGCCTGGGCCTGGTGGCCGCCGGGCATCCGCTGCTGGGTGCGGTGGTGTCCCTGCCCCAGGGCCGGGGTGTGGTGTGGACCGGCCGGCTGTCCCTGACCGAACAGCCCTGGCTGGCCGACCACACGATGTTCGGCCAGGTCGTCCTGCCCGGCTCCGTACTCGTCGAACTGGCCCTCCAGGCCGGCGACCACGTGCGCAGCCCCCACCTCGAAGAGCTGACCTACCACCAGCCGCTGGTGCTGCCGGCCGAAGCCGGCACCACTGCCGCCGCCGTGTCGATCCAGGTGCTCGTGTCGGAAGCCGACGCGGCGGGCCGCAGCACGGTGGAGGTGTTCGCGCGGCCCGACGCGGCGACGGACGACGCCGAGTGGACCCTGCACGCGTCCGGCGCGCTGACGCGCAGCGGCGCCGGGACGAACCCCGAGGACGCCGCCGGCGCCGTACGGCCGGACTCGTGGCCGCCCGCCGGCGCCTCACCGCTGCCGCTGGACGACCTGTACGAGCGGATGGCGCAGGCCGGGACCGGCCTCGGCCCCGCCTTCCACGGGATTCGGGCCGCCTGGCGGCGCGGAGAGGAGACGTTCGCCGAGGTCGCCCTGCCGGAGCCGGTGAGCGACGGGGCGGCCGCGTACGGCATCCACCCGGCGCTGCTGGACGCCGTGTCACGCGTGGCCTCCCTGGACGTGGAGGCCACCGCGGCCGGAGCCCCGATGCCGTCGGCCTGGTCGGGCGTCGAGCTGTTCGGCGTCGGCGGGACCGACGTGCGGGTGAGCGTGGTGCCGTCGGCCGGTGAGGTGTCGGTGCGCGTGGTCGACGCGTCGGGCGCACCCGTGGTGTCCGTCGGCCGGCTGGTGACACGCCCCGTCGGGCGGGACGAACTGAACTCCCCCAAGGGCGTGTTGAGGGACGCGCTGTTCACCCTGGACTGGACTCCGGCCGTGGTCCCGGCCTCGGCGGAGCCCGCGCCCGCCTGGGGCGAATGGGACGCGGTGGACGGTTCCGGGGGCGTACCCCGGATCGTGGTGTGGGCCCACAGCGGCGCCGCGTCGGACGACGCCACGTCGGCGACGGCGCGGGCGCTGCACACCGTGACCGGGTTCCTGGCGGACGAGCGGTTCGTCGACTCCCGCCTGGTGGTGCTGACGCGGGGCGCCGTGGGCGTGGGCGCGGGCTCCGATGCGGGTGTCGCGGATCTGTCGGCGGCCCCGGTATGGGGTCTGGTGCGGTCGGCGCAGCTGGAGCATCCGGACCGGCTGGTGCTGGCAGATGTCGAGCCCGGGCTCACCGGGGCGGCCGAAGAGGCCGCGCTGCGGCTCGCGTTGGGCACCGCCGAATCACAGGTCGCGGTCCGGGGCGGCAGGGCGTTCACGCCCCGCCTGGTGCGTACCGCCGTCTCCACGGACGACACCCCCACGGCGTCCTTCGCCACCCGGGGCACGGTCCTGGTCACGGGCGGTACGGGTGGTCTGGGTGCGCTGGTGGCCCTGCACCTGGCGTCGGCGGCGCACGGAGTACGGGACCTGCTCCTGGTGTCCCGGCGGGGTGCCGCGGCCGATGGCGTGGCCGAACTCGTCGCCCAGCTCTCGGAGTCGGGTGCCCGGGTACGGGTGGAGGCGTGCGACGTGGGTGATCGCGAGTCCCTCGCCCACCTGCTGGCCTCGATCCCCGACGACCGTCCGCTCACCGGCGTCGTCCACTGCGCGGGCGTCGTCGACGACGGCGTGATCGAGTCGCTGGACGCGCAGCGGCTGGCCGGTGTGTTCCGTCCCAAGGTGGATGCGGCCCTGCACCTGCACGAGCTGACCGCCGGCCTCGGCCTCTCGGCGTTCGTCCTGTTCTCCTCCGTCGCCGGGGTGTTCGGAGCGCCCGGCCGGGCGAGCTACTCCGCCGCGAACGCCTTCCTGGACGCCCTCGCCCACGAGCGCCGCGCGCAGGGTCTGTCCGCGGTCTCCGCGGCGTGGGGCCTGTGGGAGGAGGACCGGGGCATGGGCGGCCAGGTGACCGGGGCCGACCTGGCCCGGATCAGGCGCGAGGGCGCCGTCGCGATGTCCGCCGAAGAGGGCCTCGCCCTGTTCGACGCGGTCGTGGCGCACGACCGGGCCCTGTGCGTGCCGGCCCGTCTGGACCTGGCCGTGCTCGCCGCCGCCGGTACTCCGCCGCTGCCCGTGCTGCGCCGGCTCGTACGGCCCGCGCGCCCCCGGCTGGACGCCGCCGCCCGGCAGGAGGAAGCCCCGGTCAACGCGGCCGAAAAGCTCGCCGGAAGCCTGGCCGGACTGTCGGATTCCGAACAGGTGCGCATCCTGCTCAGGCTCGTGCGCGGCCACGTCGCCACCGTACTGGGCCACGCCGACCCGGAGGCCGTCTCCCCGGACCGGGGCTTCCTCGAGTCCGGATTCAGCTCGGTCGCCGTCGTCGAACTCCGCAACCGCCTCAGCCAGGCGACCGGCCTGCGGTTCTCCGCGGTGACACTGTTCGACCACCCCAACCCCCGCGCCGTGGCACGGCACTTGCAGTCCCGGCTCGACATCGCGGCCGACCCGGCCGCCCCGGGCGGAGCGGGTGGCGCGCCGGAGTTCCAGGCCGCCCTCGCCTCCCTTCCGCTCTCCCGCCTCAAGGAGGCCGGAGTCCTGGACGCCCTGCTGCGGCTCACCGGATTCGACAGCGCCCTCGGCGAAGGCGCCGCGTCCGCGCAAGCGGCCGGACAGGCCGAGCAGGACACGTCCGGAGCCGCCGATCCACACGCTGTGACACCAGAGTCCATCGACGCCATGGATCTGGAAAGCCTCGTTCACATGGCGATCAACACCGACGCCTGAAACCCCTCGGGAGTTAGCTGATGGACACCACCGACGATCGAGTTGTGCAGGCGCTGCGCGCGTCGATCAAGGAATCCGAGCGGCTGAAGCAACAGCACCAGCAGCTCGTGCAATCGCTGAACGAACCGATCGCCATCATCGGCATGTCCTGCCGCCTCCCCGGCAAGGTCGTCTCCCCGGAGGACCTGTGGCAGTTCGTGCTCGACGACGGCGACGCGATCGGCGCGTTCCCCGACGACCGCGGCTGGGACCTGGACGGGCTGTACGACCCCGAACAGCGCCGCAAGGGCACCCTGTACGTGCGGGAGGGCGGCTTCGTCGACCGCGCGGCAGACTTCGACCCCGCGTTCTTCGGCGTCAGCCCGCGCGAGGCCACCGCCATGGACCCGCAGCAGCGGCTGCTGCTGGAGACCGGCTGGGAAGCCTTCGAACGGGCCGGCATCGACCCGACCGCCCTGCGCGGTACGGACGTCGGCGTCTTCTCCGGCACCAACATCCAGGACTACGCCTCGCTGCTCATGAGCTCCCCGGGCGCCTTCGAAGGACACGTCGGGACGGGCAACGCCGCCGCCGTGCTCTCCGGCCGCCTCGCCTACACCTTCGGCTTCGAAGGCCCCGCGGTGACCATCGACACGGCCTGCTCCTCCTCGCTGGTCGCGCTGCACCTGGCAGCGCAGTCCCTGCGCCGGTCGGAGTGCTCGCTGGCCCTGGCGGGCGGTGTGACGGTGATGTCCACGCCGATGGGCTTCATCGAGTACAGCGGCCAGCGGGTACTGGCCAAGGACGGACGCTGCAAGTCGTTCGCCGGCTCGGCGGACGGCACCGGATTCTCGGAGGGCGTCGGCATGCTCCTGCTGGAGCGGCTGTCGGACGCCCGGCGCAACGGCCACCCCGTCCAGGGCCTCATCCGCGGCTCCGCCGTCAACCAGGACGGCGCCAGCAGCAGCCTGACCGCGCCCAACGGCCGCGCCCAGCAGCGGGTCATCCTCCAGGCGCTGGCGAACGCCCAGGTCCCGGCCGACCAGGTCGACGTACTGGAGGCACACGGCACCGGGACCGAGCTCGGCGACCCGATCGAGGCGGAGGCACTGCTGGCCACGTACGGGAAGGGCCGCTCGCCCGAACGCCCCCTGTGGCTGGGATCGGTGAAGTCCAACATCGGGCACACCCAGGCAGCCGCCGGCCTCGCCGGAGTCATCAAAATGGTCCTGGCGATGCGTCACGGCCTGGTCCCCAGGACCCTGCACGTGGACAGCCCCACCCCGCACGTGGAATGGGGTTCCGGCGCCGTACGCCTGGCCACCGAGCCCGTCGCCTGGCCCGAGAACGGGCGGCCGCGCCGCGCGGGCGTCTCGTCGTTCGGGATCAGCGGGACCAACTCGCACGTCATCCTCGAACAGGCCCCGGCCCAGGCGCCCGACAGTGACGCGCCCGCGCCGCAGGCGGATACGGCGGCGCCGGCCGGCCCCTTCCTGTGGCCCGTGTCCGGGCGCAGCGAGCAGGCCCTGCGCGCCCAGGCGGGGCGACTCGCCGCCCATGTGCGGAACGACCCGGCCCTGTCGGCCGCCGACCTGGCCCTGTCCCTCGCGGGCCGTACGGCGTTCGAGCACCGCGCCGTGGTCGTCGGCGCGGACCGCACCGGCCTGGAGGCCGCACTCGACGCGCTGGAGGCCGGCCGCGAGGACGGCCGCGTCGTCCAGGGGACGAGCACCGCCTCGGGCAAGACCGTGTTCGTCTTCCCGGGGCAGGGCTCCCACTGGCCGGACATGGCCGGACGGCTGCTGGAGTCCTCGGCGGTGTTCCGCGCCCGCATCGAGGAGTGCGACGAGGCGTTCTCCGCCCACGTGGGCTGGTCGTTGACGGACGTCCTGCTCCAGAAGCCGGGGGCGGCGTCCCTGGACCGCCTCGACGTGGTGCAGCCGGTGCTGTTCTCCGTGATGGTGGCCCTCGCCGAGGTGTGGCGGGCGCACGGAGTCGAGCCCGACGCCGTCGTCGGCCATTCGCAGGGGGAGATCGCCGCCGCGTACGTCGTCGGCGCCCTGTCCCTGAAGGACGCGGCCCGGATCATCACCCTGCGCAGCGCCCTGCTGAACCGGCTGACGGGGAAGGGCGCCATGGCGTCGTTCCTGCTGTCCGCCGAGGAGGTGGCGCGCCGCATCGCACCGTACGGCGAGCGGCTTTCGATCGCCGCGGTGAACGGTCCCACGTCCGTCGTGGTGTCCGGGGAACCGGAGGCCGTGGACGAACTGGTGGCGCTGTGCATGGCGGACCGGGTACGGGCGCGGAAGGTACCCGGGGCGAGCGCCGCGGGCCACTCCGCGCAAGTCGACGCGCTGCGGACGGAGTTCGTCGAGGAGCTGTCCTCGGTCGCGCCGCGCCGGTCGAGCGTGCCCTTCTACTCGACGGTCCTCGGCGAGGTCGCCGACACGACCTCACTGGACTGCGGGTACTGGTACCGGAACCTGCGCGAGCCGGTGCTCCTCGACGGCGCCGTGCGCAGGCTGCTGGAGGACGAACACCGGTTCTTCATCGAGGTCAGCCCGCATCCCGTACTGACCGTGGGACTTCAGGAGACCTTCGAACGGGCGGGCGCGACGGCCGCCGTGGTGGGCACGCTGCGCCGCGACGAAGGCGGGGAGGAACGATTCCTCACCTCGGTCGCCGAAGCCTACGTACGAGGCCTGCCGCTCGACCTGAGCCGGATGCCGAACCTGTCCGGCGCCCGCCGCGCGGACCTGCCGACGTACGCCTTCCAGCGCAGGCGGTTCTGGCCCGACGCGCAGATGACGGCCGGGCCCGCCCAGCCGGCCGGCACGGTCCCCGCCGGTACCCCGGCGGCCCCGGCTGCGGTGGCCGGTCAGGACGCCGCGAGCGCCGGACCGGCCGAGGAGGGCACCCAGGGGCATGCGCTCCGGCGCCTGGCGGAGCTGCCCGCGGACGAGCACGACGCGTTCCTGGAGGCCCTGGTGTGCGAGCAGGCCGCCGCGGTGCTCGGTCACGGCTCGGCCGAGGAGACCGAGATGTGGCGCCCGTTCCAGGACCTCGGCTTCGACTCGCTCACGGCCGTCGAACTGCGCAACCGGCTCGGCGCCGCGCTCGGCCTCGCCCTCCCCGTCACCCTGGTCTTCGACCACCCCACGCCCCAGGACCTCGTCGACCACCTGGCCTCGGAGGTGGCGGCGGCCCGTCCCGAGCCGGCCCCCGCGACCCGCTCCGAGGTGCTGACCCACCTCGACGAGCTGGAGGCCGTACTGGCCCAGCCGCAGGCCGACCCCGAGCAGAACGACGAGATCGGTGTCCGGCTGCAGCGCCTCCTCACCACATGGGCCGACGCCCGGGCCGCCGAGGAGAAATCGGAGGGCGCCGTGAGCGAGGAATTGCAGGCGGCCACGGACGAGGAAATGTTCGACCTGATCGGCAAGAAATTCGGAATTTCGTAGAGCGGTCACCGAATCACAGTCCGACGAGTCACGTGTGAAGGGGCCGACATGGCTGACGAAGAAAAGCTCCGGTACTACTTGAAGCGGGTTTCCGCCGAACTCGAAGCGACGCGGGAGCGGCTGTCCGAAGCGGAGGCGGAGGCTTCACTGCGCGCGGAACCCATCGCGATCGTGGGGATGGCATGCCGCTTCCCGGGCGGCGCCGACACCCCGGAGCGGCTGTGGGAGCTCCTGGCCGCCGGCGAGGACGCGATCGGAGCGTTCCCGCAGGACCGCGGGTGGGACATCGAGACCCTCGAAGGGGAGTCGGACGCGGTCGAAGGCGGTTTCCTCTACGACGCGGCCGAGTTCGACCCGGGCTTCTTCGGGATCTCCCCGCGCGAGGCCCTCGCGATGGACCCGCAGCAGCGGCTGCTGCTCGAAACCTCGTGGGAGGCGATCGAGCGGGCGGGCATCGATCCGGTCAGCCTCAAGGGCACCGACACCGGGGCCTTCCTGAGCACCAGCTACCAGGAGTACCTCGCCCGCCTCCAGCAGACCGGCGCCGTCGTCGACGGGTTCATGCTGTCGGGCAACTGCGTGAGCGTCGCCTCCGGCCGCGTCGCCTACGCGCTCGGCCTCACGGGTCCCGCGATGACGCTGGACACGGCCTGCTCGTCGTCGCTGGTGGCGATGCACCTCGCCGCGGAGTCCCTGCGGCGCGGCGAGAGCTCCCTCGCCCTCGCCGGCGCCGCGACGGTCATGGCCGCCGAGGCGATGTTCGTCGAGTTCAGCCGTCAGGGTGGTCTGTCGGCGGACGGGCGGTGCAAGGCGTTCGGTGCGGGGGCGGACGGTACGGGCTGGTCCGAGGGTGCTGGTGTGCTGGTGCTGGAGCGGCTCTCGGACGCGCGGCGCAACGGGCACCAGGTGCTCGCCGTGGTGCGGGGGAGTGCGGTCAATCAGGACGGTGCGAGCAATGGGCTGACGGCGCCGAGTGGTCCGGCGCAGGAGCGGGTGATCCGTCAGGCGTTGGTGAACGCGGGTGTGCCGGCTGAGTCGGTGGATGTGGTGGAGGC
>NZ_JBEXPG010000118.1:0-9016 GCF_040611935.1 Streptomyces sp. NPDC006512 | reverse complement strand
CGCTGCGCGGTGCAGCTCCCCGCCCCGCCCTTCCTCCGTTCCCCGGGCTCCGCCCGGACCCGTGCGCGTGCGGCGCCGCTGCCGGGGGCTCCGCCCCCGGACCCCCGCGCCTCAAACGCCGGCGAGGCTGGGGTGGGCCCCCGCGCCTCAAGCGCCGGCGGGGTTGGGGTGGGGTGGGCTCCGCTGGGACCCCGTGCGGGTGCGGCGCCGTTGCCGGGGGCGCTGCCCCCGGGCCCCCGCGCCTCAAACGCCGGCGGGGCTTGGTTGGGTGGGCGGGGAACGGAACGGCCCGCACCCCCCGGGAGGGGGTGCGGGCCGGTCCGGGGGTTGTGGTGGTTAGGCCTTGCGGAGGCGGAACGTCAGGGACAGGGGTTCGTCCGTGAACGGGGCGCCGTAGGAGGTGTCCGCCTCGCCCGTGGCGAAGTCGGTGGCCAGGACCTCGTCGGCGATGAGCGCCGCGTGGTCCGTCAGGGCCGTCACGACCTCCGCGTCCGGCGAGGACCACCGCAGGGAGATCCGGTCCGCGACGTCCAGCCCGGAGTTCTTGCGGGCCTCCTGGATCAGGCGGATCGCGTCACGCGCCAGGCCCGCGAGCCGCAGCTCCGGGGTGATCTCCAGGTCCAGGGCCACCGTGGCGCCCGAGTCCGAGGCCACCGACCAGCCCTCGCGCGGGGTCTCCGTGATGATGACCTCCTCCGGGGTGAGGGCCACGGTCTCACCGTTCACCTCGACCTCCGCGGAGCCGGCCCGCAGCGCCAGCGACAGCGCCGCCGCGTCGGCCGCGGCCACCGCCTTCGCGACGTCCTGCACGCCCTTGCCGAAGCGCTTGCCCAGGGCCCGGAAGTTCGCCTTCGCGGTGGTGTCGACCAGGGATCCGCCGACCTCCGAGAGGGAGGCCAGGGAGGAGACGTTCAACTCCTCCGTGATCTGGGCCTGGAGCTCGGGGGACAGGGCGTCGAAGCCGACGGCCCCGACGAGCGCGCGCGAGAGCGGCTGGCGGGTCTTGACGCCCGACTCCGCGCGGGTCGCGCGGCCCAGCTCCACGAGGCGGCGTACCAGCAGCATCTGCTGGGAGAGGGTCCGGTCCACCTGGGACGCGTCCGACTCCGGCCAGCTCGACAGGTGCACCGACTCCGGGGCCTCCGGGGAGACCGGAACGATCATGTCCTGCCAGACCCGCTCCGTGATGAAGGGGGTCAGCGGGGCCATGAGCCGGGTGACCGTCTCGACCACGTCGTGCAGGGTGCGCAGCGCGGCCGCGTCGCCCTGCCAGAAGCGGCGGCGCGAGCGGCGGACGTACCAGTTCGAGAGGTCGTCGACGAAGGAGGAGAGGAGCTTGCCCGCGCGCTGGGTGTCGTACGACTCCATCGCCTCGGTGACCTCGGCCGTGAGGGTGTGGAGTTCCGACAGCAGCCAGCGGTCCAGCACCGTGCGGTCGGCCGGCGCCGGGTCGGAGGCGGAGGGCGCCCAGTTGGAGGTGCGGGCGTACAGGGCCTGGAAGGCGACCGTGTTCCAGTACGTGAGGAGCGTCTTGCGGACGACCTCCTGGATCGTGCCGTGGCCCACGCGCCGCGCCGCCCACGGGGAGCCGCCGGCCGCCATGAACCAGCGGACGGCGTCCGCACCGTGCTGGTCCATCAGCGGGATCGGCTGGAGGATGTTGCCGAGGTGCTTGGACATCTTGCGGCCGTCCTCGGCGAGGATGTGGCCGAGGCAGACCACGTTCTCGTAGGAGGACTTGTCGAAGACGAGGGTGCCGACCGCCATCAGCGTGTAGAACCAGCCGCGGGTCTGGTCGATGGCCTCCGAGATGAACTGCGCCGGGTAGCGCTTCTCGAAGATCTCCTTGTTCTTGTACGGGTAGCCCCACTGCGCGAACGGCATCGAACCCGAGTCGTACCAGGCGTCGATGACCTCCGGCACGCGCACGGCGGTCAGGGCGCAGCCCTCGTGCGTGCAGGGGAAGGTGACGTCGTCGATGTACGGGCGGTGCGGGTCCAGCTGCGACTGGTCGGTTCCGGACAGCTCGCTCAGCTCGGCGCGGGAGCCGACGCAGGTGAGGTGGTCCTCCTCGCAGCGCCAGATCGGCAGCGGGGTGCCCCAGTAGCGGTTGCGGGACAGCGCCCAGTCGATGTTGTTGTTCAGCCAGTCGCCGAAGCGGCCCTGCTTGACGGAGTCCGGGAACCAGTTGGTCTTCTCGTTCTCCCGCAGCATCGCGTCCTTGACGGCGGTGGTGCGGATGTACCAGGACGGCTGCGCGTAGTAGAGCAGGGCCGTGTGGCAGCGCCAGCAGTGCGGGTAGCTGTGCTCGTAGGCGATGTGCTTGAAGAGCAGGCCGCGCGCGTCGAGGTCGGCGGTGAGCTTCTCGTCGGCCTTCTTGAAGAAGACGCCGCCGACGAGCGGGACGTCCTCCTCGAAGGTGCCGTCGGGGCGGACCGGGTTCACGACGGGCAGGCCGTACGCGCGGCAGACCGCGAGGTCGTCGGCGCCGAAGGCGGGGGACTGGTGGACCAGACCCGTGCCGTCCTCGGTCGTGACGTACTCGGCGTTCACGACGTAGTGCGCCGGCTCGGGGAACTCGACCAGGTCGAAGGGGCGCTGGTAGGTCCAGCGTTCCATCTCCTTGCCGGTGAAGGACTCGCCGGTGGCCTCCCAGCCCTCGCCGAGGGACTTCTCCAGCAGCGGCTGGGCGACGACCAGCTTCTGCTCGCCGTCCGTCGCGACGACGTACGTGACCTCGGGGTGGGCCGCGACGGCGGTGTTGGACACCAGGGTCCACGGGGTCGTCGTCCACACCAGGAGGGCCGCCTCGCCCGCGAGCGGGCCGGAGGTCAGCGGGAAGCGGACGTAGACGGAGGGGTCGACGACCGTCTCGTAGCCCTGGGCCAGCTCGTGGTCGGAGAGGCCGGTGCCGCAGCGCGGGCACCAGGGGGCGACGCGGTGGTCCTGGGTGAGGAGGCCCTTGTTGAAGATCTCCTTCAGCGACCACCACACGGACTCGACGTACTCGGGGTCCATGGTCCGGTAGGCGTCGTCCAGGTCGACCCAGTAGCCCATCCGGGTCGTGAGCTCGGCGAACGCGTCGGTGTGGCGGGTCACGGACTCGCGGCACTTGTCGTTGAACTCGGCGATGCCGTAGGCCTCGATGTCCTGCTTGCCGTTGAAGCCGAGTTCCTTCTCGACGGCGAGCTCGACGGGCAGGCCGTGACAGTCCCAGCCGGCCTTGCGGGCGACGTGGTAGCCGCGCATGGTGCGGAACCTGGGGAAGACGTCCTTGAAGACGCGGGCCTCGATGTGGTGCGCGCCGGGCATGCCGTTCGCGGTGGGCGGGCCCTCGTAGAAGACCCACTCGGGGCGGCCCTCGGACTGCTCCAGGGTCTTGGCGAAGGTCTTGCTCTCGCGCCAGAAGTCGAGGACGGCGTGCTCAAGGGCAGGCAGGTCGACCTGGGCGGGTACCGGGCGGTACTGCGGCGGTGTGGTCATGAGGCTGAACTCTTCCTCCGGCGGGGTGTCACTTCCGTCCGGAGGGACGAGAGCGCGTGCGGCTCCCGCGGTACCACCCTCCTTGGCCGCCGGACGTGTCCGATGGCCCCCTCATTGGGGTGCGAAGCCGGTTCTACTGGCCCTGCGGGCTTTCTTCCGGCGGCTCCGGGGTGATCCTTCGCATCGCGCTCGCCCCCGGGCTCTCACCGTCCCCGGGTCGCTCCTGGCTGCGTCCGACGCTACTCGTCCCCATCCATGCCTCTCGCTGGGCCCAGTGTACGGGCCGGGGCACGGCTCGGCAGACCGGTTTACGCCGGTCGGCGGCGGGGCGCGGGGCGGGTGCCGGTATGACCCGAATGGGCCGACGGGCCGGTCCGGGATCCACCGGGGCGGGCGGGGCGGATTACCGGGCGTCCCGCTGGGCACAACGGATGCAGGTTGACCTCGATGGACGCGTGCCCCGTTGCCGTGGGGTCGGAGCCGATTTATCGTTCCGGCACGATTCACAAACAAGATCACAGTATGTGAAAAGGGGCCGCGGCCATGGTGGCGAAGAAGACGGCGACACAGGAGGTGGCTGCTGTGCCAGGCTCCACGCCTGCCGCCGAGCGGGCCGCTCCGGCCAAGAAGACGACCGCGAAGAAGACGACCGCCAAGAAGGCGACCGCGAAGAAGGCCCCGGCCAAGAAGGCCGTGTCCGAGAAGGCCGCGGCCGGGACGGACGGGGTCGAGCAGGCCTCGGCCGCGAAGGCCGCGAAGGCGGTCAAGACGGTCAAGACCGTCAAGACGGTCACGGCGGCGAAGGCGGCCCGGACCGCCGGGGCTCCCGCCGCGAAGCGCACCACGAGCAAGGCCACGGCCAAGGCGGCCGCGGCCGAGGGGGCGGCCCCGGCCGCGCAGAAGACGGGAGCTCGGAAAGTGGTTGCCAAGAAGACTGCGGGTACGGCGAGGAAGGCGGCCACGGCCGCCACCAGCGGGCTCCCCAAGGCGCGCGCCACCGCGCCCCTTGCCCCGGGAGAGCTCGCCGTACGCCCCGGAGAGGACCCCTGGACCCCCCAGGAGGTCGAGGACGCCCGCACCGAGCTGCTGTCGGAGGTGCTGCGGCTGCGCGCCGAACTGGACGCCTCCGAGGTGGCGATCTCGGGCCTGATGCGGGACTCGGGCGACGGCGCGGGCGACGACCAGGCCGACACCGGCACCAAGAACATCACCCGGGAGTCCGAGCTCGCCCTCGCGGCGAACGCCAGCTCGATGCTGGAGCAGACCGAGCGGGCCCTGGAACGGCTGGAGGCGGGCACGTACGGGCTCTGCGAGAACTGTGGGCAGCCGATCGGCAAGGCGCGGATGCAGGCCTTCCCACGGGCCACGCTGTGCGTGGACTGCAAGCAGAAGCAGGAGCGGCGGCACTAGGCCGTCCCGTCCGGATCCCGCCGGGCGCGGTCCCCGCAGGTGGGCCCGGACGCCCCGGGGCGCGGGAAGCGGCCCGGGCCAGGGCGCCCGCGCGCACCCTGACGTACCCTCGTGTACCAGTCAGGGTCCAGGAACCTGGCGCGGCTGTGTTCGGCAACCTGGTTCGAGCTAGTTCGAGGGACTCACGTGGCAGAGGCGGAGCGCATCATCGGTACGCCGGAGGTCGGGGACGGCGCCGAGGCGCAGGCGGAGCCGGACGCGCCCAGGGGGCACCGGCGGATCGTGGCGCTGCTCGTGGTGGCGGCCCTCGCGTACCTGCTCGACCTCGGCAGCAAGATGCTGGTCGTGGCGAGGCTGGAGCACCAGCCGCCGATCGAGATCATCGGGGACCTGCTGAAGTTCGAGGCGGTCCGCAACCCCGGAGCCGCCTTCGGTTTCGGCGAGGCCTTCACGATCATCTTCACCTGCATCGCGGCGTCCGTGATCGTGGTGATCGTGCGGCTGGCGCGCAAGCTCTACAGCCTGCCGTGGGCGATCGCGCTGGGCCTGCTGCTGGGCGGTGCGCTGGGCAACCTCACCGACCGGATCTTCCGCTCGCCCGGCGTGTTCCGCGGCGCGGTCGTCGACTTCATCGCCCCCGCGCACTTCGCCGTCTTCAACCTCGCGGACTCGGCGATCGTGTGCGGCGGCATCCTGATCGTCCTGCTGTCGTTCAAGGGCCTGGACCCGGACGGCACCGTCCACAAGGACTGATCGCGGGGCGCTCGCGGGAATCCCGCTCTGCCGAGTCCTGCATACTCGACAGGTGAGTACGATTCCCGAGATCCGCACCCTGCCCGTTCCCGATGGCCTCGAAGGCGAGCGCGTCGACGCCGCCATCGCCCGTATGTTCGGATTTTCCCGGACGAAGGCGGCCGAACTGGCGTCGGAGGGGAAGGTCTCGGTCGACGGCAGCGTCGTCGGCAAGTCCGAGCGCGTGCACGGCGGCGCCTGGCTCGAAGTCGAGATGCCCACGCCGCCCCGCCCGGTCGAGCTCGTCGCCGAGCCGGTGCCGGGCATGGAGATCGTCCATGATGACGACGACATCGTCGTCATCATGAAGCCGGTGGGCGTCGCCGCCCACCCGAGCCCCGGCTGGACCGGCACCACCGTCATCGGCGGCCTCGCCGCGGCCGGCTACCGGATCTCCACCTCCGGTGCCTCCGAGCGCCAGGGCATCGTGCACCGCCTCGACGTCGGCACCTCCGGCCTGATGGCCGTGGCCAAGTCCGAGCGCGCGTACACCTCGCTGAAGAACCAGTTCCGCGAGCGCGTGGTCGACAAGCGCTACCACGCGCTGGTGCAGGGACACCCGGACCCGATGAGCGGCACGATCGACGCCCCGATCGGCCGCCACCCGAACGCCGACTACAAGTGGGCCGTGACCCAGGAGGGCAAGCCCTCCGTCACCCACTACGACCTGATCGAGGCCTTCCGCGCGGCCTCGCTGCTCGACATCAAGCTGGAGACCGGGCGCACGCACCAGATCCGCGTGCACATGTCCGCGCACCGCCACCCCTGCGTCGGCGACCTGACCTACGGGGCCGACCCGACCGTCGCGAAGCGGCTGGGGCTCACCCGGCAGTGGCTGCACGCGGTGCGGCTGGGCTTCGAGCACCCGTCGGACGGCCAGTGGGTGGAGTTCGAGAGCGGCTACCCGGCGGACCTGCAGCACGCGCTGGACGTGATCCGGGCCGAGAGTCAGTGACGGCCGCCGCCCCCTTCACCGTCCGCGTCGCCTCGTCGGAGGCCGACCTGGCCGCCTGCTTCGCCGTCCGGACCGAGGTGTTCGTCGTCGAGCAGTCCGTGCCCGAGTCCCTGGAGTACGACGCCTACGACGCGGTCGCGCTGCACCTGCTGGCCACCGGGCCGGACGGGGAACCGCTCGGTACCGGCCGGCTGCTGTACGGGCCCGAGGCCCTGGACAAGACCGGCTCGCCGGAGGTCGGCTCCCTCGGGCGGCTGGCCGTCACCAAGGCCGCGCGCGGGCTCGGCGTCGGCGTGGCGCTCGTCCGCGCGATCGAGGCGGAGGCGGAGCGGCTCGGGCTGGCCGCGGTCGATCTGGGCGCGCAGACGCATGCGCTCGGCTTCTACGAGCGGCTCGGGTACGTGGCCTACGGGGCGGAGTTCGAGGACGCGGGGATTGCGCACCGCTCCATGCGGGGGGCCCTGGCCGGGCGGTGAGCCGGGGCGGGGTGCGGCCCTGACCGGTGCCGGCCGGGTGGGCGGTGCCGGTGGGTCGGTGCGGCGCCGTTGCCGGGGGCGCTGCCCCCGGGCCACCGCGCCTCAAACGCCGGCGGGGCTGGGATTGGCCGGTGGGGTCGGGGTGGTGTGGGTTGATTCGGGGCGGGTGAGTGTGCGGCGGCGGGGGGTCGGGCGGGGCGGGGCTGGCAGGGTGGGGGAGTGGATCAGCTCGCCCTGTTGTTCGTGCTGCTGCTCGGAGCCGTCGTCACCGTTCCGCTCGGGGACCGGCTCGGGCTGCCCTCGCCGGTTTTGATGACCCTCGGCGGGATCGGGCTGGCACTCGTGCCGGCCGTGCCCAACGTGGACATCCCGCCCGAGTACATCCTGCCGCTGGTGCTGCCGCCGCTGCTGTACGCGTCCGCCCAGCGCACCTCCTGGCGGCAGTTCGCCGCCAACGTCCGGCCGATCCTGCTGCTGGCCGTCGCCCTCGTCTTCGTGACCACCGCCGCGGTCGCCGCCGTGGCCAACGCCGTCGTGCCCGGGCTGCCGGTCGCCGCCGCGGTCGCCCTCGGCGCGCTCGTCGCCCCGCCGGACCCGGTCGCCGCCACCGCCGTCGCCGGGTCGCTCGGCCTGCCGCGCCGGATGGTGTCCATCCTGGAGGGCGAGGGGCTGTTCAACGACGTCACCGCCATCGTGCTCTACCACGTGGCCGTCGCCGCCGCCGTCAGCGGCAGCTTCTCGTGGCCCGACGCGCTCGGCGAGTTCGTGCTGTCGGCGGTCGTGGCCGTGGCCGTCGGTCTCGGGCTCGGCTGGGCCACCAACCGGCTCATGGGACGGCTGGGGGACGCGACCCTCCAGATCGGCCTCACCCTGCTGGTGCCGTTCGTGGCGTACGTGGTCGCGGAGGAACTGGACGGGTCGGGGGTGCTGGCCGTGCTGACGACGGCCCTGTTCCTCGCCGAGTACGCGTCGGACGCCGACGACGTGCTGGGCCGCCTCGCCGGCCACACCTTCTGGGAAGTCGTCGACATGCTGGTCACGGGCGTGGCGTTCGGCCTGATCGGGCTCGAACTGCACAACGTCTTCGCGGTCGCGCGGGGCCGCGTCTGGGAGATGACGGGCTGGGCGGCCGTCGTCATCGCCGTGGTCGTCGGCGTGCGGCTCGTCTGGCTGCTGCCCGCGGGCTGGCTGGCGAAGAAGATGCACCGGCGGCGCGACTACGACGAGGAGATCCCGCTGAGCTGGCGGGAGAGCGTGGTCATGTGGTGGGCCGGGATGCGGGGGGTGGCCTCGGTGGCCCTGGCCCTGGCCATCCCCCTGCACACCGAGGCCGGCGAGCCCTTCCCCGGCCGGGACGAGATCGTCTTCATCGCCTTCGCGGTGATCATGGTGACGCTGGTGTGCCAGGGGCTGACGCTGCCCTGGCTGGTGCGGCGGCTGGAGGTGGAGGCGGACGTGGACGCCGAACGGGAGAGCGAGCGGCGGCTGGCGATCCGCGCCGCGAAGGCCGCGAAGCGCCGGCTCAAGGAGATCGAGGAGGTCGAGGACCTGCCCGAGGACCTCGTCGAGACCCTGTACCGGCGCGCGTACGACGTCGGGGCCAGGATCAGCCCCGACATGGTCGACGAGGAACGGCGCGAGGCCTACGCGCAGCGGGTCGAACGCATCCGGGACATCCAGCGCATCCAGCGGGAGATGATGTCCGCCGCCCGCCACGAGGTGCTGGCCGCGCGCAGCGAGCCCGGTTCCGACCCGGAGATCGTGGACCGCGTACTGCGCCACCTGGACGTGCGCAGCCTGCGCAGCTCCTAGGGCCTGTCGTCAAACTCCCGTCTGCCCCGCGACGCCTGGCACGCGCTCTCGCCGCACCGGGCGAAAGCCAAGTACGTCCAGTACGCGG
>NZ_JBEXPG010000117.1:0-9019 GCF_040611935.1 Streptomyces sp. NPDC006512 | reverse complement strand
GTACGCGGGCTTCCGCCCGGCGCACCGAGAGCACGCACCAGACGCCGCAGGGCCGCCCTCCGGGCGACGACGGGAGTTTGACGACAGGCCCTAGGTCAGCGGTAGTAGCGGCGGCAGGCCCGGAGCATGCCCTCGGCCGAGAGGGTGAACACGTCCACGAACTCGCTCTGTTGGGGCGAGAGTCGGCCCATGACGACCACGCAGTCCCCGTCGGCGACGATCCGGTTGATGTGGTGGCGGACGCCGGGCGGCCGGGGACACTCCAGGTCGGTGCCGAGCGTCCCGCCGTGCAGGAGCGAGCCGTAGCCGTCGAGGTCGCCCGCGTCGAGGTAGTCGTAGGCGAGGCGCACGTGGTCGACCCCGGAGTCGGTGACGACGCGGCTGGGCGGTACCCGCCGCCCGGCGTGCCGACTGTTCATGGGCAGTCCTTTCGTACGGCCGCACCCCCTCCGGGTGCCGGCCGCTCCACGTTCCGCCAGGTCCGCAACTCGGGGCTATCCCTTGCCTATCACGCTTCACCACCACGCAATCTCCACACCATGGACAACCGGAGAGGTGTTCGGCGAGACTGGCCCCGCGCTCCATCCGTTCACTGGTGTGCCTCCAGCTGGGAGACTCATGACCGTTTCGCCCGGCGGGGTTCCGCACACCCCGGACACGGTGGTGTTCCGCATCCTCGGACCGTTACAGGTGACCGGCCACTGCGGGCCGGTCAGGATCCCACCGGGGCGGCAGGAGGTCATTCTGGCCGCCCTGCTGCTTGAGGCGAACCGGGTTGTGAGCACCGACTACCTGGTCGATCTGATCTGGGACGACGAGCCGCCGGACACGGCGCGCACGCAGGTGCAGATCTGCGTGTCGCGGCTGCGCAAGCTGTTCACCACGGCCGGGATCGCCGCCGCCATCACCACCCGCCCGCCCGGCTACGCCCTCAAGACGGAGGGCGACCTCGTCGACGCGGCGATCTTCGCCCGCCGGGTCGCGGAGGCGCGGGCCCTGGGGAAGCGCCGCGACATCGCCGGGGCGGTGGAACTGCTGCGCCTGGCCGCCGAGTTGTGGCAGGGGGACTGCCTGAGCGGGGTGTCGAGCGAGACCCTGCGCAGCAAGGCCCTCCAGCTGGACGAGGAGCGGCTGACGGCCGCCGAGACCCGGATCGACCTCGAACTCGACCTGGGCCGCCACCACCAGCTCGTCGGCGAGATCCAGCTGTTGGTACGGGTCCACCCGCTGCGGGAGCGGCTGCGCGGGCAGCTGATGCTCGCCCTGTACCGGTCGGGCCGGCAGGCGGAGGCGCTGGAGAGCTACCGCGTCGGGCGGGAACTGCTGGTGGAGGAACTCGGCCTGGAGCCCGGGGGCGAGCTGCGGCAGCTGGAGCGGGCCATCCTCTCGGGCGAGGTCCCCCCGGTCCCCCTGCCGGGGAAGGGGGAGGGCGCGGCTCTGCGGGGCGGGTTCCGGGAGACGGAGGCTCCGGGCGCGGGGTTCCGGGACGGGGCCGACGCCCCGGGGACGGGGTTCCGGGCGGAGGCTCCGGGAGGCGGGGCGTGGTGGTCGGGCCGGGAGTTACCGAGCCCGGGTGAAGCCGGTGCGATGGGCGCGGAGCTGCGGGATGCGGGCCGGGGGGCCGACCCGTCGGGCGCGGGATCGGTGGGCGCGGGATCGGTGGGCGCGGGATCGGTGGGACCGCTCGGGGCCGATGGCGGCCCGGCGGGGGCGCGGCCCGGCCAGAGCACGCCGGGAGCGGGAGCCGCGGGCGCCGGACGGCCGGGGTTCGGAGCCCCGGATGCCTCTGCGCCGGGTCCCGGACAGCAGGGTGCCGGCCCGTGGGGATCCGGACCGGTGCGCGCCGGCTCGGTGGACGCGGAACCGTCGGGCCCGGGTGAGAGCGGCGGCGGCCGGGAGGGCGCGCGGCCCGGCTCCACCACACCGGGCGCGGGAACTCCGGGCCCCGGCCCGTCGGATGCCGGACGGCCGGGGGCCGGACCGGCGGACGCGGGAGCGGCGGATGCCGGACGGCGGCCGGGGGGCGGACCGGCGCGCGCCGGGGCGGCGGGGCGGCCGTTGGGGGCGGGTGCGGAGACGGCCGGCCCGGGTTACG
The DNA here is from genome assembly GCF_040611935.1 of Streptomyces sp. NPDC006512. Classification (NCBI taxonomy): domain Bacteria; kingdom Bacillati; phylum Actinomycetota; class Actinomycetes; order Kitasatosporales; family Streptomycetaceae; genus Streptomyces; species Streptomyces sp. NPDC006512. The sequence continues at coordinate 6,924 of NZ_JBEXPG010000117.1, read as the reverse complement.
GCGGCGGGTCACGCTTCCCCGCTCTGCCGGGGCGGCCCGGCGGGACGACGGACGCCCTGGGCGGGGCCCTTCTCGGCGCGCTCCTCGCCGGGCCGACGGACCTCGGAACAGGCTCCGGGGCTCCGGAAGGTGGCCGCGACGGTGCCCTGGGCCCGGCCGGGACGTCCGCCGGGGGCTCCGCGGGTCTGGCCCTGCTCGGCCACGTCAGAGCGGGCGGCTCCCCGGGAGCGGAGTCCCGACCGGAGACCACCGCCGGGGTCCCTGACGGCTTCCCCGGCACCGAGTACGGACCGGACGCCACCGGCGGTCCGGGCCGCCTCCCGGGTGCGGAGTACCGGCCGGAGACCACCCACAGCCCGGCGGGCCGCACCGGTACGGATTACCCGCAGGAGACCCCCGGGGGCGCGCGGGGCTCTACTGGTGCGGAGTACGGACCGGAGACCACCGGCGGTCCGGGCCGCCTCCCTGGAGCGGAATACCGGCCGGAGACCGCCCACGGCCCGGCGGGCCGCACCGGTACGGAGTACCCGCAGGAGATCACCGGGGGGCCCGGGGGCTTCGCTCGTGCGGAGTACCGGCTGGAGGCGGCGGGCGGCGGCCTGCCTGGGGCGGAGTACCGGTCGGAGGGGGGTGCAGGCAGGGCGGAGAGACCCGGCGGGGCGTACGGCGCTTCCGCGCAGGGAGGTCCGTACCGTGAGGAGACGCCCCGTCAGCTTCCCGCCGACACCTCCGACTTCGTCGGCGACGAGGAACAGATCCTGCGCATCGAGGGGGCGTTGCTCGGCGACGGCACCCGGCGGGCCGTCGGGCTGGCCGTGATCGTGGGCAAGCCGGGCACCGGCAAGTCCACCCTGGCCACGCACATCGCCCACCGGCTCAGCGATTCCGCCTTCCCCGACGGGCAGTTGTACTGCGATCTGCGCGGCACCGGCACCCCGGCCACCTCCGGCGAGGTACTGGGCCGGTTCCTGCGGGCCCTCGGGATCCCCGGCCCGGTGATCCCCGAATCACAGGACGAGCGCGCCGAGATGTACCGGACCCTGCTCGCCTCCCGCCGGGTCCTGGTGGTGCTCGACGACGCCGCGTCCGAGAGCCAGATCCGGCCCCTGCTGCCCGGGAGCAACAGCTGCGCCGTACTGGTGACCAGCCGGGTGCGGCTCACGGGGCTGCCCGGCGCGCACCGCGTGGAGCTCGACGTGATGGGCACCGGGCACGCCGTGGAACTGCTGGTCCGGGTGATCGGCGCGGACCGGGTCGCCCGCGAGGGGGTCGCGGTCGAGGCGCTGATCCGCACGGTGGGCGGGCTGCCGCTCGCGCTGCGGATCGTCGCGGCCCGCCTCGCGGCACGCCCGCACTGGACGCTGGCCTCGATGGTGCACCGGCTCGCGAACGAACGGCACCGCCTGGACGAACTGACCCACGGCGAGATGACGATGCGGGCGAGCCTCTCGCTCACCCACGACGGGCTCGCGGCGGAGGACCGCCGGCTGCTGCGGCTGCTGAGCCTCGCGCAGGGGCCGACGCTGCCGGGCTGGCTGGCGGGGCCACTGCTGGACGATCCGCGGCCGTTCGCTTCCGACCTGCTGGAGCCGCTGGTCGACGTACAGATGCTGGACGTCGTCGGCATGGAGTCCACGGGCGGGTTCCGCTACCGCTTCCACGAGATCATCCGGGTGTTCGCGCGGGAGCAGCTCGCCGCGCACCACGACCCGGCCGACCAGCGGGCGGCGACGGCCCGGATGCTCGGCGGCTGGATGTCCCTGGCCGAGCAGGCCCACCGGCGCATCTACGGCGGGGACTTCACCGTCCTGCACGGCGGCGCACCGCGCTGGGAGCCGCCGGCGGGCTGTGTGGAGGAGCTGCTGGTGGATCCGCTGGAGTGGCTCGACAGCGAACACGCGAACCTGGTGCAGGCCGTGGAACACGCCGCCCGGGAGGGGATGGACGAGCTGTGCTGGGACCTGGCGGCGACGCTGGCCACCCTGTTCGAGGGGCGCGGCTACTTCGACGACTGGGAGCGTACGCACCAACTGGCCCTGGAATGCGTGCGGTCGGCCGGGAACACCCGGGGCACGGCGGCCCTGCTCGGCTCGCTCGGGGTGCTCTACCTGGGGCGCAGCCAGAGCGAGGAGTCGCGGGCGGCGCTGACCTCGGCGCTGGGGCTGTTCGAGGAGCTCGGCGACCGGCAGGGGCTGGCCCTGTGCCACCGCGACCTGGCGCTGCTGGAGCGGATGCGGGGCAACGAGGACCACGCGCTGACGCTGTACGACCGGGCGCTGCGGGATTTCGACCGGGCCGGTGACGTGGTGGGCCGGGCCATCGTCCTGACCCAGAGCGCGCACATCTGGATGCGGCGCGGGCAGACCTCGGCCGCGCAGAGCCGCCTCGACGAGGCGCTCGGCATCTACCGTTCGGTGGGGTACACGGGCGGCCAGGCGCGCACCCTGCGGCGGGCGGGACAACTGCTCCAGGGGCAGGGCGAGCACGAGCGGGCGGTGACCACCTTCACCGAGGTGCTGGAGCTGTGCCGGGACAGCGGCGACGTCATCGGCGAGGGGCACCTGCTGCGGGACCTCGGGCACGCGCACGCCGAGATGGGGAGGTGCGAGGCGGCCCGGGGGTTCTACGCGCAGGCGCTGTCGGTGCGGGAGCAGATCATGGACCAGGGCGGGGCCGCGCTGGTGCGCCTCGACCTGGCCCGGCTGCTCGCGGCGAGCGGGGGTACCGGGGAGCGGTCGCGGTCCCGGGAACTGCTGGAGAGCGCGGTACGGGCCTTCCGGGACCGGCGGATGGGGCCTGAACTGGCCGAGGCCGAAAGGCTGCTGGGCTCCGCTCCGACGGGCGGGTCCCCGGCGGGCAGGACCCCGGGATCCTTCTCGGGCACGCCGCCGACGGTGTCGGGGACGGTGGTGCCGGGGGCCGTGGTGTCGGGGACGGTGGTGTCGGGGACGGTGGTGTCGGGGACGGTGGTGTCGGGGGCTCCGCTGCCGGGGCCTGCGCCGGCTCCGGTACGCGCACCGGCGGCGGGCTCCGCCGCCGGGGTCTGACCGCCTTCGGGGCCTTCCGGGGGCAGGGGCGGGCGGCGGCCTGCCGGGGCTCCGGTGCGGGAACCGCGGTGGCCCGGGGTTCCGGTGCGGGGGCGCCGGGCGGGCGGGGTCAGTCCCACGGGTTGGTGTTGCTCGAGGCACCCGGCGCCGGGACGGCCTGCGGGCCGGCGGCGCCGACGGAGGCGCCCGCCGCGCCGTCCGCCTGGGCGGCCTGGGTGCCGAGGACGGCGGCGCCGGCGAGGGCGACGGTGACGAACGCGGTGCGCAGGGCGTGGGTGACGGTCATGTCGGGGTCCCTTCGTCGGTGCTCCCCGGGGGTTTCCGGGGCGCTTCCTTCTTCTGGACACCAACGTAGGAACGGCCGGAATCCCCGGACCGGCCCCGCCCCTATCCCCGCGCTATCACGGACCGCTCGCGGCTTTCTCGAGCGCCGATAGGACGGGACGGGCGAACGCTGTTCGCCCGGTGATGCCGACGCGATAGCGCGCTGCCCAGGATGGGGAACAGGAACCGGGCCGTCACCCCAGGCCCCGCCGTTCTCCCTCACCGTCCCCGGGAGCACCCGCATGAACACGGATACGCACACGGACACGAGCACGGACCGGCACCACGGCGCCCCCGCGGGGCCCGCGCAGGAAACCTCCCGGGTGGGGGCGTTGATACGGGCCCACAGGCTGCGGATCGGGCTCACCCAGCGGGAGCTGGCCGACCTGTCGACGATCAGCGTGCGGGCCATCCGCGATCTGGAGCAGGGCCGGGCCAGACGGCCCCGGCCGGACACCGTGCGGCTGATGGCCGACGCGCTGCGGCTGGGGCCCCGGGCGCGGGCCGCGCTGGAGGCCGCCGCCCAGCAGGGCCGTGGCGGCGGGTCGTACTGGGCGCAGCCGCCGGCGCCGCCGACCGCGCTGCACGCGATGCCGGGGCGGGACGCCGAGACGGCCGTGCTGGAGCGGGAGCTTGTCTCGGGCGCCGAGCGGCTGGTGCATCTGGTGGGGCTCGGCGGGGTCGGCAAGACGCGGGTGGCGCTGGAGGTCGCCGAGCGCGTGCACGGGGCCGGCGTCCCGGTGCTGTGGTACGGCTTCCCCGGTGCGTCGGCCGACTATCTGGCCCACGGCGAAGGGGAGTTGTCGGACCGGGTGGCGGGGGCCGTGGCGGAGTTGTGCGGCGCGCCGGCGGCGGGCAGCGTACTCCCGGCCGGCCCCGGCGAGCCGGCCGGTACGGGCGGGACGAATGGGACGGGTGGGACGGGTGGTGCGGGCGGGGCCTCGGTCCTGGCCGGGCCGCCCGGGTTCGGGGTGGCCGCGCTGGCCGAACTACTGGGTGAGCAGCGGGTGTTGCTCGTCCTGGACGGGGCGCCGGCGGCTCCGCCCCGGTACGACCGGCTGACCGGGCTGTTGCGCGCCTGCCCCGGCCTGCGGCTGCTGGTCACCTCGGACCAGCCGTGGGAGGTACCGGGCGAGCGGATCTTCCTGCTGGCCCCGCTGGAGGTGCCGGCCGAGGGCGCGGCGGATCCCGGAGCCCCGGCCGTCCGGGTGTTCCTGGACCACGTACGGCGCGTGCGGCCCGAGTTCAGCCCCGGGTCCGTCGACCTGGAGCAGGTGGCGTGGCTGTGCCGCCGCCTCGACGGGCATCCGGGGGCCCTCGCCGCGGCCGCCTCGTGGATGGTGGTGTGCGATCTCGCCACCCTGTGCCGCAGCCTCGACGCCGATCCCGTCGCGCTGCTCGACCACCTCGGCGGGGGCGCGGGCGCGGACCGCTTCCGGGTGACCCTGCACCAGCGGCTGAGCCGGCTGCCGGCCGGGGCCCGGGACCTGCTGGACGCCCTCTGCGCGCAGGCCCCGGAGCCCGGGCCGGGCCGTGACGGGGCCGAGTTCACGCTGGCCGGCATCACCGCGCTGACCGGCCGCGGCCTGTCCGACTCGGGCCGGATGCTGCGGGAGCTGCTGATCGCGGGCGCCGTACGGGCCGCGCACGAGAGCGGCGGCTCGCGGTTCAGGGTGCTGGGCCTGGTCCGCGCCGCCGTCCGCCCCAGCTCCTGCCCGGCGGCGGCCGTCGCCCCCTGACGGCCCGCCCCGGCACGTCCCATCGCCGACGCGCCGCAGGCCGGGGGCGTCCCCGCCGTCCCGGACCCCCTGGACGACGTGCGCCGCGCCTTCGCCGGGCACGACCGGATCGCGGGCCGGCGCGGGTTCCGCCGGTACCGCCGCCCAACTGCTGCCGGAGTGCCGGAGCAACTGCCGCCCGGGCCGGTGGGCCGCGGGTTGTATGACGTACGGCCGGACCACCGCCACCGGGCGGGCCCGGGTCTCCGCACCACCCACACCACCCCTCGCGAGGAGCATCCGCATGTCCCCCACCGCGTCCGAACGCAGCAGCGCGCACGGGCCGGCCGCTGTGCGGCTGCCCCTGTCGGCGGCGCAGCGCGACATCTGGATGGCCCACGGACTCGACGCCACGGGCTGCCGCTACAACATCGGGGAGTACCGGGAGCTCGCGGGGCCGCTGGACGCGGAGCTGCTGGCCCGGGCCTGGCGGCAGCTGGCCCGCGAGGCGGACGTCCTGCGGATCCGGGGCACCCGGGCCGACGAGGACGGCGGGCTGTGGCAGCTGCTGCACCCCGAACCGGAGGGCCGGCGGCTGGAGTCCGTCGACTTCGGCGGCGCGGCGGATCCCGTCGGGGCGGCCCGCGCCTGGATGACGGGGGAGCTGGCCCGGCCCTTCGACCTGGCGGACGGCTGGCTGACCCGGCACGCGCTGCTGAGGGCGGGCACGACGGCGGACGGGGAGCAGCGGTGGTTCTACTTCCACGCCTTCCACCACCTCGTGATCGACGGCATGGGCGTGGCCCTGCTGGACCGGAGGCTGGTCGAGCTGTACGAGCGGGGGGCCGCGGGCGAGCCGTGGGGGCCGACCCCGTTCGGCGCGCTGGCCGACGTACTGGAGGAGGACGCGGCGTACCGGGCGTCGGACGGGGCGGCCGAGGAGCGGGCCCACTGGGCCGGGCACCTCGCGGAGCTGCCGCAGACCCCGCGCCTGGGCGAGGGCCGCTCGGGCCGTACGGCGCCGGGCGCGCTGCCGTTCGTCCGGCGCACCGCACTGCTCCCGCCGGAACGGGCGGAGCGGTTGCGGGAAGTGGCGCGGGCGCACCGGGCGCCGTGGACGATGCTGGTGATCGCGCTGGTCGGGGCGTACGTGCACGCGGTTTCGGGGAGTGCGGAGCCGGTGCTGGGGCTTCCGGTGACGGGGCGGCGCACCGATCTGGCGCGCCGTACGCCGGCCATGCTGTCGAACGTCATCCCGTTGCGGGTGCCGGTGCGGGCGGACGGCACGCCGGGCGAGCTGCTGGCGACGGTGGTCGCCGAGGCGCGGCGGGGGCTGGCGCGTCAGCGCACCCGGTACGAGGACATGTGCCGGGACCTGGGGCTGGGTGAGACGGAGCGGCGGATCACGGCCCCGCTGGTGAACATCATGGCGTTCACGCCCGGTATGCGGTTCTGCGGTCTGCCGACGACGCAGCACAACCTGAGCAACGGGCCGGTCGAGGACCTGGCGGTCGGGGTGTACGACCTCGGGCCGGAGGGCGGGCTGCGGATCGACTTCGACGCGGCGCCCGAGGTGTGCGACCTGGAGGCGGTGGCCGGGCACCAGGACCGCTTCCTCCGGTTCGTGGAGTCGGTGCTGGAGTCGCCTGAACAGCCGCTTTCAGAGCTGGAGTTGCTGGGTGAGGCGGAGCGGCGTCAGGTCCTGGACGAGTGGACCGGGACCCGTACGGAGACCGGCGGGGCCACGCTCACCGACCGCTTCGAGGAACAGGCCCGCCTGCGCCCCACCGCCCGCGCCGTCGTCTTCGGCGCACAGGAACTCACCTACCGGGAAC
>NZ_JBEXPG010000116.1:0-9569 GCF_040611935.1 Streptomyces sp. NPDC006512 | reverse complement strand
GCGAAGGGTGAAGACGCCCTTCGGGCGCAGGCGCGTGAGCTCCGGTCGGCTGTGCTGTCGGCGCCGGACCTGCGGGCGGTCGACGTCGCGTGGTCGCTGGCGGTCGGCAGGGCCGCGTTCGAGGAGCGTGCGGCGGTGGTGGCCGCGGACCGTGAGGGTCTGCTGGCGGGCCTGGCCGTGCTGGCGGACGGCGACTCGGCGCCGGGAGTGGTCGGGGGGTCGCCTGTCGGTGGGAAGACGGCTTTCCTGTTCACGGGGCAGGGGAGTCAGCGGCTGGGGATGGGGCGTGAACTGTGTGCCGCCTACCCGGTGTTCGCGGAGGCTCTGGACGCGGTGTGCGAGCGGCTGGAACTGCCGCTGAAGGACGTGCTGTTCGGAGACGATGCCGAGCTGCTGAATCGGACCGAGTATGCGCAGCCCGCGCTGTTCGCGGTGGAGGTGGCGCTGTTCCGGCTGGTCGAGTCGTGGGGCATCACGCCCGACTTCGTTACCGGGCACTCGATCGGTGAGATCACGGCTGCGCATGTGGCCGGGGTGTTCTCGCTGGACGACGCGTGCACGCTGGTCGCTGCGCGCGGTCGGCTGATGCAGGCGCTGCCGTCTGGTGGTGTGATGGTCGCCGTGCAGGCGTCGGAGGACGAGGTCCTGCCGTTGCTGACCGACCGGGTGAGCATCGCCGCGATCAATGGGCCCACGTCGGTGGTGATCGCGGGTGACGAGGACGCGGTGACTGCGGTCGCGGAAGCGTTCGCGGACCGCAAGAGCAAGCGGCTGACCGTGAGCCACGCGTTCCATTCGCCGCATATGGACGGGATGCTGGACGACTTCCGTCAGGTGGTGGAGGGGCTGTCCTTCGCGGCCCCGCGGATTCCGGTCGTGTCGAACCTGACCGGTGCGCTCGTCTCCGACGAGATGGGCTCGGCGGAGTTCTGGGTCCGACACGTCCGCGAGTCCGTGCGGTTCCTCGACGGCATGCGGGCCTTGGAGGGGTCTGGGGTCACCACGTACCTCGAACTCGGGCCGGGTGGTGTGCTTTCGGCGATGGGCCAGGAGTGCGTGACGGAAGAGGGCGTCAGCTTCGTGCCCGTCCTGCGCAACGGGCGTCCCGAGGCCGAGACCGTCGTGACCGCCCTCGCCCTGCTGCACGTGCGGGGTGTGGAGGCGGACTGGAGTTCCTTCTTCGCCGGCACCGGCGCCGCACGGGTGGAGCTGCCGACGTACGCCTTCCAGCGGCAGCGCTACTGGCTGCAGCTGAAGGGCATTGCTCGAAGCAGCGCCGCCCATGAGGCGGACTCCCGCTTCTGGGACGCGGTGGAGCGCGAGGACCTGGAGTCGCTCGCCACCACCCTGGACATGGACGACGAGAACGCCTGGGGCACGGTCCTGCCGGCCCTGTCGGCCTGGCGCCGTGGCCTGCGCACCCAGACGGCTGTCGATGCCTGGCGCTACCGGGTGTCCTGGATGCCGCTGGCGCACGTCGCCGCGTCCGGTGCACGGTTGGCGGGGGCGTGGCTGGTCGTGTCTACGGCTGGCGTGGATGACACCGCTGTGGTGGACGCGCTGGCCGGGCGTGGTGCCGAGGTTCGGCGGGTGGTGGTCGAGCCGGGTACGGATCGTGCCGGGCTGGCCGAGCTGTTGGTGGCTGCTGGTTCGGTGGCGGGTGTGGTGTCCCTTCTTGCGCTGGACGAGGCCGCTGGGGTTGTGGCGTCGGCTGGTCTGGTGCAGGCGTTGGGTGATGCCGGTGTGGAGGCGCCGTTGTGGTGCCTGACGCGTGGTGCGGTGAGTGTGGGCCGGTCCGATCGTCTGGTGTCTGCGGTGCAGGCTCAGGTGTGGGGGCTGGGTCGGGTGGTGGCTCTGGAGGCGCCTGGGCGTTGGGGTGGTCTGGTCGATCTTCCCGAGGTGTGGGACGAGCGGGCGTTGGGCCGTCTGGTCGGGGTCCTGTCCGGCGGTTCCGGCGAGGATCAGGTCGCTGTTCGTTCCTCCGGGGTCTTTGGGCGTCGTCTGGTCCGTGCGGCCGGGGCCTCCGGCTCCTGGGCGCCGTCCGGGACGGTGCTGGTGACCGGCGGTACGGGTGCGCTGGGTGGGCGGGTCGCGCGTTGGCTGGCCGGGGCGGGCGCCGAGCGGCTGGTGCTGACCAGCCGCCGGGGCGCTGATGCTCCTGGTGCTGCCGAGCTGGTGGCGGAGCTGGCCGGGCAGGGTGTGGAGGTGTCGGTCGTCGCTTGCGATGTCTCCGACCGGGATGCCCTGCGGAAGCTGCTGGTTGCCGAGGCGGAGACGCTGACCGCTGTGGTCCACACGGCTGGTGTGCTGGATGACGGCGTCCTCGACGCGCTGACGCCCGAGCGGTTCGAGAGTGTGCTGCGGGCGAAGGCGACGTCCGCCCTTAACCTGCACGAGCTGACCGTCGAGCTGGGTATCGAGCTCTCCGCGTTCGTGTTGTTCTCGTCGATGAGTGGCATGGTCGGTGCGGCCGGTCAGGCCAACTACGCCGCGGCCAACGCCTATCTGGATGCTCTGGCTGAGCAGCGGCGTGCCGCCGGGCTGGCCGGGACCTCGCTCGCGTGGGGTCCGTGGGCCGAGGGCGGCATGGCCGCTGATGAGGCGATGGACGCGCGGATGCGGCGTGAGGGTCTGCCGCCGATGGCTCCCGATACGGCGATGGCTGTTCTGCGGCAGAGTGTGGCTTCGGCTACCGATGCGGCGGTGCTGGTCGCGGACGTGGACTGGGGGCGTTTCGGGCCGGCCTTCACGGTGGTGCGTCCCAGTGTTCTGTTCACGGAACTGGTCGAGTCCGGGACGGTTGTTCCGGCTGCTGGTGTTGAGGTTGCCGGGTCGCCGGTGGGGCGGCTGGCCGGTCTTGGCGCGGCGGAGCTGGAGCGGGAACTGCTCGCTCTGGTGCGTGCGCACGTCGCGGCGGTCCTCGGGCATGACGGTTCGGAGGCGGTGGGTGCGGAGCGTGCGTTCAAGGAGCTGGGATTCGACTCGCTGACCGCGGTAGAGCTGCGCAACCGGCTGGGTGCGGCCACGGGCGTGACCCTGCCGGCCACGTTGATCTTCGACTATCCGACGGCCTCCGCTCTCACCGCGTATCTGCGTGATGAACTGCTCGGCACGCGGGCTGAGGTCACGGGCCCGGTGACGACGGCGGTCGACGGTGACCCGATCGCGATCGTCGCGATGAGCTGCCGCTTCCCCGGCGGCGTCCGTACCCCCGAGGACCTCTGGCACCTGCTGGCCACCGGCGGCGACGCCATCGGTGAATTCCCCGTCGACCGCGGCTGGGACTTGGACCGCCTGTACAACCCTGACCCCGATCAGCAGGGCACCTTCTACGCCCGCGAGGGCGGTTTCCTCTACGACGTGGCGGACTTCGACGCCGACTTCTTCGGCATCGCCCCTCGCGAGGCCCTGGCGATGGACCCGCAGCAGCGGCTGTTGCTGGAGACCACCTGGGAGGCGTTCGAGCGGGCCGGCATCGATCCCGCCACCGTGCGCGGCGAGCGGGTCGGCGTCTTCACCGGCACCAACGGCCAGGACTACCTCAACCTCGCGCTTGCCGCTCCCGACGGCATCGAGGGATTCGTCGGCACGGGCAACGCGGCGAGCGTCGTCTCCGGTCGCGTCAGCTACGTCCTCGGCCTGGAGGGCCCGGCGGTCACCGTCGACACCGCCTGCTCGTCCTCGCTGGTCGCCCTGCACCTGGCCGTCCAGGCGCTGCGGCAGGGCGAGTGCTCCATGGCCCTCGCCGGCGGCGTGACTGTCATGTCGTCGCCCGGGGCGTTCATCGACTTCAGCCGTCAGCGGGGTCTGGCGGAGGACGGCCGCATCAAGGCCTTCGCGGCCGGCGCGGACGGTACGGGCTGGGGTGAGGGTGTCGGCATGCTGCTCGTGGAGCGGCTGTCCGACGCGCGTCGCAACGGGCATCCGGTGCTGGCGGTGGTGCGGGGTTCTGCGATCAACCAGGACGGTGCGAGCAACGGTCTGACAGCTCCGAACGGTCCGTCGCAGCAGCGGGTCATCCGCCAGGCCCTGGCCAGCGCGGGACTGTCCCCGATGGACGTGGACGCGGTGGAGGCGCATGGCACGGGGACCCGGCTCGGGGACCCGATCGAGGTCCAGGCGCTGCTGGCGACGTACGGGCAGGAGCGTTCCGCGGACCAGCCGCTGCTGCTGGGTTCGGTCAAGTCGAACATCGGACACACCCAGGCCGCGGCCGGTGTTGCCGGGATCATCAAGATGGTCATGGCGATGCGCCACGGGGTGCTTCCGCAGACGCTTCACGTGGACGAGCCGACCCCGCATGTCGACTGGTCGGCGGGGGAGATCGCCCTGCTGACCGAGAAGCGTGCCTGGCCGGAGACCGGCCGTCCGCGCCGGGCGGGCATCTCCTCGTTCGGTTTCAGTGGTACCAACGCCCACACGATCATCGAGCAGGCACCGGACGTCGCAGACGTGGCTCCGGAGCGGCGCAGCGGTGTCGTCGTCCCGTGGGTACTGTCCGCGAGGAACGAGACTGCCCTGCGGGTACAGGCCGAACGCCTGACGGCCGGGCTCGCCGCCGACGAGGCGCTCGAACCCGCCGACGTCGCCTACTCGTTGGCGACGTCGAGGTCGGCCCTCGAACACCGGGCCGTGGTCGTCGCGGGCGAACGGGACGAGTTCCTGGCCGCCCTGGAAGCCCTGGCCGCCGGTGAGCGAGCGGCAGGGCTGTCGCACGGTACGGCTTCCGAGGGTGCATTGGCCTTCCTGTTCACCGGTCAGGGCAGTCAGCGCATCGGGATGGGCCGTGAACTGTACGACGCCTACCCGGTGTTCGCGGACGCGCTGGACGCGATATGCGCCCGGATGGACGCAATCCTCGAACTCCCCCTGATGGACGTGTTGTTCGGAGAGGAGCCTGACTCTCTGGATCGGACGGAGTATGCGCAGCCGGCGTTGTTCGCGGTGGAGGTCGCGCTGTTCCGGCTGGTGACGTCGTGGGGTGTGCGGCCGGACTTCCTGTCGGGGCATTCTCTCGGTGAGATCGCGGCTGCGCATGTGGCCGGGGTGCTGTCCCTGGGCGACGCCTGCACGCTGGTGGCGGCCCGCGGTCGGCTGATGCAGGCGCTGCCGTCCGGTGGTGTGATGGTTGCGGTGGAGGCGTCGGAGGACGAGGTCCTGCCGCTGCTGACCGGCCGGGTGAGCATTGCCGCGGTCAACGGACCGCGGTCGGTGGTCGTCGCGGGTGACGAGGACGCGGTGGCCGCGGTCGTCGAAGCGTTCGCGGACCGCAAGAGCAAGCGGCTGACCGTGAGCCACGCGTTCCATTCGCCGCACATGGACGGCATGTTGGGCGACTTCCGCCAGGTCGTGGAGGGATTGACCTTCGGCACCGCGAGCGTTCCCGTCGTGTCGAACCTGACTGGTTCCTTCGTCTCCGATGAGATGGGTTCGCCGGAGTTCTGGGTCCGCCACGTCCGCGAGGCCGTGCGGTTCCTCGACGGTGTGCGCGCCCTTGAGGCCGCCGGCGTGACGACGTACGTCGAACTCGGTCCGGACGGCGTGCTGTCGGCGCTCGCTCAGGACTGCGTCGAGCATGACGCCGCCTTCGTTCCGCTGCTCCGCAAGGGTCGCCCGGAGACGGACGCCGCCGTTGCGGCGCTGGCGCAGGCTCACCTCCATGGGGTCACCGTCGACTGGGCGGCGTTCTTCGCCGGTTCGGGTGCCCGTCGTGTCGATCTGCCGACGTACGCGTTCCAGCGGCAGCGGTACTGGCCCGGCGCGGCCGCGTTCGCCACGGGGGATCCGGAGGCGATCGGGCTCGGTGACGCGGGTCATCCGCTGCTGGGTGCGGCGGTCGCGCTCGCCGATTCCGAGGGTGTGCTCCTTGCCGGCCGGCTGTCGCTCGATACTCACCCCTGGCTGGTGGATCACATGATCCATGGCAGTGTGCTGCTGCCGGGTACGGCCTTTGTGGATCTGGCGGTGCGTGCTGGTGACCAGGTCGGTTGCGATGTGGTGGAGGAGCTGACGCTGGAGGCGCCGCTGGTGCTGCCGGAGCGGGGCGGTGTGCAGCTCCAGCTGGTGGTGGAGGCGGTTTCGGAGTCCGGGCGTCGGCCGTTCAGTGTGTACTCGCGTCGTCAGGACGGCGGGGTCGAGGAGCTGTGGACGCGTCACGGGTCCGGTGTGCTGGCGGTCGGGGCGCGGCCGGAGGGGGAGCTGGAGTTCGGCGAGCTGGCGGCGTGGCCGCCGGCCGGCGCCGTACCGGTCGACATCACAGAGCTGTACGGGGAGCTGGCCGGGGACGGGATGGCCTACGGGCCGCTGTTCCAGGGGCTGAAGGCGGCCTGGCGTCGTGACACGGAACTGTTCACCGAGGTCGCGCTGCCGGACGACGGTCGCCGGGACGCGGCGCGGTTCGGTCTGCACCCGGCCCTGCTCGACGCGGGCCTCCACGCCATCGGCCACGGCGACGACGCGGGACGAGTCTCTTCCGGTCCGCTGCTTCCCTTCTCTTGGGCCGGCGTCTCGCTGTACGCGTCGGGTGCGTCGTCGATTCGCATGCGCCTGACCCCTAACTCCGCCGAAAGCTCGCACGGCTTCGCGCTGTTGGTCGCGGATGGGGCGGGGCGTCCGGTGGCGGCTGTGGAGTCGTTGATGCTCCGTCCGGCTTCCGCCGATCAGGTGCACGCGGCGGGTGGCGGTCATGTGGAGTCGCTCTTCCGCGTGGAGTGGACGCCCGGCGTGGTCGGTGCGGGCCTTGCTGCCGACGGCATGAGGTGGGCGGTCCTGGGCCGCGACGAGATCGGTTTGCGTGACACGGGTGCCGAGGTCGCGGAGTACCCGGATGCAGTCGCGCTCGGTGTGGCGTTGGCGGCGGGTGAGCCGGTGCCGGATGCGGTGTTCGTCGTGCCGTCGGCTGGCGTTGGTGCCGGTGACGTGGTGGGTTCCGTGCATGCGGCGGTGAACGGTGCGCTTGCGGTGGTGCAGGAGTGGCTGGCCGATGAGCGGTTCGCCGGCACCCGGTTGGTGTGGGTGACCTCTGGTGCGGTGGCCGTCGAGGCTGGCGCTGGTGTCGGGGATCTTGCGGGGAGTGCGGTTCGCGGGCTGTTGCGTTCGGCGCAGTCGGAGAACCCGGGGCAGTTGCTCATGCTCGACCTGGACGGTGAGGAGGCGTCGCTCGCGGCGGTTCCTGCCGCGTTGGCGTCCGGGGAGCCGGAGTTGGCGATCCGGGGTGGTGAGGTCACCGTTCCTCGTCTGGTGCGTGTGGCTTCGTCGGACAGCATCTCGGAGCGGGCGAAGGCTGTGCGCGGGGACGCGTCCGGGACGGTGCTCGTCACGGGTGCGACGGGTGGTCTGGGCCGGTTGTTCGCCCGTCATCTGGTCTCTGCCTATGGCGTGGAGCGTCTGCTGCTGACGAGTCGTCGGGGTCCGGCGGCGGACGGGGCTGCGGAGCTGGTTGCGGAGCTGCGTGGGCTGGGTGCTCACGCGGAGCTCGTGGCTTGTGATCTTGCGGACCGGGGGGCGTTGACGGAGCTGCTGTCGGGGATTGCGGCCGAGCATCCGTTGACGGCCGTGGTGCACACAGCCGGGGTCCTGGACGATGGTGTGCTGGCTTCCCTCACCCCCGAGCGGGTGGCGGCGGTGTTGCGGCCGAAGGTGGATGCGGCGTGGAACCTGCATGAGCTGACGCGGGAGCTTGACCTGTCGGCGTTCGTGCTCTTCTCGGGTGCTGCGGCCGCGTTCGGCGCGGCCGGGCAGGCGAACTACGCTGCGGCGAACGCGTTCCTGGAGGCTCTGGCCGAACGCCGTCGGGCTGAGGGACTGGCTGCCACCTCCCTGGCCTGGGGCCTGTGGGCCCCCCAGGCAGGCGTCAGCGGCGACGGCGGCATGGCGGCGCGCCTCGACGAGGCCGACCTGCGGCGCATCGCCCGGGAAGGTGTCGGCGCACTGGCCGTCGAAGAGGGACTCTCGCTCTTCGACACCGCCATGACAGTGGACTCGGCGGTGCTCCTGCCGATGCACCTGGATCTCGCGGTCCTGCGCACGCAGGCCGCTTCGGCCGGTGCGACGCCGCCCCTGCTGCGTTCCCTCGTACGGGTACCGGCCCGCCGGACCGTCGAGCGGAGCGGTGGCGGCACGGACACGGGATCCCCCCTGACCGCCCGCCTGCTCGCCCTGCCTACGGCGGAGCGCGAGGGCGTACTGCTGGACTTGGTGGCCGAACGCGTCGCGGCGGTCCTCGGCCACACGGGTGCGGAGGCCGTCGACGCAGACCGCGCCTTCAAGGACCTCGGCTTCGACTCGCTCACCGCAGTGGAACTGCGGAACGCACTCAAGGCGGAGACCGGCCTCAGGCTCCCCCCGACCCTCGTCTTCGACTATCCGACACCGGCGGCGCTCGCCGGGCACCTGCTCAGCGAGCTGGCGGTGACCGTCGGCCAGGAGGAGGCGGTACGCGGCCTGCGGACGCCCGTCCGCTCTGCCACCGGCATCGGCACCGCCGTCGCCGACGACCCGATCGTGATCGTGGGCATGGGCTGCCGGTTCCCCGGTGGGGTGCGGACGCCCGAGGACCTGTGGCAGCTCGTCGCCACGGGCGGCGACGGCATCACCGGCTTCCCCGCAGACCGGGGCTGGAACGTCGAGGAGCTGTACCACCCCGACCCCGACCACACGGGCACGACGTACACCCGTGAGGGCGGTTTCCTGCACGAGGCGGCCGAGTTCGATGCGGCGTTCTTCGGGATCTCGCCGCGTGAGGCCCTGGCGATGGACCCGCAGCAGCGGCTGTTGCTGGAGACCTCGTGGGAGGCGTTCGAGCGGGCCGGGATCGACCCGACCACCCTGCGCGGCAGCCGGACCGGCGTCTTCGCCGGCGTCATGTACCACGACTACGCGACCGGTATCGGAGACGGAACCGGAGGTGGGGACGAACTGCCCGAGGGCGTCGAGGGATACCTCGGCACCGGTACCTCCGGCAGCATCGCCTCGGGCCGCGTCTCGTACGCCTTCGGCCTGGAGGGACCGGCCGTCACCGTCGACACGGCCTGCTCGTCGTCGCTGGTCGCCCTGCACTGGGCGATCCAGGCACTGCGCAATGGCGAGTGCGACATGGCACTGGCCGGCGGTGTCACGGTGATGGCCACGCCGGGCACCTTCATCGACTTCAGCCGTCAGCGGGGCCTTTCTGCGGACGGCCGCTGCAAGTCCTTCGCCGCGGCTGCCGACGGCACGGGCTGGGCCGAGGGCGCGGGCATGCTGCTCGTGGAGCGGCAGTCGGACGCGATACGGAACGGCCACCCGATCCTGGCCGTGGTCCGCGGCTCGTCCGTCAACCAGGACGGTGCCAGCAATGGACTCACCGCCCCGAACGGGCCGTCGCAGCAGCGGGTGATCCGCGAGGCCCTGGTGAGTGCCGGTCTGTCGACCGCGGATGTGGACGCGGTGGAGGCGCACGGTACGGGTACCCGGCTCGGGGACCCGATCGAAGCCCAGGCGCTGCTGGCGACGTACGGGCAGGAGCGGCCGGAGGGCCGTCCGCTGCTGCTGGGGTCGATCAAGTCGAACATCGGGCACACGCAGGCCGC
>NZ_JBEXPG010000115.1:0-10563 GCF_040611935.1 Streptomyces sp. NPDC006512 | reverse complement strand
GTCGAAACGGCCCAGATAGTTGAATCCGATCTGCGGCTTCGCCAGACCCGCCAGCACCGCCGCCGCCTGCGGATCCACACCCGAATACCGCAGCAATCCGAACCCGATGCCATGATCCGGCAACGCGTGCAACTGCTCCTTGACCGCCTTCAACGCCCGGCCCAGGTCACCACCACTGCCCGCGTCGAGACGGACCGGGAACATGCTCGTGAACCAGCCCACCGTCCGCGACAGATCCACACCCTCGACCACCGCCTCACGGCCATGACCCTCCACATCCACCAGGACCTCACCACCGGCATCGCCACGCCAGGCGGCCACCGCCAGGGCGAACCCCGTCAGCAGCACGTCATTGACCGTCGCCCGGTACCTCGCCGCGACCTCCGTCAGCAACGGACCCGTCACCTCGGCCGGAAGCGACAACGACAAGTGACGGACGGTCTCCGCGGTATCCACTTCGGGATCCAGCCGGCGGGCACCCAGCGGGATGTCCGCACCACTCAGCTGCTCCAGCCAGAGCGGAAGCTCCGCGCTGCGGTCGAGACCCGCCAGCTCCCCCGCCCAACGGCGCAGCGAGGTCCCCACCGGATCCAGCCCACCACCCTCGTACGCCTGCGCCAGATCCGGCAGCAGCACACGCCACGACACACCGTCGACCACCAGGTGATGCACCATCAACAACAGCCGGCCCGACTCCTCGAACCACACCGCCTGCACCATCACACCCGCATCCGGAGCCAGCCGCGACCGCGCCGCCACCGCCTCCGCACCCACATCACCAACCGAGCACCGCAACACCTCCGAGGCCCGCACCGCACCCCGCTCCGGCACCACCAGATTCCACGACGCACCACCACGCACCAGACGCGCACGCAGCACATCATGGTGATCCAGCAGGCGTTGCAGAGCAGCCTCCAGCCGCTCCCACGTCGCACCCGCCGGCGTCCGCACCAGCATCGCCTGGTTGAACCCGTCCACCGGACCGCCCAGCTCCCGAAGCCACCCCACGATCGGCGTCTCCGCGACCAGACCCACACCCGCACCCTCAGCCTCGGCCACACCCGCCGACACCGACCGCGCCACCAACGCCAACGCCTCCGGCGTCCGGCACTGGAACACCTCACGCGCCGAGAACACCAGCCCGGCCTTCCGCGCCCGGCTCACCAACTGGATCGACACGATGCTGTCGCCACCCAGCTCGAAGAAACTGTCCTCCACCGACACCGACCCCAAACCCAACAACTCGGCGTACAGCCGGCACAGCAGTGCCTCGCGTTCGCTGCGGGGGGCGCGGCCCGAGGTGGTGCCCTGGTTGTCCGGCGCCGGCAGCTGCTTGCGGTCGAGCTTTCCGTTGACCGTGAGCGGGAGGGCGTCCAGGGCGACGAACGCGGCCGGGACCATGTACTCGGGCAGTGCGGCGGCCAGGTGGGCCCGGACCACGGCGGTGTCGAGGGTGTCCGCGCGCGGGACGACGTAGGCGACGAGGCGCTTGATGCCGGGCGTGTCCTCGCGGACGATCACGGCGGACTGCGCGGCGCCCTCGTAGCGGGCCAGCACCGTCTCGATCTCACCGAGCTCGATCCGGAACCCGCGGACCTTGACCTGGTCGTCGGACCGGCCCAGGTAGTCGAGCTGACCGTCGCGGGTCCAGCGGACCACGTCTCCGGTCCGGTACATCCGCGTACCGGACGGACCGTACGGGTCGGCGACGAAGCGTTCGGCGGTCAGGTCGGCGCGGCCGAGGTAGCCGCGGGCCAGGCCGGCTCCCGCGATGTACAGCTCGCCCGGGATGCCCGGGGCGACCGGCCTGAGCCGCTCGTCCAGGACGTACGTACGGGCGTTGGCGACGGGCCGGCCGACCAGCGGGCGGGAGACGTCCGTGGTGCGGGCGGTGAGGGTGTCGACGGTGGCCTCGGTGGGGCCGTACAGGTTGTAGCCCGTGATGCCCGGCGTGGTCGCCAGTTCCTGCCACAGGGCGGGGCTGACGGCCTCGCCGCCGAGCGCGAGGATGCGCGGGCGGGCCCGTTCGTCGCGGACCAGACCGCCCTCGACGAGCTGCTCGGCGTAGGACGGGGTGAGTTCCATGAAGTCGATGCCGTGGTCCCGGACGTATGCGACGAGCGCGGGCGCGTCGCGGCGGGTGTCGTCGTCGACGAGGTGGAGCTCGTGCCCGGCGACCAGCCACAGCAGCGGGTCGAGGGAGGCGTCGAAGGAGACGGCGGCGGTGAGCGCGGCCCGCAGGGGGCGGCCGGCGCCCTCGGTCTCGGCCGCGTACAGCTCGCCGAAGTGGTGGTGGAAGAGGTTCACCAGGCCCGAGTGCGGGACGACGACCCCCTTGGGCCGGCCGGTGGAGCCCGAGGTGTGGATGACGTACGCCGGGTGACGCACGTCCAGGGGGCGTACGCGGTCGGTGTCGGTGAGGGCGGTGTCCGGCAGGGCCCGCAGGGCCTGTGTGACGGCGGGGGACTCCAGGTCGACGCGGACTCCGCCGCGGTCCAGGGGAAGGGTGTCGCGGGCACCGGCCGTGGTGATCACCGCGGCGGTGCCGGCGTCCTGCAGTACCCGGGCGATGCGGTCGGCGGGGTGCGAGGGCTCGACGGGTACGTACGCCGCGCCGGCCTTGGTGACCGCGAGGACGGCGACGACGAGGTCCGCGGTGCGGGGCAGGGCGACGGCGACGTGGTCCTCCGCGCCGATGCCGTGGCCGGCGAGCAGGCGGGCCAGCCGGTTGGCGCGGGCGTCGAGTTCGGCGAAGGTCAGCCGGTCGGCGCCGGCCACCAGGGCGGTCGCCTCCGGGGTGCGGGTCGCCTGCCGCTCGAAGAGGTCGGGCAGGGTGTCGGCCGGCACCGGGCGGGCGGTGTCGTTCCACTCGGCCAGCACCTGCCGGCGTTCGGTGTCGGTGAGGACTTCGAGCCGGGACAGCGGCCGGTCGGGATCGGTGACGAGGGCGCTGACGGCGCGGGTGAAGCGGTCCGCCAGGTCCGTGACGCTCTCCGCGTCGAAGAGGTCCGTGGCGTACTCGATGCGGCCGCCGATGCCGGCGGGGTCACCGTCGGCCGTGAACTCCTCCACGAGCTGGAAGGACAGGTCGAACTTGGCGCCGTCGACGGTGACCGGGTGCGGCGCGACGGACAGGCCGTCGAGGTCCAGGGCGGCGGCGGCGTTGTTCTGCAGGGAGAGCATGACCTGGAAGAGGGGGTGCCGGGCCAGGGAGCGCTCCGGGTTGAGCACTTCCACGAGCCGTTCGAAGGGCACGTCCTGGTGGGCGTACGCGGCGAGGTCGGACTCCCTCACCCGGTCGAGCAGTTCGCGGAAGGTGGGGTCGCCGGACACGTCGGTGCGCAGCACCAGGGTGTTGACGAAGAAGCCCACCAGGTCGTCGAGGGCCTCGTCGGTGCGGCCCGCGATCGGGGAGCCGATGGGGATGTCGGTGCCGGCGCCGAGGCGGCCGAGGAGCGCGGCCAGCGCCGCCTGGACGACCATGAAGACGCTGGCGCGGGAGGTCCGGGCGAGTTCCGCGAGGGGGGCGTGGGCTTCGGCGGGCAGGTGCAGGGGCACCGTGTCCCCGCGGAAGCTGGTCTCCGCGGGGCGCGGGCGGTCGGTGGGCAGGGGCAGCTCTTCGGGCAGCCGGTCCAGGGTCTGCTGCCAGTAGGCGATCTGGCGGGCGAGTTCGCTGCCCGGGTCGTCCTCGTCGCCGAGGACCTCGCGCTGCCACAGCGTGTAGTCCGCGTACTGGACGGGCAGCGGCGCGAAGGCCGGGGCCGTGCCGCCGCGGTGGGCGCGGTAGGCGTCGGCGAGGTCGCGGGCCAGGGGGGCCATGGACCAGCCGTCGGCGGCGATGTGGTGGACGACGAGGAGCAGGACGTGTGTCCGGGCGTCGACCGTGAACAGGTGGGCGCGCAGCGGGACCTCGGTGGCGAGGTCGAAGTCGCGGGCGGCGGCTTCGGCGAGCGCCTGCTCCGTGTACGGGGCGCCGTGCAGGGCCGGCCGGACGGTGTCGGCGGCGAGGACCTGCTGGCGGGGCCGGCCGTCGGTGTCGGGGAAGACGGTGCGCAGGGCCTCGTGCCGGGCGACGACGTCGCCCAGCGCCGCGGTCAGGGCCGCGGTGTCGAGGCCGTCACCGGTGAGGGTGACGGCGAGCGGCAGGTTGTAGGTGCCGTTGCGCTCCTCGAAGCGGTTGAGGAACCACAGCCGGCGCTGGGCGGGCGAGAGCGGTACGGCCTCCGGCCGGACCCTGGCCGTCAGGGCCGGGCGGGCCGCGCCGCCCGCGCCGCCGAGGCGTTCGCACAGCGCGGCGACGGTCGGGGTCTCGAACAGGGCGCGTACGGCGAGTTCGGCTCCGAACAGGGTGCGGATGCGGCTGACGACGCGGGTGGCGAGCAGGGAGTGGCCGCCGAGGTCGAAGAAGCTGTCGTCGATGGAGACCGTGCCGACCCCGAGCACCTCGGCGAAGAGCTCGGTCAGTTGCTCCTCCTGCGGGGTGCGAGGGGCCCGCCCGGCGCCGGCCGCGGCCCCGAAGTCGGGGGCGGGCAGGGCGCGCCGGTCGAGCTTGCCGTTGGGGTTGAGCGGCAGCGCGGCGAGCGCGACGAAGGCGGACGGGACCATGTACTCGGGGAGTGCGGCGGCCACGTGGGCGCGCAGCGCGGCCGCGTCGGCGGTGGCGGCGGTGTCCGTTCCGGTGGCGGGGACGGTGTAGGCGACGATGCGCGGGTCGCCGGGGGCGTCCTCGCGCACCACGACGGCCACCTGGCCGACGCCTTCGTGCCGGGCCAGTACGGCCTCGATCTCGCCCAGTTCGATGCGGAAGCCGCGCACCTTGACCTGGAAGTCGGTCCGGCCCAGGTAGTCGATCTGACCGTCCGTGGTCCAGCGGACCAGGTCGCCGGTGCGGTACATGCGCGAGCCGGCCGGGCCGTAGGGGTCGGCGACGAATCGTTCGGCGGTCAGGCCGGGCCGGCCCAGGTAGCCGCGGGCCAGGCCGGAGCCGGCGAGGTAGAGCTCGCCCGCGACGCCGGGCGGGACGGGGCGCAGGCGTTCGTCGAGCACGAGGGCGCGGGTGTTCTGCCGGGGCCTGCCGATGGGCGGGGTCCGGTCTTCGGGGGCGGTGCGCCCGCCGTACCAGGCGGTGGCGTAGACGGTGGCCTCGGTGGGGCCGTAGATGTTGGCCAGGGAGGCGCCGGGCACGGCCGTGCGGATGGCGTTCGCGGTGTGGGCGGACAGGCCCTCGCCGGCCAGGACGACGAGGTCGGCGCCGAAGCGCGGGGCGTCGGACTGGGCGAGGGTGTGGGCGAGCGCGGAGGGCACGGCGCTGACGAGGCTGTAGTGGCGGCCCGGTTCGGTGTCGAGCAGGGTGAGGACGTCGCGGACGATCTCGATGCGGCCGCCGGTCAGCAGCGGGCCGAACATCTCGAAGAGGGAGACGTCGAAGTTGAGCGAGGTCGCGGCGAGCACGTCCGAGAGCCGCTCGGGGCCGATGTCGGCCGCGGCCCAGGCCGCGAAGTCGGCCAGGTTGCGGTGGGCGACGACGACGCCCTTGGGCCGGCCGGTGGAACCGGAGGTGTAGATGACGTAGGCGGGGTGGCGGACGTCGAGGGGGCGGATCCGCTCGGTGTCGCTCACGTTCCCGTCCGGCTGGGCGGCGAGGCGTGCGCGCACGGCCGTGTCGTCGAGGAGCAGGGTGTGTACTCCGTCGGGCAGGACGGCCGCGGCCTCGGCGGTGGTGAGGACGAGCGCGGGCCGGGCGTCGGCCAGCATGTAGGCGATGCGGTCGGCCGGGTAGCCGGGGTCCACGGGGAGGTAGGCGGCGCCGGACTTCAGTACGGCGAGCAGGGCGACGATCATGTCGGCGGTGCGCGGCAGGGTCAGGGCGACGAACCGCTCGGGGCCGGCGCCCTCGGCGATCAGCAGCCGGGCGAGCCGGTTGGCGCGTGCGTTGAGCTCGTCGTAGGTGAGCTCCCGGCCGGCGTGCAGGACGGCCGGGGCGTGGGGGGTGCGGCCGGCCTGCTGCTGGAACAGCTCGGGCACGGTGGCGTCGGCGACCTCGCGGGCCGTGTCGTTCCAGTCGCCCAGGACGTGGGTGCGCTCGGTGTCGGTGAGGACGTCGACGGCGGCCACGGGCAGGTTCGGGTCGGCGGTGACGGCGTCCAGCAGCCGGGCCAGGCGGGCGCCGATCGCCTCGGCGGTGGAGCGGTCGAAGAGGTCGGTGGAGTACTCCACGACTCCGCGCAGCCCGGCGGGGCCGCCGTCGGCGGTGAAGGTCTCCTCCAGTGAGAACAGCAGGTCGAACTTGGCGGCTTCCAGGCGTACCGGCAGTGCGGTGGCGTGCAGCCCGTCGAGGTCGAGGGTGGCCTCGGCGTTGTTCTGGAAGGCGAGCATCACCTGGAACAGCGGGTGGCGGGCCAGCGAGCGTGCCGGGTTGAGGACCTCGACGAGCCGTTCGAAGGGCACGTCCTGGTGGGCGTACGCGGCGAGGTCGGACTCCCGTACCCGGCCGAGGAGTTCGGCGAACGTGGGGTCGCCGGACAGGTCGGTGCGCAGGACGAGGGTGTTGACGAAGAAGCCCACCAGGTCGTCGAGGGCTTCGTCGGTGCGGCCCGCGATGACGCTGCCGATGGGAACGTCCTCGCCGCCGCCGAGCCGGCCGAGCAGGGCGGCCAGTGCCGCCTGGACGACCATGAAGACGCTGGCGTTGTGCGTGCGGGCGAGCAGGGTGATCCGCTCGTGGACGTCGGCGGGGAGTGCCAGCGGGGCGGACGCCCCGTGGTGGCTGGCCTCGGCGGGGCGGGGCCGGTCGACGGGGAGGGCCAGTTCCTCGGGCAAGCCGGCCAGGGCGGTGCGCCAGTGGCCGATCTGGCGGGCGAGCGCGCTGTCGGGGTCGTTCTCGTCGCCGAGGACCTCGCGCTGCCACAGCGTGTAGTCGGCGTACTGGACCGGCAGCGGTTCCCAGGCGGGGGCGTGGCCGGCGCGCCGGGCGTCGTGGGCGGTGCCCAGGTCGCGGGCGAAGGGGGCCAGCGACCAGCCGTCGCCGGCGATGTGGTGCAGGACCACGAGCAGGACGTGCTCGGTGGCGGAGATCCGGAACAGGCGGGCCCGCAGCGGGGCCTGGGTGGTCAGGTCGAAGCCCTCGGCGATCGTCGCGGCGAGCGCCGCGTCCAGTTCGCCGGCGGTCAGCTCGGTGACGGGCAGCGCCGGCGCGGACACGCCGGCGGGCAGCACCCACTGGCGTGGTCGGCCGTCCAGCTCGGGGAAGACCGTGCGCAGGCTCTCGTGCCGGTCGGTGACGTCGCCGAGGGCGGCGCCGAGGACGGCCGGGTCGAGTTCGCCGTCGAGGCGGAGGGCGAGCGGCAGGTTGTAGGAGGCGCTCGGGCCCTCGAACCGGTTGAGGAACCACAGGCGGCGCTGGGCCGGCGAGAGCGGGACCTCCTCGGGCCGCGGGCGTGCGGTGAGCGCGGTGCGGGCCCGGCCGGCGCCCGCGATCCGGGTCGCGAGGGCGGCGACGGTGGGGGCTTCGAAGAGGGTACGGACGGAGAGTTCGACGCCGAAGACGGGGCGGATCCGGCTGACGAGGCGGGTCGCGAGCAGCGAGTGGCCGCCGAGGTCGAAGAAGCTGTCGTCGGCGGAGACCGCGGGCAGGCCGAGGATCTCGGCGAACAGCCCGGCGAGGATCTCCTCCTGCGGGGTCCGCGGCGCCCGGCCGCCGGTGCCCGCGGCGAGGTCGGGGGCGGGCAGTGCCCGCCGGTCGACCTTGCCGTTGGCGGTCAGCGGCAGCGTGTCCAGGGACACGTACGCGGAGGGCAGCATGAAGGCGGGCAGTCCGGCGGCCGCGTGTTCGCGGAGCTCGGCCGGGGTGGTGCGGGCGCCGGGCGCGGTGACGGTGTAGGCGACGATGCGCTGGTCGCCGGGAACGTCCTCGCGGATGACCACGGCCACCTGGGCGATGTGTTCGTGCCGGGCGAGGACGGCCTCGATCTCGCCGAGTTCGATGCGGAACCCGCGGACCTTGACCTGGTCGTCGGTGCGGCCGAGGTAGTCGATGGTGCCGTCCGCGTTCCAGCGGGCCAGGTCGCCGGTTCGGTACATGCGGGCGCCCGCGGGGCCGTACGGGTCGGCGGTGAACCGTTCCGCGGTCAGGCCGGGGCGGCCCAGGTAGCCGCGGGCCAGGCCCGCGCCGGCGATGTACAGCTCACCGGCGACGTCCTGGGGGACGGGGCGCAGCGCCGTGTCGAGGACGTAGACGCGCATGCCGTCCAGGGGCCGGCCGATGGGTACGCGGTCGGTGAGTTCGGCGGCGGTGAGGATGCGGTGGGTGGTGGCGAACGTGGTGGTCTCGGTGGGGCCGTAGCCGTCGACGACGGTCAGGCCGGGGCAGGCCTCCAGGACGCGGCGGACCGCGCCGGCGGGGACGACGTCGCCGCCGGTCCACACCTGGCTGACCCGGGCGAGGCTGCCGGGGCCGTCCTCGGCGATCAGCCGGAACAGTCCGGCCGTCAGCCACAGGGCGGTGACGCCGTGCCGGGACACGAGCTCGCGCAGCCGGACCGCGTCGAGGTCGCCGGCGGGGGCGACGACGACCTGGCCGCCGCCGAGCAGCGGCACCCACAGCTCGTAGGTGGAGGCGTCGAAGGCGGTCGGCGAGTGCAGCAGGACCCGCTCGTGCCCGGACAGGAAGCGACGGTCCTCGGCGAGGGCGACGATGTCGCGGTGGGTGACGCCGACTCCCTTGGGCAGGCCGGTCGAGCCGGAGGTGAACATGACGTACGCCAGCTGGTCCGGGCGGGTGACGACGGCCGGGTCGTGGGCAGGGCCGTCGGCGAGTGCCGGGCCGGCCTCGATCACGGTGAGGGCGGTGCCGTCGGTGTCTTCGCCGCTGCCGGTGAAGGCCTCGGCCGCGGCCGTCGAGTCGGCGAGCAGGACGGTCGCGCCGGTTTCGGCGAGGACGTGCCGGATCCTGGCCGCGGGGAAGCGCGGGTCCAGGGGTACGTACGCGCCGCCGGCCTTGAGGACGCCGAGCAGGGCCGCGACCAGGTCCGGGGAGCGCTCCATGAGCAGCGCGACCCGGTCCTCGGGGCGTACGCCCGCCTTGATGAGGCGGTGGGCGAGGCGGTTGGCGCGGGCGTCGAGTTCCCCGTACGAGAGGGTGCCCGTGTCGGAGACGACGGCCTCGGTGGCCGGCGCCCAGGCGACCAGCTCCGCGAAGAGCCGGGTGACGACCTGTTCGGCATCGGCGGAGACGTCGTCGTGCGCGGTGTCGTTGTAGGCGACGACCAGTTGTTCGCGCTCGGTGTCGGAGAGCAGCGGGATCCGGCCGACGGGGGTGGTCAGGAGGGACGGGGCGTTCTCCAGGACGCCGGTGAGCCGGTCCACGAGGGCGCGGGCGGACGGCGTCTCGAAGAGGTCGGTACGGAAGTCCAGGCGCAGCTGGAGGCGCTCGCCCGGGACGGCGGTGAGGATCAGCGGGTAGTGGGTGGCGTCGTGGCCCTCGATGCCGGTGACGCGCAGGCCGCCGCCGATGTCCAGGACGTCGGCGTCGAGGGGGTAGTTCTCGAAGACGACGAGGGTGTCGAACAGTTCGCCGAGGCCCGCGGTCTGCTGGAGGTCGGTCAGGCCCAGGTACTGGTGGTCCATCAGGGCGGCCTGCTGGGTCTGGAGGCGGTCCAGCAGGGCGCCGAGGGTTTCGGCCGGGTCCAGGGCGACCCGGACGGGCAGGGTGTTGATGAACAGGCCGATCATCGATTCCACGCCCGCGACCTGCGGCGGACGGCCCGAGACGGTACCGCCGAAGACGACGTCGGTACGGCCGGTGAGCTGCCCGAGGACCAGGGCCCAGGCGGCCTGGAGGAGGGTGTTGAGGGTGAAGCCGCCGGTCCGGCTGACGTCGGTGAGCCGTGCCGTGAGCTCGGCCGGCAGGTCGACGGTGACCCGGTCGGGCGCGGCGGGGCTGCCGTCGCGGCCGGCGGGGGCGACCAGGGTGGGTTCCTCCAGTCCGTGGAGGACCTCGCTCCAGGCGGCTTCGGCGGCGGCGCGGTCCTGTCCGGCGAGCCAGGTGAGGTAGTCGCGGTGCGGGGTGACGCGGGGCAGCGCGGTTCCGTCGCCGGAGTGGCCGTAGAGGGTCAGCAGTTCCTTGACGAGGACGGGCATGGACCAGCCGTCGAGCAGGATGTGGTGGTTGGTCATGACGAGGCGGTGGCGCTCGGCGCCGGTGCGGAGCAGGGCGAAGCGCATCAGGGGGGCGTGGGCCGGGTCGAAGCGGACGGCCCGGTCCTCGGCCATCCAGGCGTCGGTGGCCGCGGCGCGTCCCGCCTCGGACAGGACGGTGAGGTCGATCTCCGTCCAGGGCAGGTCGACGTGTGCGGGGATCACCTGGACGGGGGCGGTGAGGCCGCCGTCGTTGCGGAAGGCGGCGCGCAGCGCCGGGTGCCGGGCGACCAGGGTCTCGGCGGCGGCGCGCAGGGATCGGGGACGCAGCGGTCCTTCGATGTCGAGGGCGAGCTGGACGGTGTAGACGTCCTCGCCCTGGCTGTCGTAGACGGCGTGGAAGAACAGACCCTGCTGGAGCGGCGACAG
>NZ_JBEXPG010000114.1:0-10642 GCF_040611935.1 Streptomyces sp. NPDC006512 | reverse complement strand
ATGGTCTCCTCGAAGTGGTAACCCGTGTCGAGGAACACCACGTCCACACCGGGGCGGACCCGGGAGGCCAGGTGGGCGACGACCGCGTCCTCCATGGAGGAGGTGACGGCGAACTTCTCGCCGAAGGTGTCGGCCGCCCAGCGCAGGATCTCCAGGGCGGAGGCGTCCTCCAGGTCCCGGCCCGCCTGCTCGGCCAGTTCCTTGAGCCCGCGCGTCTCCTGAGCCGTCGTCATATCTCGTCCCCTCCAGCGGTGTTGGCCTGAACGCCCCGGGCCAGCAGCCCGAGGTACTTCAGCTGGAAGGCCCGGTTGCAGGCCCTGCATTCCCAGGCGCCGTGACCGGTTTCGTTGGGGAACAGGTCCTCGTCGCCGCAGTACGGGCAGTAGAACGGTGCGGCGCGCTCGCTCATGACAGGGCCTCGTCGTCGGCGCGGGTGACCCAGGCGGCGAAGCGCTCGCCGTCCTCGCGCTGCTCCTGGAAGCGCGTGACGACCCGCTCGACGTAGTCGGGCAGACCGGCCGAGGTGACCTTGAGGCCGCGGACCTTGCGGCCGAAGCCGGCCTCCAGGCCGAGGGCGCCGCCCAGGTGGACCTGGTAGCCCTCCACCTGGTTGCCGTCCTCGTCCAGGACCAGCTGGCCCTTGAGACCGATGTCCGCCACCTGGATGCGGGCGCAGGCGTTCGGGCAGCCGTTGATGT
The DNA here is from genome assembly GCF_040611935.1 of Streptomyces sp. NPDC006512. NCBI lineage: Bacteria > Bacillati > Actinomycetota > Actinomycetes > Kitasatosporales > Streptomycetaceae > Streptomyces > Streptomyces sp. NPDC006512. Next base: position 9,944 of record NZ_JBEXPG010000114.1, on the reverse strand, counting down.
TGATCGTGATCGGCTCGGCGAAGTCCGGCAGGCGGCGCTCCAGTTCGTCGATCAGGGAGGCGCCGCGCGCCTTCGTCTCGACGATGGCCAGCTTGCAGAACTCGATGCCGGTGCACGCCATGGTGCCGCGCCGGAACGGGGACGGCTTGACGCGCAGGTCGAGCGCCTCCAGGGCGGAGACCACCGAGTCGACGCGGTCGGCCTCGATGTCGAGGACGACCATCTTCTGCTCGGCGGTGGTGCGCAGCCGGCCGGAGCCGTGCTGCTCGGCGACGTCCGCGATCTTGGTCAGGGTGGCGCCGTCCACGCGGCCCACGCGGGGCGCGAAGCCGACGTAGAAGCGGCCGTCGTTCTGCTGGTGGACGCCGACGTGGTCGCGCCACTGGCCGGAGGGCTGCTCGGGGGCGGGGCCGTCCGTCAGCCGGCGCTTCAGGTACTCGTCCTGCAGGACCTGGCGGAACTTGGCCGGGCCCCAGTCGGCGACGAGGAACTTCAGGCGGGCGCGGTTGCGCAGCCGGCGGTACCCGTAGTCGCGGAAGATCGAGATGACGCCCTCGTAGACGTCCGGGACCTCGTCGAGCGAGACCCAGGTGCCGAGGCGCACGCCGAGCTTGGGGTTGGTGGAGAGGCCGCCGCCGACCCAGACGTCGAAGCCGGGGCCGTGCTCCGGGTGGTTCACGCCGACGAAGGCGATGTCGTTGATCTCGTGCGCCACGTCGAGCAGCGGCGAGCCGGAGATCGCGGACTTGAACTTGCGGGGCAGGTTGGAGAAGTCCTTGTTGCCGACGATGCGGCGGTAGATCTCGTCGATGGCGGGCGTGCCGTCGATGATCTCGTCCTGGGCGATGCCGGCGACGGGCGAACCGAGGATGACGCGGGGCGTGTCACCGCAGGCCTCGGTGGTGGACAGGCCGACGGCCTCCAGGCGGCGCCAGATCTCGGGGACGTCCTCGATCCGGATCCAGTGGTACTGGACGTTCTGGCGGTCGGTGAGGTCCGCGGTGCCGCGGGCGAACTCCTCGGAGATCTCGCCGATGACGCGCAGCTGCTCGGTGGTCAGCCGGCCGCCGTCGATGCGGACGCGCAGCATGAAGTACTTGTCGTCCAGCTCCTCCGGCTCCAGGATCGCGGTCTTGCCGCCGTCGATCCCGGGCTTGCGCTGGGTGTACAGACCCCACCAGCGCATGCGGCCGCGGAGGTCGTTGGGGTCGATCGAGTCGAAGCCGGCCTTGGAGTAGATCGTCTCAATGCGTGTCCGCACGTTGAGACCGTCGTCGTCCTTCTTGAACTGCTCGTTGCCGTTGAGGGGCGTGTGGTGTCCGACGGCCCACTGACCCTCGCCGCGGTGACGGCCGGTCTTGCGGCGCGCTGCGGCTGCGGGGGCGGCTGCGGGCGTTTCGGGGGTGGCGGCCATGGCGGTACGTCCTTCTTCGGCGGCTCAGGGCAAGGGCAGGGGAGGTGGCGGAGCGCCCCTGTCAGACCGGCGTCGCTGAGCAGGTGTGGCCGAAATGCCGCCTTCGGCCGGGTTTGCCGGCAGGCAGGAGCGGTCTTCGGCCTTCAGGGGGCTTACGTGGTCGGCGCGTCCGCTTCAGTGGGGACGGCGTCGACGTGCGGCGGTGGCTGGTTCCGTCAGCTCGCCGGACAGATGGCGCTGGACATGCGGCCGAGGTCGACGTGCCGCCGACTCACCAAGGCAATTCCAGCTCCATTCATGGCGGAAGCGTGTCATGCCCCGATTGGAGGAGTCCACTACTGTCCACGATGCGGACGAAGTCGTCCCGAATGGCGGGACGGGGTGATCGGGGTCACGTCGCCGCGGGCCTTTCCGCTGGTGGCGGCGGCTCGGGCCGATGCGCGCCGACGGAGCGGACGCCCTGGTTCCACGCTACCCGGGGGCGCCCCCGGGCCCCGGCGTGGCCGGATCACGCCGCTCGGCCACGCACGGCGTCGCCGCCCGGGAGCCCGGCCCCGCCCGTGACGGCGCCCGCCCCTGGAGGGCTACGCGCCGGGCCAGGGGCCCGGGGTGGGGGCGTCCTGCTTCTCCTCGGTCTCGGTGCGGAAGACCTTGAACCCGCGCCGCTGGTAGTTGTCCATCGCGGTCGGCCCGTCCTGGCTGCAGGTGTGGACCCAGACCCGGCGCGTGGGCTCCCGGTCGTCCGGCCAGCGGGACGCGAGGTCCCAGGCGCGGGCCGTCCCGAACGTCAGCAGGTGCCCGCCGATGCGGCGGCCCCGGAAGTCCGGGAGGAGCCCGAAGTACATGATCTCCACCACGCCGTCCGGCTGCGGATCGAGCTCGACGTACCCCGCCGGGGTGCCCCGGTCGTACGCGACCCAGGTCTCCACGCCGGGACGCTCCAGCTGCTCCACCCACTGCGCACGGGTCAGCGACAGCCGGTCCGTCCAGTGGATGTCGCCGCCCACCGAGGCGTACAGGAAGCGGCTGAACTCGGGGGAGGGGACCTCCGCCCGCTCGATGCGGATCTCGGGGCCCGGTACGGCCGCCGGGACCAGATCACCGGGCGAGTTCATCTCGAGGGACCAGGTGGTCAGGGTGATGGTGCTCATGCCGTTCAGGGAACCACACCCCCCGGCCGCCGCTCCGGGGTGCCCCAGCCGCCGGCGCCGCCCTGCCGGGCCCGGATCACCGCGGGGGCGGTGGAGTGGGGGAGCAGCTCCCCCGGGTCCCGCGGACGGATCAGCTCCACCTCCACGTCCTCCGCGAAGCGGTACGGCCGGTGCGTGAGCACCCCCGCGAGGTGGCGGCGGACCCGGGAGAGCTCGGCCCGGACCGTCACCGTACGGGTCGGGTCCCCGAAGAGTTCCGCCGCCAGCTCCGCCGCCGAACGGCCGCGCGGGGTCTCCGCCAGCAGGAACAGCAGCTCCGCGTGGCGCGGGCTCAGCTCCTGGGACCAGCTGCCGGCGGCTCCGTACACGGTCGCCGACCAGGAGCGCGGCCGGCTCAGGTCCAGCACCACCCGGCTGACGGGGGCGGCGGCCGCGCGCGGTTCCGCGATCCGCAGCAGCCAGCCGCCGGGCAGCGGCTCGGCCACGCACTCGCCGAGCTGCGGCACCCACAGCCGGCCCGGCCCGAGGGTCTTGGGCAGCGGGATCCGGTCCGCGGGCGCCAGACCGGTCACGGCGGCCGTCCAGCCGTGCGGGTCCACGGCCACCGCCCGGCCGGGCAGCCGGGCCAGCAGCGGGGCGGCCACCGCCCGCAGCCGCTCCAGGGACTCCAGGTGCCGCACCCGCAGCTCGCGTTCGGCGAGGCGGGCGACGGAGCTGACCCAGGCCAGGGTGGCCGGGTGCATCGTGGCCAGCGGCCCGCTGACGTCGACCACGCCCAGCAGCTGCCCGTCGCGGGGGTCGCGTACGGGGGCGCCCGCGCAGGTCCAGTCGTGGTGGCTGGAGACGAAGTGCTCCGCGGAGAAGACCTGGACCGGACGCCGGACCACCAGGGCGGTGCCCACGCCGTTGGTGCCGACGACCGCCTCGGCCCAGTCGGCGCCCACCGCGAAACCGAGCCGGTCCGCCTTGCGCAGGATCGAGGCGTGCCCCTCCCGCCACAGCAGCCGACCGTCCGCGTCGGCGACGACCATGATGTGCAGGACCTCGTCCAGGGAGGGCAGCAGCCCCTCGCGGAGCACCGGCAGGACCTCCCGCAGCGGCGACACGTGCCGCCGCTCCTCCGTCTCGGCGGCCGACAGCATCCGCGAGCGTGCGTCCCGGTCGGGGTGCACCCCGCCGGCCAGCATGCGGCGCCAGGACTCGGCGATCTCCGGCCGCGGGGCGGCCGGCGGGCGTTCCCCGGCCAGCGCGGCCGCCCGTACCCCCTTCAGCAGACGCGTGGCCTCACGCGCGTCCATGGCCGAGATGCGTGCCACGTCGACCGTGCCGCCTGCGGTGTTGGCCACCGGAACCTCCCCGTGCTGAACAGGACGTACTGCGGGAGCCGCCCGCCGGCGCGCACGTGCGCTTCCCCGGGCACGTGCGGCGGGCGCTTTCCGAACCGAAGGGTTGCAACGGTATGCAACTCTCGCCAACCTCCGGTCACCCGACCGAAACTATCGGCACGCCGCCGAGCGGCGTGACAGCTCCTTCCTCGGGGCTTCTCGGATCAGGGGTGGTGCCGAGTCGGCGCGGCGCCACCCCGGGTCCCACCTCTACGGGCCCGGATCCGGTGCTGAGCGGTTCGGGGACCACCGCGGTTTGGGGACCGCAGTGGCCCGAAACTCGCGTCAGCCCGCGATCCGCGCCCGTGCCACCACCGCCGCCAGGTCCAGGCTGTGCGGCAGCGTCCCGAAGGCCGCGCCCCAGTCCCCGCCCAGCCGCGAGGCGCAGAACGCGTCCGCTACCTCCGGCGGAGCCCACCTGACCAGCAGCGATCCCTGGAGCACCAGGGCCATGCGCTCCACGACCCGCCGGGCCCGGGCCTCGATGCCGTCCAGGTCGGCCAGTTCGGTCAGCAGGTTCTTGACCGCGGCGTCCAGCCGGTGGTCGGCGCCCCGGGCCAGCCCGACCTCCTGGAGGAACGCGTTCAGGGCCAGCGGCTCCCGCTGGAGGGCCCGCAGGACGTCCAGGGCCTGTACGTTGCCCGACCCCTCCCAGATCGAGTTGAGGGGGGACTCGCGCAGGAGCCGGGGCAGCCCGGACTCCTCGACGTAGCCGTTGCCGCCCAGACACTCCAGGGCCTCGGCGACCATCGGCGTACACCGCTTGGTCACCCAGTACTTCGCGACGGGCACCGCGAGACGCAGGAAGGCCTTCTCCTGCTCGGTCCCGGCGTCGTACGCCGCCGCCAGCCGCAGGGTGAGGACGGTCGCCGCCTCCGACTCCAGGGCGAGGTCGGCGAGCACGTTGCGCATCAGCGGCTGGCCGATGAGCGGCGCTCCGAAAGCAGAGCGGTGCTCCGCGTGGTGGACGGCCTGGGTCAGCGCCTGCCGCATGAGGGAGGCCGAGCCGATCACGCAGTCCAGCCGGGTCGCCGCGACCATCTCGATGATGGTGCGGACCCCCCGGCCCTCTTCGCCCACCCGCCGCGCCCAGGTACCGTCGAACTCGACCTCGCTCGACGCGTTCGACCGGTTCCCCAGCTTGTCCTTCAGCCGCTGGATCGCGAACGCGTTCCGGCTGCCGTCCGGGAGCACCCGCGGCACCAGGAAGCAGGTCAGCCCGCCCGGAGCCTGTGCCAGCACCAGGAACCCGTCGGACATCGGCGCCGAACAGAACCACTTGTGGCCCGTCAGCAGGTACTCCCCGGACGCGTCGAGCGGCACCGCCGAGGTCGTGTTCGCCCGTACGTCGCTGCCCCCCTGCTTCTCCGTCATCCCCATCCCGAACAGCACCCCGGCCTTCTGCCCGGCCGGCCGCAGGCCCTCCTCGTAGACGTGCGAGGTCAGCCGGGGCTCCCACTCGGCGGCCAGCTCCGGATCGGTCCGCAGCGCCGGGACCGCGGCATGGGTCATCGAGACCGGGCAGCCGTGCCCCGCCTCGGCCTGCGACCACACGAAGAAGCCCGCCGCGCGGCGCAGGTGTCCGGCGGGCCGGCCCCAGGCGTCGGTGAGCCCCGAGGTCACCGCGTGCCCGAGCAGCCGGTGCCAGGCGGGGTGGAACTCCACCTCGTCGATCCGGTTGCCGTACCGGTCGTGCGTCTTCAGCTTCGGCGGACATTCGTTCGCCCTCGTACCCCAATCCTGGGCCTGCGCGGAGCCCGCGGCACGCCCGAGCGCGGTGAGTTCCTCCCGCACCTCGCCGAGGAGTTCCGGTGCGGCGTCCGCGAGGTGCCGCTCCACGCCCTCCGTGAGGGCCCGGTCGCCGAGGTAGACCTCGTAGCCCACCAGGGGCGGGGCCTGGTTGCTGACTGTGTGGGTGGTGGCTGCCATGCGGATACCGTAAGGACGTGCAGCCAGCAAAAGAAACACCCGAGCGGATCCCAGGACGGCTCCATCGGGCCCGCGCCCTCTACCGCAACGTCTCGAAGCGGAAGATGGCCTGGCTGCTGCTCAAAGACACCGTCAACTCGTGCATCGAGTACCGGATCCTCGGACTGGCCGCCGAAGCGGCCTTCTTCACGCTCCTGTCACTGCCCCCGCTCTTCCTCGGACTGCTCGGTCTCCTCGGCTACGTCGACGGCTGGACCGACACCCAGTCCGTGCAGAGCATCGAGGAGAACATCCTGCGCGCGGTCGGCACCGTCCTGTCCGACCGAGGCGTCAACGACATCGCGAAACCCATGCTCGACGACGTCACCAGCCGCGGCCGGCCCGACCTGATCTCGCTCGGATTCGCCTTCGCCCTGTGGTCCGGATCCCGCGCCGTCAACGTCTTCATCGACACCATCACCGTCATGTACGGCCTCGACGGGCACCGCGGCATCGTCAAGACCCGGCTCCTCGCCTTTCTGCTTTACGTCATCGCCCTGCTGATCGGCGCGATCGTGCTGCCGCTGATGGTCGTCGGCCCCGACGCCGTGGTCCGGCTGGTGCCGTGGAGCACCGAGGTGATCGCGGTCCTGTACTGGCCGACGGTCACCCTGCTCTCCATCGCCTTCCTGACCACCCTGTACCACGTCTCCGTTCCCGTGCGGTCCCCGTGGATCGAGGACGTACCGGGCGCGCTGGTCGCCCTCGCCATGTGGGTGCTGGGCTCCTTCCTGCTGCGGATCTACCTGACGAACACCGTGGAGGGGCCCACGATCTACGGGTCGCTCGCCGCGCCCGTCGCGATCCTGCTCTGGATCGGCATCTCCGCCTTCGCCGTCCTCGTGGGCGCGGCCGTGAACGCCGCGATCGACCGCGTCTGGCCCTCGGTGGCCACGGCGGCGGCCCGCGAGGCGAACGAGCGGGTCCGCGAGGCCGAGGCCGCCCAGCTCGTCGCACGGGCCGCCGCCTGGCGGGCACTGGCCGAGGGGGAGTCCGAGGACGACGAGGACGCCGGGATGCCCTCGGAGTTCCCCGAGCGCTGGTCGAAGTTCCTGCCGCCCGAGGACTACACCTCCCGGCTCCGCAAGCACTGAACCCCCGGGCACCGCCGGGCCCCGGCGGCCTACCCTGGCGGTGTGTACGAGGAAGCGCCGTCGCGGGCCGTGCCCGGGGCCGTCGTGTGGCGGGCCCGCGGTACCGGCTCCGTGGTCGTCCCCGACGGCTGCATGGACCTGCTCTGGGCCGGCGGCCGCCTGCTGGTCACCGGGCCCGACACCGGGCCGCACCCCGCCGGAGAGGTTCCCGGTGACGCCTTCGCCGGGCTGCGCCTGCCTCCCGGTACCGCGCCCGCGCTGCTCGGCGTACCGGCGCACGAACTGCGCGACCGGCGCGTGGAGCTGGCCGGGCTGTGGCCCGGCGCCGAAGTACGCCGTCTCACCGAGCGGATCGCCTCGTACGGGGACCCGTGCGCGGGCCTCGAAGAGCTGGCCCGGACCCGGGCCGCCCGGCCGCCCGACCCCCTCGCCGCCGAGGTGACGGCCCGCCTCGGCGCGGGGCAGAGCGTCGCCGGGATCGCCGCGGCGGTCGGCCTCGGGGAACGGCAGCTGCGCCGGCGCTCCCTCGACGCCTTCGGGTACGGCCCCCGCACCCTGGGCCGGGTGCTGCGCTTCCAGCGGGCCCTCGCCCTGGCCCGGCGCGGGCTGCCGCAGGCACAGGTGGCCCACGCCGCCGGCTACGCCGACCAGGCCCACCTCGCGCGGGAGGTCCGCGCGCTGGCCGGAACCACCCTGCGCGCCTACGCGGCCGGGGCGGAGGGCGCGAACAGCGAGACCCCGGAGCCGTCGGGGTCCAGTACCACCGCGTAGCGCTGCCCCCAGAAGGCGTCCCAGGGCTTCAGGTGCCCCTCGTGGCCCGCGCCGGTCAGCTCGGCGTACAGCGCGTCCACCTCGGCCGGGGAGTCGCAGAGGAAGGCGAGCTCCACCCGGCCGCCGCCGGACGGGCGGGTCCAGGAGGGGTCGATGGAGCGGACGGTGTCCTCGGTGTCCCAGGCGATCCGCAGGCCCCCGGGGAGGGCGGCCTCGACGTGGGGCTGCTCCTCGGAGCCGGCCGGAACGTCCAGCCCGAGACGGCGGTAGAAGGCGAGGGAGGCGGCCATGTCGGAGACGACCAGGCCGATCATGTCGAGTCGTGGAGTCATGGCAGCAGGCTAGGCAGCCGCCGCGGCGGCCGTCTTGAACGAAACGGACATCGGCCCGCGCGGTTCCCGGGCCCGTCGTAAAAGAACTGGCGGTGCCGGCGGGGCGCTTGTTACGGTGAACCCGTTCCCGCCCACCGGTGCGGAACCGATCAGCTCGTACACGATCCCGGAGGTGAGTTCATTGATGACTGTCGTCGCGCAGGGCGCTGCCCGCACTCAGAAGACCATCAATGTCACCTCCGTGGTCTCCGGCTGACCTCACACCTCTTCGCGCGCCGACGAGCGCGCGCTGCCGGGGCCACCCTGTGAAGGGTTCCCCTTGACTTCCTCTTCTTTCCCGCAGGCCTCCTCCCTCGCGCACGCCCTCGCCCCCTACGGCTGGGACGACGCCTGGGCCGCCGAATTCGCTCCGTACGCCGCCCAGGGACTCCTCCCCGGCCGGGTCGTCCGGGTCGACCGGGGCCAGTGCGACATCGTCACCGCGGACGGCACCGTCCGCGCCGACACCGCCTTCGTCACCCCGCACGACCCGCTCCGGGTCATCTGCACCGGCGACTGGGCCGCCGTCGAAGCGGCCGGCAACCCGCGCTACGTGAAGGCGTACCTGCCGCGCCGGACCGCCTTCGTACGCTCCACCTCCTCGCAGCGCTCCGAGGGACAGATCCTCGCCGCCAACGTCGACCACGCGATCATCGCGGTGTCGCTCGCCGTCGAACTCGACCTCGGCCGCATCGAGCGGTTCCTCGCGCTCGCCTGGGAATCGGGGGCGCAGCCGCTGGTCGTCCTCACCAAGGCCGACCTCGTCCCGGACCCGGCCGCCCTCGGCTACCTCGTCCAGGACGTGGAGACCACCGCGCCGGGCGTCCAGGTGCTCACCGTCTCCGCGCACACCGGGGAGGGCACGGACGTGCTCGGGGCGATCGTCGCCGACGGTACGAGCGTGCTGCTGGGCATCTCCGGCGCGGGCAAGTCCACCCTGGCGAACGCGCTGCTCGGCACGGACGCGATGGAAGTCCAGGCGACCCGCGACGTCGACGGCAAGGGCCGCCACACCACCACCACCCGCAACCTCCTCGCCCTGCCGGGCGGAGGCGTCCTCATCGACACCCCCGGGCTGCGCGGCGTCGGCCTCTTCGACGCCGAGGCGGGAGTCGGGCAGGTCTTCTCGGAGATCGAGGAGTACGCCTCCGAGTGCCGCTTCCACGACTGCGCGCACGAGGCGGAGCCGGGCTGCGCGGTGCTCGCCGCGCTGGAGTCGGGGGCGCTGCCGGAACGCCGCCTGGAGAGCTACCGCAAGCTGCTCCGCGAGAACCAGCGGATCGTGGCGAAGACCGACGCGCGGCTGCGGTCGGAACTCCGCCGCGACTGGCGCCTGAAATCGGCCGAAGGCCGGGCCAACTACGCGGCGAAGCGGACGGGGCGGGCCTGACCTTGCCCTGGCCGGGCGGGGGTCGGACTGCACGTCTGCCCACGCCGGGCGGGGCTGGGGTCTGACCTTGCCCGGGCCGGGCAGGGGCGGGCGGGGCTCGGTTTGAACGTCTGCCCGCGCCGGGCAGGGCTGGGGTCTGACCCTGCCCGGGCCGGGCGGGGCTCGGGCTGAACGTCTGCCCGTGCCGGGCGGGGTGCGGTGCGGCTGCCGCCCCGGCCCGGGTGGGGGGCTGCGTTTGGGCTGTCGCCTCGACTGGGCGGGGGCTGCGGGTGCGCTGCGGTCTCGGCCTGGGTCGGGCTGCGGGTGGGCCGGGGTCGGGGCCGGGGTGGGGGGTCGTCCGGGGCGGGCATGATTTATGGCGCCTTGTCCGGAGCGTCTTGTCGGGCGGGGCAGGGCGCCA
>NZ_JBEXPG010000113.1:0-10719 GCF_040611935.1 Streptomyces sp. NPDC006512 | reverse complement strand
GGCCGGCCGGTCAGGTCGCCGTCGCCGTCCTCTGCGGGATCCCGGGGTGGCCCCTCGGGCTGCATCTCCGGCTGCGGGGGCGGCGGCCGCCACCGGGGCGGGCTCGTCCTCCACGGAGACCCCGAAGTCGGTGGCGATCCCGGCGAGGCCGTTGGAGTACCCCTGGCCGACCGCGCGGACCTTCCACGCGCCGGCGCGCTGGTAGACCTCGACGACCACGAGCGCGGTCTCGGAACCGAGCTGCGGCGGGGTGAAGGTGGCGATCACCGAGCCGCCGGCCGCGTCCCGCACGGTGGCGGTGGGCTCGACGCCCTGGAAGGTCTGCCCGGCGGCGTCGGGGCTGGCCGTGACCACGATCCGCTCGATGCCCGGCGGCAGCGCCGAGGTGTCCACCGTGATGGAGTCCGGCGCCGACCCGCCGCCGGACCGGTAGCTGACGCCCGGGCCCGAAGGCTGGTTGTAGAAGATGAAATCGGCGTCGGAACGCACCTTGCCGTCCGCCGCGAGCAGGAGCCCCGACACGTCGAGCCGCACCGGGGCGGCCACGTCCACCGTCACGCGGGCGGTGTTGAGCGGCAGGTTGGAACCAGGGGTCATAGCGGTCATGCCGGGAGAACGACCGGAGGGGCTTTGCCGTTCCCTTACCCTCGCGGGATATTTCAGCGCCGGTTGCGCGGGTGGTTCCTGGCCATGCGCTCGTTGCCGAACTTGTAGGCGCCGGTCCAGCGGGCCATCACCAGCTGCGCGTCGCCGGACTCCACCTCGGCCAGGAACTTGTCGGCCCGGCCCCCGCGCAGGGTGCCCGCGGCGCGACCCCGGTGCGTGATGACGACGGTGCCGTCGCCGTGCTTCTCGTACGTGAATCCCTGCGGCTTCGGCATGGGCAGCAGCCTGCCGCGCCGGGTGCGGGGCGGCAACGCAATTACCGGAGTCCCGGCCCCGTCGGCCGCCCCCGCGCGGGCCCCGGCGTCCGGCCGCCGCCCGGCACCCCGCGCGGGGCACCGGAGCGCTCGTGCGCCGTCGGCCCGGTCCGGGGGCAGCCGCCCGCGTCCCGTGTCAGCCGCCCGTCACGCGGCGCGGCAGGCCCAGGGGGTTGGCCTCCCGCAGTTCCGCCGGGAGCAGGGCGTCCGGCACCGACTGGTAGGCCACCGGTCGCAGCCAGCGCTCGATCGCGGTGCCGCCGACGGAGGTGGAGTGGGAGGTGGCGGCCGGGTAGGGGCCGCCGTGGTGCTGGGCCGGGGCCACGGCCACCCCGGTGGGCCAGCCGTTGACCACGATCCGGCCCGCGAGCTCCGTGACCTGCCGGATCAGCTCGCCGGCCGGACCCGGTGCGCCCTCGCCCTCGGCGCGGGACAGCTGGAGCGTGGCGCTGAGGTTCCCGCCGAGGCGGCCCAGCACGTCGGCCGCCTCGCGCTGCCCGGAGTACCGGACGACGACGGTGACCGGGCCGAAGCACTCCTCCAGCAGCGGCTCGTGCGCGCCGCCCTCCAGCAGGTCGCGGGCGCCGACGCTCAGGAAGCCCGCAGCGACCGCGTGGTCCCCGCCGGGGCCCGGGGCGACGGGGGCGGTGACTCCGGGCAGGGCGGCGCGCTCGCGGACCCCCGCCAGGAAGTTCTCCCGCATCCGGTGGTCGAGCAGCACGCCCGGTCCGGTCTCCGCGAGGGACTTGGCGAGCGCGTCGGCGAGCCGGTCGCCGTCCGGGCCGTCCGGCACCAGGACCAGGCCGGGCTTGACGCAGAACTGGCCCGCGCCCAGGGTGACGGCCCCCGCGAGCCCGGTGCCGATCTCCTCGGCCCGCTCGGCGGCGGCCGCCCCGGTGACCACGACGGGATTGAGGGAGCCCAGTTCCCCGTGGAAGGGGATCGGTACGGGGCGGGCCGCGGCCGCGTCGAACAGGGCCCGCCCGCCCCGGATGGAGCCGGTGAACCCGGCGGCGGAGACCAGCGGGTGGCGGATCAGCTCCAGGCCGGCGTCGAAGCCGTGCACCAGGCCCACCACTTCGGCCGGCAGCCCGGCCGCCACGGCCGCCCGGCGCAGCAGGGAGGCGCACAGCTCGGAGGTGGCCGGGTGGTCGGGGTGGGCCTTGACGACGACCGGGCAGCCGGCGGCCAGGGCGCTCGCGGTGTCCCCGCCCGGCACCGAGAAGGCCAGGGGGAAGTTGGAGGCGGCGTACACGGCGACCACCCCCAGCGGCACCTTGTAGCGGCGCAGCTCGGGGCGCGGCGGGGTGAGCGACGGATCGGCCCGGTCGATGCGGACGTCGAGGTAGGACCCCTCGTCGACGGCGTCGGCGAAGGCCCGCAGCTGGCCGGTGGTGCGGGCGAGTTCGCCGGTGAGCCGGCCCGGGCCCAGCGCGGTCTCGGCGTCGGCGGCCGCGACGACCAGGTCGGCGGCCCCGTCGAGCAGCCCGGCGGCTCCGCGCAGGAAGGCGGCGCGGGTGGTGGCGTCGGCGAGTGCGGCGCGGGCCGTGTGCGCCGCGCGTACGGCCCCGTCCACCTCGTGGGGTGTGGCTTCCACCGCAACCCGTTCGCGTTGCTTCCCGGTGCGGGGGTCCACACTCCAGACTGGTGTCGCTGCCATCGCCCGCTACCTCCTGGATCGTTCAGTATTCTGAACGCCGTTCCGGTGGATGAATGATCACTTCTGCTGCGGACTCTATTTCCGCGTCCACCGCGTGACAAGAGGCGATCAGAGCCGACCAGAGGGGAAGTAGGCGTATGACGACAGCCGAGTCGGAGGGCCACGCCACGGCGGCGCCGGTGAAGTCGGCGGTGCGCACCGTCCTGCTCCTGGAGCACTTCGCGGCGCGGCCGGGCCTGCACAGCCTCGCCGACATCCAGAACGACCTCTCCCTGCCCAAGTCCAGCCTCTACATGCTGCTGCGGACCCTGGTGGGCCTGGGGTGGGTGGAGACCGACGCCACGGGCACCCGGTACGGGATCGGCGTACGGGCCCTGCTGGTCGGCAGCTCGTACATCGACGGGGACGAGGTCGTCGCCGCGGCCCGGCCCACCCTGGACCGGCTCTCCGACGACACCACCGAGACCATCCACCTGGCGCGGATGGACGGGACCAGCGTCGTCTACCTCGCCACCCGGCAGTCGCAGCACTACCTGCGGCCCTTCACCCGCGTCGGGCGGCGGCTGCCCGTCCACTCGACGGCGCTCGGCAAGGCGCTGCTCGCCACGCACACCGACGAGGAGGTGCGCAGGCTGCTGCCGCGGCGGCTGGAGGCGGTCACCGAGCACACCATCACCGACCGGGAGCAGCTGGTGGAGGAACTGGCGCTGGTGCGGGAGCAGGGGTACGCCCTGGACCGGGAGGAGAACACGCTCGGGCTGCGCTGCTTCGGGGTGGCGGTGCCGTACCGCACGCCGGCGCGGGACGCGGTGAGCTGCTCCGTGCCGGTGGCCCGGCTGACGGCGGGGCACGAGCAGGTGATCAAGGCGGCCCTGTTCGAGGCCCGGGACCGGCTGTCGGTGGTGACGCGGCGCATGTGAGGCCGCGGGGCGCGGGGGCGGGCGCGGGGGCAATGAGGCGGCGGGGCGCGGCACCGGTGGGCGCGGGCCGCGCACGGGGCGCGGCGGAGGCGGGTGTACCTCCCCCACGTGGGGGAGGCGGTTCACCTTCGTGGGGGAGGTGGCGGGGCGGCGCGCACGGGACCGTGGGGACATGACCACACGAGCCCCGCACACGACGCATGCGACGCGGCCGCCTTCCCCGGCGCCGGCCCCCGCTCCGGGGACCGGGCGCCGGATCTTTCGGGCGGCGGCCCTGGCCGCGACGGTTCCCTACCTGACCCTCAAAGCCGCCTGGGTGGCGGGGAGCCGGATCGGGATACCGGACGGCAGCGTGCTGCTGGAGCGCGGGCCGGTCATCGTCGTGGCGAACGGCATGACGCTGGCCATGGACGCCTGCGTGATCCTGCTCGTGTTCGCGTTCACCCGGCCCTGGGGTCTGCGGATACCGGCCTGGCTGCTGACCGTCCCGGTCTTCGTCGCCACCGGTCTCCTCGCCCCGATCGTGGCCGCCGTCCGCACCCTGGCCGCCCCGCCCTGGGTGGCCCGGCTGACGGACCGGGAGGCCGATGTCCTGCGTCTGATGGCCACCGGACTGTCCAACCACGAGCTGAGCCGGCGGCTCGGCGTCGGACCGCAGACCGTCAAGACGCACGTGGCGTCGGTCCTCGCCAAGACCGGCTCCCGCGACCGCACCCAGGCGGTCATCGCGGCGTACGAGGGGGGCTTCATCATGAGGAAAGGCTGAGAACCCCGCCACAATCGGGGCAGAGCGGAACGCACGGGGCCGCTCGCGCGTCCTTCTGGGGGATGAACAAAACGATCAGGCGTGCGTCGGTCTTCTGTCTGCTTCTCGTGCTGGCCCTCTTGGTGCGGGTCACCTGGGTGCAGGCGTACCAAGGCCAGGCCCTCGCAGACGACGAACACAACCGGCGCAACCTCATCGGGCAGTACGAGAACCCGCTGGGGAACATCATCGTGGGCGGGGAGGCGATCACCGGCTCGGAGAAGACGGCCGGCAAGGACTTCGGGTACAAGCGGACGTACGTGGACGGACCGCTCTACGCGCCGATCACCGGATACAGCTCCCAGGCCTACGGCACGAGCATGCTGGAAGGCGTCTACAAGAGCGTCCTGAACGGCTCCGACACCCGGCTCAAGACGGTGATGGACATGCTCACCAACAAGCGGGCCGACCCGGGCAACGTCCTGACGACCATCGACAAGGGCGTCCAGAAGGCCGCCTACGACGCGCTGAACGGCAAGCAGGGCAGCGCCGTGGCCATCGACCCGGCGACCGGCGCGATCCTGGCCGTCGTGAACAACCCGTCGTACGACCCGGGCCGCATCACGGGCGCCAACGACTCCGCCGCCTGGCAGGAGCTCTCCGCCGACAAGGGCAAGGCGATGGAGAACGTCGCGCTGCGCAAGCCGCAGGCCCCCGGCTCCACCTTCAAGCTGGTCACCCTCGCCGCGGCGATCGAGAACGGGCTCGTCGCCGGCATCGACCAGCCGACCGGCATCGCCGCCCCGTACACGATCCCCGGCACCCGCACGAACCTGCCCAGCGAGGCGGGCGACGCGGCCTGCAACAACGTTTCAGCCCGCACCGCCCTCAAGCTGTCCTGCAACAACGTCTTCGCCGAGCTGGCCTCCAAGCTCGGCCAGGACAAGATGCGCGCGATGGCCGAGAAGCTCGGCTTCAACGTCCAGATCGACACCCCGGTGCGGACCAACCCGCCCAGCAAGTACCCGTCGAAGAAGATGTCGGTCGACCAGGTCGCGCAGACCGGTATCGGCCAGTTCGACGTGCAGGCCACCCCGCTCCAGATGGCCATGGTGACCGCCGCGATCCAGAACGGCGGCAAGCTGGTCGCCCCGCACATGGTCTCCGACGTGACCGACGCCGACGGCAACGTCCTGGAGAGCTTCACCAGCCCGAAGTCCGACCAGGTCATGAGCCAGAAGACGGCCTCGATGCTCGCCGACGCGATGCGCACGGTCGCCACCGAGGGCGGCGGCAAGCCCGCCCAGGTGCCGGGCGCCGAGGTCGGCGGCAAGACCGGTACCGCGCAGCGCGGCGTGAACAACAGCATCCCGCCGCTCGCCTGGTTCACCTCGTACGCCAAGGCCGGCGACAAGCAGATCGCGGTGGCCGTGATGATCGAGAACTCCGACACCGACCGCACCGAGATCGGCGGCGGCAAGCTGGCCGCGCCCATCGCCCAGAAGATGATGGCGGCCTGGCTGAAGAAGTAGCCGCCGCGGGGGCAGGACCGGCGCGCCGGGAACCGGAGCGGGTTCCCGGCGCGTTTCCCTGTCCATGATCAGGACCGCGCTCGCCGCCGACGTCAACGCCATAGCCGCCCTGCACGTGCGGGCCCGGGCCACCTACTACGAGGGCCGGGTCCCCGAGGAGACCTACAGGGGCGACCGTGCGGTCGAGCGGGCCCGCGAGGCCTGGTCCCGCGCCGTCGCCCGGGTCGCGGCGGAGGGCGAGGTGCTGTGCGCCGAGCGGGACGGCGAGGTCACCGGTGTCGCCGCCTTCCGCACCGCCGACGGCGAGACCACCCTCACCCAGCTCCACGTCGACCCGGGCCACTGGCGCCGGGGAACCGGCGCCGCCCTGCACGCGGCCTGCCTCGACGCCTGGCGCCGGGCCGGGATCGAACGGGTCCGCCTGGAGGTCTTCGAGCACAACCACCGTGCCCAGGCCTTCTACGCCGCCCACGGCTGGAGCCCGGAGCCGTCCGCCGCCCGCTCCGGCTCCCACCTCACCCTCTGGCTGCGCGTCCCTCCCGCGTCCGGGGAATGAGACGGGACGGCGCATGGTTCAAACCCAAAACGGTTGAACCCGAAACCGTTCGCCGTCGAGCCCGAGAACCCCCGAACCCCGAAACCCGAGCCCCACCCCCGGAACCGGAGAGAAGAAGGAACATGCGCGTCGAGATCTGGAGCGACATCGCCTGCCCGTGGTGCTACATCGGCAAGGCCCGTTTCACCAAGGGCCTGGCGGAGTTCGCGCACCGCGACGAGGTGGAGGTCGTCTTCCGGTCCTTCGAGCTCGACCCGGCCGGCGCCAAGGGCGTCACCGCTCCCGTCGTCGAGATGCTCGCCAAGAAGTACGGCCGCACCCTCGAAGAGGCCCGCGGCATGGAGGAGCACGTCGCGGCCAGTGCCCGCGCCGAGGGGCTGACGTACCGGACGCAGGGGCGCGACCACGGGAACACCTTCGACATCCACCGGCTGCTGCACCTGGCCGCCGCCCGCGGCCGCCAGGAGGAGCTGCTCGACCTGGCCTACCGCGCCAACTTCGGCGAGGAGCGCTCCGTCTTCGACCCCGAGGTGCTGGTGACCCTCGCCGTGGAGGCCGGGTTGGACGGCGCGGAGGCCCGCACGGTCCTCGCCGACGACTCCGCCTACGCCGACGAGGTACGGGCCGACGAGCGGGAGGCGGCCGAACTGGGCGCCAACGCCGTGCCGTTCTTCGTCCTCGACCGCCGCTACGGCATCTCCGGCGGACAGCCGGCCGAGGTGTTCACCCGGGCGCTGGAGCAGGCCTGGGCGGGACGCGAGGTCGCCGAACCCGCCGCCGCCGACGCGTGCGAGCCCGACGGGGCCTGCGCCGTCCCGCAGCAGGGCTAGTGCCGTGACCGGAAGGGATCCGGTCGCATATAAGGCATCCTTGGGGTGAATGAGTAGAACTCGGCAATGGACTTTGGGTCGTTCCTGGCGCAGAGTTGACGGCATGGGTCTTCCGCTCTCTGACGTGTCCCGCGCCGAGTTCGCGCACTCCACCACCTACCTGAACACCGCCACCTGCGGGATCCTCCCGCGCGCGGCCGTCGCCGAGGTACGGGCCCTGGCCGACGCGGCCGGGGTCGCGGACCCCGCCGGCTTCGGCGACTTCGACCGGGTCAACCGGGTACGGGCCGCCTTCGCACGGCTGGTCGGGGTCGCCCCGGGCCGCGTGGCCGTCGGCTCGTCCGTCGCCACCCACGTCGGGCTCGTCGCGGCCTCCCTCCCGGCCGGCGCCGAAGTCCTGTGCCCCGAGAACGACTTCGCCTCCGTCATGAACCCCTTCGTGGTGCGCGGCGACCTCAAGGTCCGCTTCGCCCCCCTGGAGTCGATGGCCGAGTCCGTCGGCCCCGACACGACTCTGGTGGCACTGAGCGCCGTACAGTCCGCGGACGGACGTACGGCCGACCTCCCCGCCGTCCGCGCGGCGACGCGCGCCCACGGCGCGCGGATGCTCGTCGACGCCACCCAGGCCGCGGGCTGGCTGCCCTTCGACGCCGCGCCCTACGAGTACACCGTGACCGCCGGCTACAAATGGCTGCTCGGCACGCGCGGGGCCTCGTACCTGACGGTGTCCGAGGAGGCCCAGCAGGACCTGACCCCGCTCCACGCGGGGTGGGTGGCGGCGGAGTCCATGTGGGACGCGACCTACGGTCCGATGCCGGAACTCGCCCACGACGCACGCCGCTTCGACGAGTCCCCGGCATTCCTCGCCTACCACGCCGCCGAACCCGCCCTGGCCCTGCTGGAGCGGGTCGGTATCGAGGCCGTCCACGCCCACGACACCGCCCTCGCCGCCCGCTACCGGGCCGGCCTGGCCCGCCTCGGCCACGAACCGGTGCCGGGCGGGGCCCCCATCGTCTCCGTCCCCGGCCTGGCCCACCGGCAGCCCGGACTGCTCGCGGCCGGTGTGTCCACCGCCGCCCGCGCGGGCGCCTTGAGGGCCTCCTTCCACCTCTACAACACCGAGGCGGACGTCGACCGGCTGCTGGACGTCCTCGCGGACTGACACGGCGCCGGGCGGGGGCCGTTGCCCCCGCCCAGCGCCGCCGGGCTGTCAGCCCCCGCCCGTCACCGCCAGGCCGCCGACGCCGCCGCGAGGGCCGGGGTCGGGTCGGCGGACAGGGCGGAGGCCAGGGCCTTCAGCGTGGCCGCGACCGCCTCCGGCGAGGCCGCCGGACCGTAGTGGTTGACCCGGACCATCTCCCCGGCCAGCGCTCCGCCGCCCGCCGCGAGCGGGGCCGCCGGGTCCGCCGACAGGGCCTTCGCCACGACGACGGAGGCGTCCGCGACCCGCAGCGTCGTCGCGACGGGCGCGGCCTGCGCCGGATCGCGCACCCAGGGGGCGAGGCCCAGCGCGGCGGCGCCGGCCCGCGTGGCCCGGGCCGCGCCCGCGTGCCGGGCCAGGACCCCGTCCAGGCCCTCCGCCCCGATCCGCTCCAGGCAGGCCTCCAGCGCCAGCATCTCCAGCTGCGCGGGCGCGTGCAGCAGCGCCGTGCGGCCGCCGTCGATCCAGCGCTCCTTCCAGTCGAGCAGGGAGAGGTACGACCGGCGCGGAGCCGCCGGGTTCTCGGCGAACCGCGCCCACGCGCGCTCCGACACCGACACCGCCGAGACGCCCGCCGGGCCGCCCATCGCCTTCTGCGCGCCGATCACGCACAGGTCGACGCCCCACGCGTCCGGCAGCAGCGGTTCGGCGCCCACCGAGGCGACCGCGTCCAGCATGAACAGCGCCCCGTGGGCCCGTACGGCCTCGCCGATCTCCGCGACCGGGTTGGTGTTGCCGGTGGCCGCCTCCGCGTGCACGAGCGACACGAAGTCGATCTCCGGGTGTTCGGCCAGCGCGCGCGCCACCTGCTCGCCCGAAACCGCCGTGTCGAAGGGGACCGCCAGGTCCACCACGCTCGCCCCGCAGTCGCGCAGCCAGTTCCCGAAGGTGGTTCCGTAGGGGCCGGTGACGACGTTCAGCGCCGTCGAGCCCGGCCGCGCCCCCGAGCGGATGCAGCCCTCCAGCGGCAGCAGCGCCTCGCCCTGCGTGATCACCACGTCCTGCCGGGTGCCGAGGAGCCGGGCGACCCCCCGCTCGATCGACGCGAAGTGCTCGGCGGTGAGCGGCGGAAGGTCCAGGAGGGGGTGGGTCACGGGGCTGCTCTCTTCGTCCGGGGTTACCGGTCGAGCGTACCCAGCACGCACGTACAGTGCCGACATGACCGATGCAATGGCCATGGATGACGGCGCAGTCATGCATGTGAAGGGGCGGGTGCTCGTCGGGCCCCACGAGGTGCGCGACGAACTCTGGATCGTCGGCGGCCGGATCTCCTACGAGCGGCCGCGCACCGCACGCGAGATCACCACGGTCACCGGCTGGGCGCTGCCCGGCCTCGTCGACGCACACTGCCACGTGGGCCTGGACTCCCACGGCCCGGTCGACGCGGACACCGCCGAACGGCAGGCGCTCACCGACCGGGACGCCGGAACGCTCCTCATCCGCGATGCCGGATCCCCCTCGGACACCCGCTGGATCGACGACCGCGAGGACCTCCCGAAGATCATCAGGGCGGGCCGGCACATCGCCCGGACCCGCCGCTACATCCGCAACTACGCCCACGAGATCGAACCGGCCGACCTCGTCGAGTACGTCGGCCGCGAGGCCCGGCGGGGCGACGGCTGGGTGAAGCTGGTCGGGGACTGGATCGACCGCGAGGCCGGCGACCTGACGGCCTGCTGGCCGCGCGCCGAGGTCGAGGCCGCCATCGCCGAGGCGCACCGGCTGGGCGCGAAGGTCACCGCGCACTGCTTCGCCGAGGACTCCCTGCGGGACCTGGTCGAGGCGGGCATCGACTGCGTGGAGCACGCCACCGGGCTCACCGAGGACACCATCCCGCTGTTCGCGGAACGGGGGGTCGCGATCGTGCCGACCCTCGTCAACATCGCCACGTTCCCGAAGATGGCGGCGGGCGGCGAGGCCAAGTTCCCCCGCTGGTCGGCGCACATGCGGCGGCTGCACGAGAGGCGGTACGACACCGTCCGGGCGGCCTGGGACGCGGGCGTCCCCGTGTACGTCGGCACCGACGCGGGGGGTTCCCTGCCCCACGGGCTGGTCGCCGCCGAGGTCATGGAACTCGTCAAGGCCGGGATCCCGCCGCTGGACGCCCTCTCGGCGACGGCCTGGGCGGCACGCGAGTGGCTCGGCAGACCCGGTCTGTCCGAGGGCGCGCCGGCGGACCTCGTCGTCTACGGCGCCGATCCGCGGGCCGACGTACGGGCGCTGGCGCAGCCGGACCGGGTGATCGTGAACGGCAGGGTCCGCGCCTAGGGCCTGTCGTCAAACTCCCGTCGTCGCCCGGAGGGCGGCCCTGCGGCGTCTGGTGCGTGCTCTCGGTGCGCCGGGCGGAAGCCCGCG
>NZ_JBEXPG010000112.1:0-11291 GCF_040611935.1 Streptomyces sp. NPDC006512 | reverse complement strand
GAGCGAATCGGGGATCTTGCCAACTGGTTCTTCCGGGGCTGGCACGACTACTCCGAGGGGCATGTCTGGACTGACCTGTGAAGACTCCCGGGAGCTTGGTCAGGCTGCGTCGTCCCGGTCGCGTTCGATGGCTGCGATCCGGTTCTTGAGTCGGTAGCTGGGTCCGTTGATTTCCGCAGCCGCTGGCCCCCGCCGGTCCAGGAGGCCCTGCCGGTCCAGGAGGCCCTGCCGGCCCGGGAGTGCCCCCCGGTCCAGGAGGCCCTGCCGGCCCGGGAGTGCCCCCCGGTCCGGGAGGACCCGCCGGCCCGGGAGGACCCGCCGGTCTGGGAGGCCCTGCCGGACCCGTGGCCCCCTTGCACTTGTCCCGGTCGTGACGGTCGCCCCCGCTCCTTGCGTCAGGCCTGTCCTCGTCCTCCTCTTCGTCGTATCCGTAGTCGTAGTCGTAGTCGTAGTCGTCCTCCTCCCGCCCGTCGTGGCACTTGTCGTCACCCGATGGGCTGGTCGGCGCTGCTGCTCCGGCCGCCTGAGGCGGTTCGGGGGCCGCCTGCGCAGGGCCGGCGAAGCCGAGAACTGCCGCGGCCAGCGACGCCACCACACTCCCCACGATCCGGCCGCCCTAACAGGTCAGCGGACCGAGACGTGCGACCGGCCTTCTCTCAGAACTCATGCGCTTTACTCCTCGTGGAACCGAACGGAGTGATCTTGAGGGGCTCGTGCGCCTCAGTCGGCATGGTTTTATCCGCAGGGGGAACGTGTGGCCCTGCCACGCGGACCGATCAACATAGCCCATGTCTTTGATCCAACTGAGTGGATCAAACCGACATCCGGTCCTCCCCCTCGACATCGAGGGCTGGAGTGAAGAAGGGGTCATCCAACCGGAACGTCCTCGTACCACCACCGGAGTACGCCACCAGGAGTGATGCCGTCGGGATCCGGGTGGGCACGTCGATTTTGTGGTGGGCCGGGAGCCACGCCAGCACGGCGGCGCGGTCGAACTCCGGAGGCCGCCGGCATCTGGGCCCGTGCTGCCGGGTGCAGGTCCAGGATGAACCTGCGGGCAGCCTCGGCCCTGCTCGCTCCGATGCCCGAATCGGAGCGCCAGGGGCTGTCGGCGATGTTCTCCACCGCGATCTCATCCCGGTCAGCGGTCCAGCGCCTCGGCGTCTGGCCGTGCTTTCCACACCAGGATCGCGCCCTGCAAGAACGTGGGCTGACTCACCTACCGCCAGGCACGGTGCGTTGCTGGAGGTGCAGCCAGGCCGTCAGTGCTGCCTCGAGGTCGGCTGCTTCGCTGGGGTTGAGGGTCTGGCTGGTCGTGCTGGTGTGCAGGCGTACTCCCGTGGCCGTGACCGTCCAGGCTGGACCGCGTCGCGGCGCGGAGGTCAGGGCTCCGCCCTCGGCCAGGGTGCGCAGCGCCTCCCGTATGCGCGCGGGCACACGGCCGGTGCCGGACGGGAAGGGAGTACGGGGCCGGGCAGTCAGGCCAATCACCGTGTAGAAGGCGGTCAGGGCGTCCTCGAGCGAGCCGGGGCCGGCGGGTGCGGCGCCGGTGAAGTCGGCGATGAGTTCCGGGTGCGGGCGCGGGGCGTACGGACCGAACGGCCTGTCGTGCAGGGGATACTCGTCGGTTTCCAGACGTACACATGCGGGCGCGATCAGTTCGCGGGTGTAGCCGCGGGCGAGCAGGGCCGCGTAGACCCTGCGCAGCTCGGCGGCCTGGCGCGGTACCGGATGCGGGTCGGGGGTGACCGGCGGGTGGGGTTTCGCGGGCCGGGGCGCCATCCCGAGAAGGCCCGTGCTCTGGTGCAGCACGCCTGCCTCAGTGAGCACCAGCGTCGCCTGCCGGCCCTTCGTGTCCGAACCGAGCCGGAAACCGACCACCATCGTGCCCATCTCGCGCCGCCCTCCGCCGACCGCCGCATCCGTCTCACCACGCTAGCCAGACCGCACACACTCCGGGACAGGATGGCGATGTTCCCCTGGGGCGGGAGCCGCACGTGCTAAGAACCTTTGCGCCCGCGCCGACCGATCCGGGCCCCCTCACACCGCCGGACCGCCCGCCGTCGCCCTCGGGGCCTGCGGACTCAACGCCGCGTTCACTGCCCGGGTGCCGCTGCGACGGGCGAAGGTCCACGGCACCCACGGCGAGGTCATCGGCCTCCGGTCGATCCGCGACCACGTCGTCGCTAAGCACCGCAACGGCCCGACCGCCACGATCGCGACCGCGTTCCGGGGCCACTACCCGCGCTTCGTCGACATGGCCAGCACCTGAGGGGGACCATGCAGGGTCTCGGATTTCACTGCACGGTCCCACGCTCCGCTTCATATCGGCTGCTGCACTTATGAAGCGATCGTGAGACGAGCAGGTCGGCACGTTCATTCGTTCGGGCTGCTCGGCTCCTGGCTGAAGGGGGCGCAAGGCCACGAGATGATCGATTCATGACTGAGATAGTTCTGATGTCCGACCCGAAGGTCGCAGCCGTGCCTGTCCACGAGTGCGGTGAACGGCTCGTAGACGTGCGACGAGAACGCTCCTTGCTGGTCGACGAGCGGAAGTGGCAAGACTCCGCCGGTGCCTTCGCCCACCTGAGGGAAGGAGTGCTCGACCGGCTCCTCAAAGCACAGTCGCAGCTGCCTCAAGGAATACGGCTGCTGTTCGTCGAGGGATACCGCCCGCCCTCCCTTCAACGTCGCTACTTCGACGAATACGCAGCCCAACTACGCGCGGAACACCCGGAATGGAATGCTGAACAAGTCCGCTCGGCAGCCAGCCGCTACGTATCTCCGCCCGAGATCGCGCCGCACAGCGCCGGCGCAGCTGTCGACCTGACGCTCGCTGGTGACGACGGGCGCGAGCTTGAGATGGGCACTCGGATGAACGCCACTCCGGAGGAGAGCGCGGGGGCTTGTTACACGCAGGCCAGGAGCATCAGCGACGAGGCTCGCTCTCATCGGGACATCCTGGGCACTGCGCTCACCGCTGCAGGCCTGGTCAACTACCCCACAGAGTGGTGGCACTGGTCATACGGAGACCGCTACTGGGCCTTGCACACAGGAGCGGAAGCCGCCCACTACGGGCCCAGGGAACTCGACTGACGCAGATCTAGCGAAGGTCTCGAATCGTAAGAAGTCGCTCTGGTTGCAGGCCGGAGGCCTCGGCCTGCAACCGAGTAAATGACACGTGCCCTGAGACAGAGTCGCCATGACATGACGTGAGACAGCTTGAAGAGACGCAGGTCGGGGCGATGCTCTGTGACACCGGTCGCGAGACCCTGCACCCACCATATGAACAGCAAAGAATTCTCCACCGGCCTCGCCGAGCTGCGGACCGTACGCGACGAACTCAAGCCCCTGCAGCGCAAGCTGTTCCGGCTCCAGGCCAAGGTCAACAAGTTGCGCGAACGCCGGGCCGAGTAGATCCGGCAGCTCGGCGGGTACGCGAAGGCCACCTCGGGCCGGATCGCGACGGCCGCCGGCCTCGATGTGATCGGCATCGTGACGCTGGTGCCCTCTGCGGGCCCCTCAGGTCGCCCCTGAGCGCCCGCAGGGCGGATCAAGGAAATGGCCGCGGCGCCGAAGCCGGACGAGCCGCAGACCGTCGAGCCGTCCGGAACCGTCGCTCGGCTCGGCGCAGTGCCCGCCGACGGCACCTCCGACCTGGAGGTGCTCGCCGAACCCGTACAGGCGGCAACCGTCCCCACTGCCGGCAGCCCGTCACCATCGTCGCTCTCCTGGCGACACCGGAAGCCGCCCGGCCGGCAGTTCCCACCGGCCTTCCCGATGTCGTCGCACTCCGCAGGGCGCCCTGAGAGCACCATCAACTGATCGGCAGCCTGGAAAATCGGGCTGCCGACCGCAGGCCGTGATGGCAGAGTCTGCCCATCCGATGGGTCGATGACGAACCCCAGCCCGGCCTGGTGGAAGTCCGCTTCACCGACGCCCACCTCCAACAGTGGACCTTCGTTGACAAGTGGCCTGTCTTCAGCGGCGAGGACCTCCACCCCGACTCCAGCTATCTCGTCGAGGTGGGCGTGCTCTGCGACATCCTGACCACCGGCAACAGCGCGGACACTGCGGACACATCGAGTTCGAAGTGCGGGCTGATCAATTGACCACCAGCTGAGGTCCACGATCAGCGGGGGCTCTGACCGCAGTTCCGTGAATGGTTACTCGGTGCCGGCCGAGGGGGCTGATCGGTAGGCTCTGTGTGTGATGAATGATCCTGTGGTCCAACTTTCGGAAGCGGAGTACCGCGACGTATGGGACCGCTTCTACGCGGACTTCGCCTTTCGGCCGGGCATGAACCCGGCCACATGGCCAGCGATCAAGGAGCCCCTCGACTCCATCACGTGGAGCTTGGCCCCCTTGGATGACGACCCCGGCTATGAGCGCCTGGACCGACTTGTTGAGGTGGTCCAGCAGGGACTGACGGTCTGCGTTCCTCCGCAGGGCACGCTGTTCGCGCTGGACTGGCAACACGCTTCGTTCCGCTTCTCGCCTCATCTCGTTCGCGGCTCCGAGCAGGAGCGGTGGCCCCTGAGCCCGTATCCGGATGGCGACTACTACATCTACCTTTCCGGCGACTTCCTGACCGGCAGTTTCGGTCATCCCTGGGAGGAGTCGCTGTGCCTGTTCGGCCAGGGTCTCCTCGATGTCACATCAACGAAGATCGATGCCATCCTCGGTGCTCCGATCCGCAGGTCTGGCCGGCCCCCTCATCGTGCTGAGCGTCGATCCGCCCGGACTTGAGGCGGGCAACGCCGCGCTCGACCGGGGCGCGGGTCCGGGCCAACGCCCGGTTCGCGGTCTGCTGGGTGGGGGTGAGGTCGCAGTGCGGTCGGCGCTTGACGCCGGTGGTGACCCAGGGACCTCCTCCTTGGTAGCGAGGTCGGCCAGGATGGGATGCCCTGACGTTCGCAGATACGGATGATCCGGTGGGTTCGGGCGGCGGTCAGGTCATGGGCGCGACCCGGCAGCGCGGGGAAAGCCATGGCAGCCGGCCGCCAGGATCGGTGACTGCCTGCACGTTCACGCCGTGGGGCGGTGTTTGGCCGGGTAGTCCGCCCGCCCGTCACCGACGCGGTCGTACTTGGCGAGAGTGCCGTCCAGCAGGACGAAGTCCGGCTCGGCTTCACGCAGTGTCTTGAGCAGACCCGGAGCGCGCTCGGCGAGCGGGTCGGTGACCGCGGTGGTGCAGGCGTGGGCGGTGGACTCGCTAATCCCGAAACCTGCGGCGATCTGCGCCAACGTGATGTGCTCACGTGACTTCGCGAGCGCCACCATCGCGCGTTGAGACGGGCGCAGTTTGCAGCGCCGGTCCTCCTCGCGGGGGACGATGAGCATGGTGACCCACTCCAGGAGCGCGTGCGGCACGTCGAGTGCGGCAGGGCAGATGACCAACGGGGTCTCCAGGGCCCGCTCGCCGTTGCTCAGCTCCCCCTCGTCGAAGGCCGCGAGCAGCTCCGCGCGCCAGGCGGCGGCCTCCCCCATGAGCTGACGCCAATCCTCTTTGGTGTGAGCAGCCGCGCGCGCCATCGCCTCGCGCTGCCCATCCGAGTGCGCCCACTTCAGTTCTGCCTCGGTGGCATAGCTCAGGTCGAAGGTGATCTCACCGAAGACCTCGAAGCGTTCCTGAGGCGTCAGGGACACCCCGGTCTTCTGGACCTCCATCGCCCGTTCCGCCACCTCGGCCAGCCGCTGCAGCCTGGCGATCTCCTCATTCAGCTGCCGCTGCCGAGCCCGGAGCCGCTCCAAGGGGTTCACCTGCGGATCCTTGAAGATCGCGGCGATCTCGTCGAGAGGGAAGCCGAGCTCACGGTAGAAGAGGATCTGCTGGAGACGGACCAGGTCAGCCTCGCTGTAGAGCCGGTATCCGGCGTGGCTGCGGTCACTGGGTGAGAGCAGCCCCGCCTTGTCGTAGTGATGCAGTGTCCGCACCGTCACCCCGGCGAAGGCCGAGACCTGCCCCACGGAGTAGCTCATCCATTTGCCCTTTCGTCGGGTGCACAGCCTCAAGCCTGACGTAAGGGGAGGGTCAACTCCCGCTCGCTGGTCCTCGGAGCGCGGCCTTGCCCACCTCAAGTCCGGGAGGATCTTTCGTCCCGCCCGCTGCAACAACATGACGTCAATTGCCGAAGCCGTACTCACTCTGGAGAGGCACCGCTGAAGAACCTCACTGGCTCAGGAGGAATCCGCGTCGATGTCGGAGGAGCTCGGCGAAGGCTCGGGCCAGATCGCAGGTGCGGGCGATGTCCGGGCAGGCGATGCGCGCGTCGAGCAGGCGGCGTTCGAGTGCGGGTGGAAGGGTGTCTTGCGGTCGCAAAATCCAGCTGGTGATCATGCGAGGGCTGGGAAGGTCCGCGCGGATGGGTTCGGCGTAGCCGGCGCGGAGGGCGGCAAGGTGTTTGCGCACGACCTGGCGAACTGCCGCGGTACCCGCGTTGCAGTTTTCCAGGAAGAGGCGGCTGCAGATGACCCTGTCCGAGGCTTTCGGTGAAGCGGGTGTTCAGGTACGGCTTGAACGGTTCCAGCACTCTGGCCGGCTGGCGTTCGTTCGCCGAGGACAAAAACTGGTCGAGGTCGGTGTCGGAAGTACCGGACGGTTTTCCCGGTCGAGGTAAAGACGGTGGGCGATGGCGCAAATGGTCCAGCCCGCGGCTACGAGCTTCTGGACGTCGGTGTGGCGGTGCCGGGTCCGGTCGACGATCGGCGTCTGCGGTAGTTCGTGGAGAGGTGGCTGCATCAGCGGCGGCGCGTCCGGGGTGCGGCCAGTCACCTCGTCGGCGCGTTTGCCGCCAGTAGGGATGGGAGGGCGGGCGTGGGGCTACGACGGGCGCAGCAGGCACTGACCATGGTGTTCCTGACGCTCTATACCGCGGAGGCGCCCTCGACAGGCCGTGATGTTCTCGGCGAGCTCCCGGGGAACACGGTGGAACCGGCCAAGTACCGAGTCTGGGTGTGCACCCCGTAGCACGTACGGCCCCTGGACGGCGTCTCGTACGACAACGTGCCCGTCGAGTACCTGGAGCAGCCGTGTGTTGTGGAACGGAAGTTGGGGCCGCGCCAGCCCTTGGTTTCATCCCGGGAAGCCCCCGCAGCGACGCGGCGCGGGGCTTGCTGCGGCCTGGGGTGATCGCCCGAGCGCTACAGCCCGCAAGTGGTAGCCACTCTGGCGACACTTGCAACCGACCCGGTGGGAATGGGTCAGATACGCCATCGCAAGTTCCGGGATCAGAAGAATGCAGAGGGGTGGCGGCGCCTGGCTCGGGGCACCGCCCCGCCCGCTTGTCCATTCGAAGGAGCACCCCGGCAGGCTCCTCCATGCCCGGCGATGGGCAGCTCTCGGAGATCGCTTTGAGGGGCTTCTAGGGGCGCAACAGGGGGCGGGTCGTATGGTCCGCGGGTTGGTGGGCGGGAAGCATCGGTGGCGACCTTTGCCAAATCATCCAACACATGAAGGAGTTGGTCATGCGACACCGCATCTTTACCACCCTGGCCCTGGGGGCTGCTCTCGCGATCGCACCCATGGCGACCGCTTCGGCCGCCACCCCGACCACCGTCACCGCCGACCAGTGCTTCAAGAACGGCGGCTTCTTCGGCGGCTACAACAGTGACGCCAAGGCGTTCTGCACGCGCGGCGTGTACGACGGCATCCCGTTCGACAAGGACCCGAACCAGGGGTGGTGTCCCGAGGGCCAGCACATCGTCTTCCGATACCTGCAAGGCCTGTTCTGCGTACCCAACGTGCCCACCATCAAGGGCTGACACCAGCCACTCGGAAGTGGCGTGAGCTGACAGCCCCGCAGCAGACCGGCCGCTGCGGGGCTGATGGGCACCTGTACCTGAGGCTGCCACTCCCCCTTGGGCCTACGTCATCGACCGACGTGCCGCATGCCGTTGCGGTCCCCCGGCCGTGACCACCCAGCAGGACCGGACCGAGCACCAGGCCGAGGGAAGGCAACGGGGAAGCGGAGGTGAGCGAGATCCGCGCCTCCACGCCGACGCGCCCCGATGCCGGCGCCGGACAGCAGCCGACTCCTCTCGATTGGCGTTCCGCAGGCCAAGCAGAAGGCGAAGAAGGTGCGGCAGCCAGTGCTGTCGGTTCCTCGGCGGTCGCAGCCCGGGCGGGTACCGAGGAAGTCGGACACGGCCGAAGTCTGCCGGGCCTCTCACGGCGTCACGAGTCCTGCAGTCACGCAGCTCTGTGGGTCGCCCAGCTCGTCGTCGCTGACGTTGTACAGCCGCCGTTCTCCGGGCCGGTACATCGGGCGGAAGCACGCCCAGGCGGCGCATCCACGCGTCCGGCTCCACAGCCGGCAACATCCATCCGCTGCCCCGTGGCCCGGTTGCTCGTGTGTGCGCTTCGGGTTCCGCCGCCCCGGTGCGCGAGGGATAGAGCACGCGCGACATCATCCGGCCGACCCCCGCCAGTTGCCCCGGCAAGACGACACTGCACTGAAGGAAATGGCCCGGCACCCCTGTTGCGGGTCAGCTGGTTGTTGAGGCTCCAAGCGTCATCGGATCTCGTTCTCTGGGTGCTGGTTGTCGTAGGCCTGGCGGGCACGGGCGATACTGTCTCGGTGCTCCAATGACCAGTCCGCGAGCGCCTTGACGAGGTGGGTGAGGCTCGCTCCGGTCTCAGTGAGTCGGTAGTCGACCTGAGCAGGCACTGTGGGATACACGGTCCGAAGGACCAGCCCATCTCGCTCAAGGCGTCGCACCGTCAGTGTCAGCATCCGCTGGGAGATCCCATCGATTGCGTGCTGGAGTTGCCGAAAGCGCCGCGGTCCGTTGGCGAGTTCGACGATGACGAGGACCGACCACTTGTCCCCGACCCGGTCGAGGACGTCCCGGATCCCGCAGTCAGGGTGCTCCGGCTGCCCGCAAGGCTCGAGCTCGGCGGCTCCAGCGGTTACACCGGTGTGCGTCACTGACACGAAACTGCCTCCTTGTGAGCCGACCGCGGCCGGTTGAAGATCTCACCGTAGTTACTGAACAGAACCACGGTAGGAGAAAGAGCCAAAATGATCATGGTGACCGGCGCCAACGGGCAGCTCGCCTCCCTCACACTTCAAGAGCTGGCCAAGCGCGATGCGCCCGCAGTGGGCGGGAGTCGATCGCCCCTCGACGGACAGCGCCGCCTCGACTTCGATGACCTCGCAACCCTCGACCTCACTGGAGTTTCCACGCTGGTCTTGGTATCGGCGGGGTATGCCGAAGACGATCAGGTCGTTGCCCGCCACCGGGCCGTTCTTGACGCTGCGAGCCGCGACGGAGTCGCCCACGTGATCTACACCAGCCTGACCGGGTCCGGTGATCACCTCGGGTTCGCACTCGCCCACCGGGCCACTGAGCAGATGGTCAAGGCCAGCGGACTCGTGTGGACGATCCTGCGCAACGGGCTCTACGCGGAGCTGTTCGGCGCATTGCTGACCTGGACACCCGACGGCCTGGAATCAGCGTTCGACAAGGGTGCACTCTCCGCGGTGGCGCGGGCTGACCTGGCCGCGGCCGCGGCCATCGTGGCCGGCAACCCGACCGCGCACGCGGGGAAGACCTATGACCTGGTCGGTGAACCGATCACCGCCATCGGGGTCGCCGAACGCCTCGGCGTCACTCACCGGGCGATCGGACTCGGCGAGTACCGCAAGCGGCTCCTCACCGATGGCACCCTGTCGCCGTTCCAGCCGCCGATGCTCGCCTCGATCGCGAGCAGTGTCCGCCACGGGTTCCTCAGCAACACCAACCCCGACCTCGTACAGCTGCTCGACCGACCGCTCACCGACCCGCTCACTGTCGCCGCACAAACGGCAGCCGCGATGCGCCCCGGCGCACGCTGACGCGGACGGTTCATCGCAGAGCGCCGCTATCCCCCGAAGGCCGCCGGGGGCTCGGCCTACTGGATCGCCCAGCAGCTCCTCACCGACAGCCGACTGCAACCGATGCCGACGTCGTCGCCCGGATCGACGCCATGAGGCGCACAAAGTAATGGTCTGCCTCCCGGACGCCTTCGGGTTCGTCGTCCTGCCAGGTCGATCGCCTGGGTCATGGACGCCCGCAGACACGCCCGCGACTACGAGAGGCTCGTCCAGCACCCCGAATCGCAGTGATTACCTGGGCCGCGATCACCCTGATGACCAGGCGCGTCACCCGTCGGCAATCCCAGCCGGGCCAGCCAGCTGACCTCTCGCGAACGTACATGCGACTGAACGCGGTCACCACGGCGACCGCCAACCGCCCTTCCCGACACACACCCTCGCATCGAGCCACACGGCACGTCAGCCACTCACTCAAACATCCCTGATCCAAAAGGTGCTAGGTCCAAATCTAGGTCCAAATCAAGGCCTACCCAAGCCCTCACCAAGATTTCTACCTGACCCACGGTTCTTGTCGATGGATCAGAATCAGGTACTCAGGAAAACATGGGCGCCTCGGTTCAGGTCGTCCGTCAGGGAGCCTGCTCGTTCACGCGGCCCTCCCACGCCCCGACGCAGTGGGCGAGGTCCTCTGAGAGGTAGACGTGACACCGGCGTGGCGGGCGGTGACCGTGGCCATGTACACCCACGCGTCTCCTACATCGTGGAGCCCGTCCCCGGCCTGAGCCAGGCTCTCCAGCCGACCCGGATCAGACCCTCCCGTCTCCACCAACATGTCCAGCCGGTCGCACCAGATCTTGTCGATGCGCGAGGTGCTGTTGGCGGTGCTGGCGCCGGCGTTGACTTCGCCGAGCACGGGCATGCCTTCCCGACCGTGTGCGGAGTAATGCTCAAGGCCTGTGGATCGGTTCGGGGAGGAACGCGGAGGGCGTACCTTCCCGGATGATCCCGTGATGGTCATCGAGTAGGCCCGCGTTCGCAGCGCGGGTCGGGAAGGCATGCCCGTGCTCCCCGTAGTCAATTCCGACGGCTCCCTGCTGGACGGCTCCCTGCTGGACGAGATCGTCCGCGAGGGCGCCCGGCGGATGCTGGCCGCCGCACTGGAGGCCGAGGTCAATGCCTGCATCGCCGAGTTGGCCCATGGAAAGGACGGGGCAGGGCGACATCTGGTGGTCCGCAACGGCTACCACCATGCCCGGAAAGTCACCACCGCGGCCGGCATGATCGAGGTCAAGGCCCCGCGCATGAACGACAAGCGCCTCGACAAGGCCACCGGCGAGCGCAAGCGGTTCTCCTCGGCCATCCTGCCGCCCTGGTGCCGCTAGGCAGTGTCTTCAAAGGGGCTTTAGCCAGAGGAACAGGGATGCGATGGTGACGGCTGCCTGGTAGGACTCGCGGGTTTTGTCGTAGCGAGTG
>NZ_JBEXPG010000111.1:0-12146 GCF_040611935.1 Streptomyces sp. NPDC006512 | reverse complement strand
GTGGCGGTGGCGGTGGCGGGGTCGGGTGGTCTGACGCCCTCGGACGTGGCGCCGCTGGTGGTGGTGTCGCAGGAGCAGATCGAGGTCCTGGAGGCGGGTCACGGTCCTCTGACCGATCTGCTGCCGCTGTCGCCGCTCCAGCAGGGTCTGTTCTTCCACGCCGTCTACGACAGCCAGGGCGAGGACGTCTACACCGTCCAGCTCGCCCTCGACATCGAAGGCACGGTCGACCGGCCCGCCCTGCGCGCGGCACTGCGCACCCTGCTGAACCGGCACGCCAACCTCCGCGCAGCCTTCCGCCACGAGGGGCTGAACACCCCCGTCCAGGTGGTGCCCGCCGGCTTCGAGCTGCCGTACACCGAAGTCGACCTCACCGGCCTGCCCGCCGAAGAGCGGGCCGCCGCGGCCGACCGCCTGGTGGCCGAGGACCGCACCCGGCGCTTCGACCTGGCGCAGCCCCCGCTGATGCGGTTCACGCTCGCCTCCACGGCCGCGGACCGGCACCGGCTGATCATCAGCCACCACCACCTGCTGCTCGACGGCTGGTCCATGCCGGTGTTCCTCGGCGAGCTGTTCACCCTGTACGCCGAACAGGGCGACGCCGCGTCCCTGCCCCGGGTCACTCCCTACCGTGACTACCTCGGCTGGATCGCGGGGCAGGACCGCGCCGCCGCCGAAGCCGCCTGGAGCGAGGTCCTCCACGGACTGGAGGAGCCCACCCTGGTCGCCGCCCCGGACCCGTCCCGCGCCCCGGTCCGGGCCGAGCACACCCGCCTGGAGCTGCCCGAGGCCGATACGGCCGCGCTCGCCCGCTGGGCCCGGGAGCGCGGAGTGACGGTCAACACCGTCGTCCAGGCCGCATGGGCGCTGGTCGTCGGCCGGCTCACCGGCCGTACCGACGTGGTCTTCGGCGGTACCGTCTCGGGCCGTCCGCCGCAGGTCGCGGGCGTGGAGTCGATGGTCGGCCTGTTCATCAACACCCTGCCCGTCCGGGTCGCCCTGGACCCGGCCGAAACCCTCGGCGCCCTGCTGGACCGCCTCCAGGCCCAGCAGGCCGGCCTGATGGACCACCAGTTCCTGCCGCTCGCCGACATCCAGCGCGGCACCGGCCTCGGTGAACTGTTCGACACCCTCGTCGTCTTCGAGAACTACCCCCTCGACGCCGACGGGCTGCGCAGCGCCGCCGGAGGCCTCGGCATCGTCGGCGGTGACAACCACGAGAGCACCCACTACCCGCTCAGCCTCACCGTGAGCCTGGGCCGCTCCCTCGGCCTCGACCTCGCCCACCGTCCCGACCTCCTCGGCCAGGACCGCGTCGACGACCTCGCCGCCACCCTGGTACGGCTGCTCGGCGAGGCGGCCGGCCAGGCCGGCGTACCCGTCGGACGGCTGCGGCTGCTGAACGCCGCCGACGAGCAGCGGGTGCTGACCGACTGGGCCGGCCGCGCGGAAGCCGAGCCGGACCAGGAACCCCTGACGGCCCGCATCGCCCGCCGAGCGGCCGCCACCCCCGGCGCCACCGCCGTGATCTGCGGCGCCGACCGGCTGACGTACGCCGAACTGGACGAGCGGTCGAGCCGCCTGGCCCGCCTGCTCGCCGACCACGGCGCCGGCCCCGAGCGCTACGTCGCCGTGGCCCTGCCGCGCAGCGCCGAACTGCCGGTCGCCCTGCTCGCCGTACTCAAGTCCGGCGCCGGCTACGTGCCGCTCGACCCCGAACACCCGGCCGAGCGCCTGGGCTACGTCCTGGAGGACGCCCGTCCCTCGCTGCTGCTGACCACGGCACAGACCGCGGCGGCCCTGCCCGCCTCCGACACCCCGGCGCTCCTGCTCGACGACCCGGCCACCCGCGCGGCCCTCGCCGCGTACCCGCCCGGCACCCCGGTGACGGAACGGGCCGACGGCCGGACCCCGGCCTACGCCATCTACACCTCCGGCTCCACCGGCCGCCCCAAGGGCGTCGTCATCCCGCGCGCCGCCCTGGACAACTTCCTGACCGACATGGCGGACCGGGTCCCGATGGACGGCACGGACCGGCTGATCGCCGTCACCACCGTCTCCTTCGACATCGCCGCCTTGGAGCTGTACCTGCCGCTGCTGGCCGGCGCCGCGGTCGTCATCGCGGGCAAGGACGAGGTCCTCGACCCCGACGCCCTCGCCGCGCTGATCACCCGGCACGGCGGCACCGTCCTCCAGGCCACGCCGTCGCTGTGGCAGACCCTGACCGGCCAGGTGCCGCAGGCCCTCGCGGGGCTGCGGATGCTCGTCGGCGGGGAGGCCGTACCGGGCGCGCTGGCCCGGGCCATGGCCTCGGCCGGCCGGTCGGTGCTCAACGTCTACGGGCCCACCGAGACGACCATCTGGTCGACCACGGCCCGGCTCGACGGGACCACCGCCAGCCCCTCCATCGGCCGCCCCATCCTCAACACCCGCGCGTACGTCCTCGACGGGGCGCTGCGCCCGGTCGCCCCCGGAGTGCCCGGCGAGCTCTACCTCGCGGGCGCGGGCCTGGCCCGCGGCTACCTGGGCCGCCCCGGCCTGACCGCCGAGCGGTTCACCGCCGACCCCTACGGCGCACCCGGCGCCCGGATGTACCGCACCGGTGACCTGGTGCACTGGAGCGGGAACGGGACGATCGAGTACCTGGGCCGGACCGACTTCCAGGTCAAGGTCCGCGGGTTCCGCATCGAGCTCGGCGAGATCGAGGCCGTCCTCGCCCGGCACCCGCGGGTGTCCCGGGCCGCGGTCGTCGTCCGCGAGGACCGTCCCGGCAGCAAGCTGCTGGCCGGGTACGTCGTCCCGGCCGCCGACGGCCCCGCGCCCGGCTCCGCGGAACTGCGCGCGCACGCCACCGCCGACCTGCCCGACTACATGGTCCCGGCCGTCTTCGTCACACTGGACGAGCTGCCCCTGAACACCAACGGCAAGCTCGACCGCAAGGCGCTGCCCGCCCCCGACTTCGCGGACCGCCCCGCCGGCCGGGCCCCGTCCACCCCGCGCGAGGAACTGCTCGCGGGCCTGTTCGCGGAAGTCCTCGGACTGCCCGCGGTCGGCGTCGACGACAGCTTCTTCACCCTCGGCGGCGACAGCATCACCTCCGTGCAGCTGGTCGGCCGCGCCCGCCTGGCCGGGCTCGTACTGACCCCGCGCGAGGTGTTCCGCCACAAGACGGTGCAGGCGCTCGCCGCCGCCCTGCCGCAGTCCCCGGCCGAACTGCTGCTCGCCCCGGACCCCGACGGCGCGGACCCGGCGATCGGCGCCCTGCCCGCCACCCCGATCATCCGCTGGCTGCGCGAACTGGGCGGCCGCGTCGACGGGTTCAACCAGTCCGTGACCGCACCCGTCCCCGGCGACCTCACCGCGGAGGTGCTCGGCGCCGTCGTCCAGGCCGTGCTCGACCACCACGACGCGCTGCGCGCCCGCCTGGTGCGCCACGGCTCCGACTGGACCCTGGAAGTCCCGCCGAAGGGCGCCCTGCCGGCCGCCGACGTGATCCACCGGATCGACGTGGCGGGCCTGGACGCTGCCGCCCTCGCGGCGCGCATCGACACCGAGGGCCGGGCGGCCCAGGACCGGCTCGACCCCGACGCCGGGCTGATGGTCCAGGCCGTCTGGTTCGACGCCGGACCGCGGACCCCGGGCCGGCTGCTGCTCATCGTCCACCACCTGGTGGTCGACGGGGTGTCGTGGCGGATCCTGATGCCCGACCTCATGGCCGCCTACGAAGCCGTCGCCGCCGGCCGGGAACCCGTACTGGAACCGGTGTGGACCTCCTTCCGCGCCTGGTCCCGGGGCCTCGCGCGGGCGGCGCTCGCCCCCGAGCGCGCCGCCGAACTCCCGGTGTGGACGGGCATGCTCAGCGGCTACCAGGAACCCCCGCTGGGCGCCCGGCCCCTGGACCCCGTCCGCGACGTGGCCGCCTCGGCCCGCCAGTACGGCCTGACACTGCCCGCGGACGTCACCGGCCCGCTGCTGACCACCGTGCCCACCGTGCTCGGCACCGGCGTCAACGAGGTGCTGCTCACCGCGTTCGCGCTGGCCGTCACCGACTGGGACCGGGGCCGGGGCCGACCCCGGGAGCAGGGCGTCCTGCTCGACCTGGAAGGCCACGGCCGCGAGGAACTGCTCACCGGCGTCCTCCCGGACGCCGACGTCTCCCGTACCGTCGGCTGGTTCACCAGCCTCTTCCCGGTCCGGCTCGACCCCGCCGTCCCCGCCGGCGACTGGCAGGAACTCCACGCCGGCGGCCCCGCCGCCGGCCGGGCCCTGGCACACGTCGCCGGTCAGCTCGCCGCCCTGCCCGACAACGGCGCCGGGTACGGGCTGCTGCGCCACCTCAACCCCGAAACGGCGGACGTCCTCGCCGCCCTGCCCGTCCCGCAGATCGGATTCAACTACCTGGGCCGGTTCGGCGGCGGCGACGGCGACGACAACGGCGACGGGGGTCTCGGCGGCAGCGACGCCGCGATGCCCGCCGCACACGCCCTGGAGCTGAACTCACTGGCCCAGGACGGTCCCGGCGGCCCCCGCCTGGTGGCCTCCTGGACCTGGCCCGACGGACTGTTCACCGAGGCCGAGGTGGCCGCACTGGCCGAGGGCTGGTTCCGGGCGCTGCGCGCCCTGGCGGCCCATGCCGCGGACCCCGCGGCCGAGCCCGTGCGGGCCGTTGCCCCGCGCCCCGCGGCGGCCGGACCGGCGCCGCTGCTCGATCTCGGCCAGGACGAGATCGACGCGTTCGAAGAAGACTTCGAGTTCTGAGTGGAGAGAAGCGACATGACCAAGCCGAAGCCGCGCCTGGAGGGCATCCTCCCGCTCTCCCCGCTCCAGCAGGGCCTGCTGTTCCACGCGCAGTACGACGAGCAGGGCCCGGACGTCTACACCATGCAGTTCGTCCTCGACATCGAGGGCGGCATCGACACCGGGCACCTGCACTCCGCCTGCGCCGCACTGCTGCGCCGGCACCCCGGCCTGCGGGCCGCGTTCCGCCACCGCAAGAACGGCGAGCCGGTCCAGCTCATCCCCTTCGAGGTGGCCCCCGCGTTCACCGTCACGGACCTGTCCGGCCGACCAGCCGGCGAGCGGTCCGCGGCCGCCGAGGAGATCGCCGCCGCGGACCGCGCGCGCCGCTTCGACCTGGCGCGCCCGCCGCTGATCCGCTTCACCCTGGTCGACCTGGGCGAGGGCCGGTTCCAGTTCCTCGTCACCGCCCACCACATCCTGCTCGACGGCTGGTCCCGGGCCCTGCTCATCGGTGAACTCTTCGAACTGTACGGACTGCTGCGGTCCGGCTCCGACGAACGGGCGCTGCCCGCCGTCACCCCGTACCGCGACTACCTCGCCTGGGTGGCCGCCCAGGACCGCACCGCCGCCGAGGACGCCTGGCGGCGGGTCCTGGAGGGCGTGGAGGAGCCCACGCTCCTCGCCGCCCCCGACCCCGGCCGCGCACCGGCCGCCCCCGCGACGACCCGCGTCGAACTGCCGGCCGCCGCCACCGCGGAACTGACCCGCTGGGCACGCGGACGCGGCATCACCGTCAACACCGTGGTCCAGGCCGCCTGGGCGATCGTCCTGGGCCGCCTCACCGGCCGCGACGACGTGGTCTTCGGCGGCACCGTCTCCGGCCGCCCGCCGCAGCTGCCCGGCATCGAGTCCATGATCGGCCTGTTCATCAACACCCTGCCGGTCCGGGTCGCCCTGGACCCCGCCGAGCCGGTCGGCGCCCTGCTGGACCGCCTCCAGGACCAGCAGGCCGCCCTGATGGACCACCAGTTCCTGGGACTGGGCGACATCCAGCGCCTCGCCCCGGCCGGCGGCGAACTCTTCGACACCCTCCTGGTGTTCGAGAACTACCCCGTCGACACCGAGGGCCTGCGCCGCTCCGCCGGCGGTCTCGGCGTGGTCGACGGCCGCAGCCACGAAGGGACCCACTACCCGCTGAGCCTGCTCGTCCACGCCGGTGACACCGTGGCCCTGGAGCTCAGCCACCGCCCCGACCTCCTCGACACCGCGGCCGCGGAAGCCGTCGGCGCCCGCGTGCTGAGCCTGCTCGCCGCGCTGCCCGGAGCCGAGGACACCCCCGTCGGCCGCCTCGACCTGCTCACCGCCGACGAACGCACCCGCGTCCTGCACACCTGGAACGACACCGCGCACGAGGGCCCGCTGCTCCCGCTGCCCGCCCTGTTCCGGAAGACCGCCGACCGCCACCCCGACGCGGCGGCCGTCCAGCACGCGGGCACCACCCTGACCTACCGGGAGCTCGACGCCCGCGCCAACCGCCTGGCCCGCCTGCTCGCCGCGCGCGGCGCCGGCCCCGAACGAACCGTCGCCCTCGCCCTGCCCCGCTCGGCCGAGCTGATCGTCGCGCTGTGGGCCGTACTGAAGTCCGGCGCCGCCTACCTGCCCGTCGACGCCGCCTACCCGGCCGACCGCATCGCCCACATGCTCGGCGACGCCCGGCCCGCCCTCGTCATCACCGACCGCGCCACCCGGCCGGCCGTCGAGGCCGCCGCCGGCGCCACCCCGCTGCTGCTCCTGGACGACCCGGCGGCCGCCGCCGAACTCGACGCCCTGGCCGACGGCGAGATCACCGACGCCGAGCGCACCGCGCCGCTGACCCCGCTCACCCCCGCCTACGTCATCTACACCTCCGGCTCCACGGGCAAGCCCAAGGGCGTCGCGATGCCCGGAGCCCCCCTCGCCAACCTCATCGGCTGGCACGAGGCCGAGCTCCCCGGCGGACCGGGCGTGCGCACCGCCCAGTTCACCGCCATCAGCTTCGACGTGTCCGCCCAGGAGATCCTCTCCGCCACCCTCTCCGGCCGCACCCTCGTCATTCCCGACGAGGACGTCCGCCGCGACCCGGCCGCCTTCGTGCAGTGGCTGGACCGGCAGCGCATCGACGAGGTGTACGCGCCCAACCTGGTCATCGACGCCCTGTGCGAGGAGGCCGTCGGACAAGGACTGGACCTCCCGGCGCTCCGCCACCTCGCCCAGGCCGGCGAAGCCCTCGTCCCGAGCAAGCGGATTCGCGACTTCCACCACGGTGGCGGCCGCGTCCTGCACAACCACTACGGGCCCACCGAGACCCACGTGGTCACCGCCGCCACCCTGCCCGCCGACGTCGACGCCTGGCCGGCCCGCCCCACCATCGGCCGCCCCATCCGCAACACCCGGGCGTACGTACTGGACAGCGCCCTGCGCCCGGTCCAGCCCGGCGTCCCCGGCGAGCTCCACCTCGCCGGCGCCGGCCTCGCCCGCGGCTACCTCGGCCGCCCCGGCCTGACCGCCGAACGCTTCGTCGCCGACCCCTACGGCCCGGCCGGCTCGCGCATGTACCGCACCGGCGACGTGGTCCGCTGGACCGCCGACGGCGAACTCGACTACCTCGGCCGCTCCGACCACCAGGTCAAGATCCGCGGCTTCCGCATAGAACTCGGCGAGATCGAGGCCGCCCTCACCACCCACCCCGCGATCGCGCGGGCCGCCGTCCTCGCCCGCGAGGACCGCCCCGGCATCAAGACCATCGCCGCCTACCTCGTCCCCGCCGACGGCCGCACCGTGCCCGCCGCCGACGAGCTGCGCGCCCACCTCGACGGCACCCTGCCCGACTACATGGTGCCCACCGCCTACGTTCCCCTGCCCGAGCTCCCGCTCACCCCCAACCGCAAGCTCGACCGCCGGGCCCTGCCCGTCCCCGACGGGCAGGCCGCCGCCGGCCGGGACCCCCGCACCGCCCGCGAGGCGAAGCTGTGCGAGCTGTTCGCCGACGTACTGGGCCTGGAACGGGTCTCCATCGACGACAGCTTCTTCGACCTCGGCGGCCACTCCCTGCTCGCCACCCGCCTGGTCAGCCGCGTCCGCACCGGCCTGGGCGCCGAACTCGCCGTACGCACCCTCTTCGAGGCCCCCACCGTCGCCGCCCTCGACGCGCGCATCGCCGGCGCCGGCCGCGCCCGCCAGGCCCTCACCCCCCGGCCGCGCCCCGACGCCGTCCCCCTCTCACCCGCCCAGCGCAGACTGTGGTTCCTCGGCCGTTTCGAAGACGCCGGCGGCAACTACAACCTGCCGATGGCCGTACGGATCTCCGGCGAACTGAGCGTCCCCGCCCTGCGCGCCGCCCTCGCCGACGTCGTCACCCGCCACGAGGCCCTGCGCACCGTCTTCCCCGACACCGACGGCCGCCCCCGCCAGCACGTCCTCGACCCCGCCGACGCCGTACCCTCCCTGCCGGTCATCGGCGTCGCCGACGACGAGCTGGACCGGGTACTGGCCGCCGCCTCCGGCAAGGAGTTCGACCTCACCCGGGACCTGCCGCTGCGCGCCCGGCTCTTCGCCCTCGGCGGCACCGAGTACGTCCTGCTGCTCGTCGTCCACCACATCGCCGCCGACGGCTGGTCCATGGCCCCCCTGGCCCGGGACCTCGCCGACGCCTACCGGGCCCGCCGCGGCGGCACGGCCCCCGCCTGGGAGCCGCTGCCCGTCCAGTACGCCGACTACACCCTGTGGCGCGAGGAGGTCCTCGGCGACGAGCACACCCCCGGCAGTGAACTCGCCCGCCAGATCGACTTCTGGCGCACCACCCTCGCCGACCTCCCCGAGGAGCTGGAGCTCCCCGCCGACCGGCCGCGCCCCGCGGAGACGAGCTACCGCGGCGACACCGTCGGCCTCGCCATCGACGCCGCCACCCACCAGGCCCTCGTCGGCCTCGCCCGCGGCTCCCGGGCCAGCGTCTTCATGACCGCCCAGGCCGCTCTCGCCG
This sequence comes from Streptomyces sp. NPDC006512, assembly GCF_040611935.1. Classification (NCBI taxonomy): domain Bacteria; kingdom Bacillati; phylum Actinomycetota; class Actinomycetes; order Kitasatosporales; family Streptomycetaceae; genus Streptomyces; species Streptomyces sp. NPDC006512. The sequence goes on along the minus strand of NZ_JBEXPG010000111.1, from coordinate 3,388 downwards.
CCCTGCTGCACCGGCTCGGCGCCGGCGACGACATCCCCCTGGGCACCCCCGTCGCGGGCCGCACCGACCAGGCCCTCGACGAACTCGTCGGCTTCTTCGTCAACACGCTGGTCCTGCGCACCGACGTCTCCGGCGACCCCACCTTCCGCGAACTGCTCGACCGGGTGCGGGAGGCCGACCTCGCCGCGTACGCCCACCAGGACGTGCCCTTCGAGCAGCTCGTCGAGACCCTCAACCCCGGCCGCTCCCTGGCCCGGCACCCGCTGTTCCAGGTCATGCTGTCGTTCCAGAACAACACCGAGGCCGCCCTCGACCTCGACGGGGTCCGCACCACCGCCCGCCCCGTCGGCCTGAAGACCTCCAACTTCGACCTGTCCGTCGTCCTCGCCGAACGCTTCACCGCCGACGGCACCCCCGACGGCATCGAGGGCGGCATCGAGTTCGCCACCGACCTCTTCGACCGCGAGAGCGCCCGGGCACTCGCCGACCGCCTGGTCCGCCTGATCGCCGACCTCGTCGCCGCCCCCGACCGTGCCCTGTCCACCGTGGACGTCCTCACCGCCGAGGAACGCCACCAGGTGCTCCGGACCTGGAACGACACCGCCCGGGAACACCCCGCCGGCACACTGCCGCAGCTCTTCGAGGCGCAGGCCGCCCTCACCCCCGACGCCACCGCCCTCGTCTTCCGCGACGTGCGCCTGAGCTACGCCGCCCTCAACGCCTGGGCCAACCGTCTCGCCCGCCAGCTCGTCGCCGACGGCGTCCGCCCCGAACAGGCCGTCGCCGTACGGCTGCCGCGCTCCGCCGAGCACATCGTCGCGCTGCTCGCCGTGATGAAGGCCGGAGCCGTGTACGTGCCCGTCGACCCGGCCTACCCGGCCGAGCGCGTCGCGTACGTCCTGGACGACGCCCGGCCCGTCGCCGAACTGACCTCCGCCGCCGACCTGTACGCCCTCGACCGCGACCGCCTCTGGCCGGACCACGACCTCGGCCCGGACGAGGCACCCGGCGCCGGACACCCCGACAACGCCGCATACGTCATCTACACCTCCGGCTCCACCGGCCGCCCCAAGGGCGTCACCGTGCAGCACCGCAGCGCCGTCAACCTCTTCCACGACCACTTCGGCCGGCTGTACGCCGACGTGGTCGCCGCCGCCGGCGGCCGCCGCCTCAAGGTGGCCCTCGCCGCGTCGTTCTCCTTCGACGCCGCGATCGACCCGCTCCTGTGGATGCTCGCCGGACACGAACTGCACCTCATGGACGACGAGGCCCGCCAGGACCCCACCGCCCTGCTCGCCTACGCCCGCCGGGTCGGCGGCCTCGACCACATCGACACCACCCCCGGCCACTACCAGCAGCTCCACGAACTCGGCCTGACCGCCGACGAGAACATCCGCCCCCTGCTGGTCAGCCTCGGAGGCGAAGCGCTCGGCGAAGCCCTGCGCGCCGAACTCGCCGGGACCGAAGGCATGGTGGCGTACAACCTCTACGGCCCCACCGAAACCACCGTCGACGCCCTCGGCCAGCGCGTCACCGACAGCGACCGCGTCCTGGTCGGCCGCCCGCTCGACAACTACCGGGCCTACGTCCTCGACACCGCGCTGCGCCCCGTCCCGCCCGGCGTCGCGGGCGAGCTGTACATCGCGGGCGCCGGTCTGGCCCGCGGCTACCTCGGCCGCCCCGGCCTGACCGCCGAGCGCTTCGTCGCCGACCCGTTCGGCACGCCGGGCACCCGCATGTACCGCACCGGCGACCGGGCCCGCTGGACCCGCGACGGCCGCGTCGACTGCCTCGGCCGCGCCGACGACCAGATCAAGATCCGCGGCTTCCGCATCGAACTCGGCGAGATCGAGGCCGCCCTGGAGATCCGGCCCGACATCGCCCGGGCCGCCGTCCTGGTCCGCGAGGACCGCCCGGGCATCCGGGAACTCGTCGCCTACCTCGTCCCGGCCGACGCCGGCACCGACCCCGAGCCCGGCCGTCTGCGCCGGGAGCTGGGCGAGCGGCTGCCCGACTACATGGTCCCGACCGCCTACGTCGTCCTGCCCCGGCTGCCGCTGACGGTCAACGGCAAGCTCGACCGCAAGGCCCTGCCCGCACCCGGCCCGCGCACCGGCCCGGCCGGCCGCGGCCCGCGCACCGCGCACGAGAAGGCCCTGTGCGAGATCTACGCCGAGGTCCTGGGTCTGGAGCGTGTCTCGATCGACGACAGCTTCTTCGACCTCGGCGGCCACTCCCTCCTCGCCGTACGCGTCACCGGCCGCATCCGCTCCCGGCTCGGCAGCGAGGTCGCCGTGCGCACCCTCTTCGAGGCCCCGACGGTGGCCGCGCTCGCCGCACGTCTCGGCGAGCAGGGCACCGGCCGGGCCGCGCTGACCGTACGGGAACGCCCCGCCGAGATCCCGCTGTCGCCCGCACAGCGGCGGCTGTGGTTCCTCGACCGCTTCGAGGGGCCCAGCGCCACGTACAACATGCCGCTGGCCGTCCGCCTCACCGGCGACCTCGACGCCGGCGCACTGGAGGGCGCGCTCGGGGACGTCGTGGCCCGCCACGAGAGCCTGCGCACCGTCTTCCCCGACACCGACGGCCGCCCGCACCAGCTCGTCCTGGCCCCCGGGGCGGCCCGCCCGGTCCTGGCGAGGTCGCCGTACGACGCCGAGGTCCTGGCCGCCGAGGTCGCCCGCGGCTTCGACCTGGCCGCCGACCTGCCGGTGCGCGCCCACCTGTTCACGGTGGACGCGACGACGCACGTGCTGCTCGTCGTCGTCCACCACATCGCGGGCGACGGCTGGTCGATGGGCCCGCTGGCCCGCGACCTGGGCGAGGCGTACGCGGCCCGCGCGGCGGGCGCCGCCCCCGCGTGGAAGCCGCTGCCGGTCCAGTACGCGGACTACACGCTGTGGCAGCGCGAGGTCCTCGGCGACGAGGACGACCCGGTCAGCGAGCTGTCCCGCCAGGTCGACCACTGGCGCGAAGCCCTCGCCGGCCTGCCCGAGGAGCTCACCCTGCCCGTGGACCGCCCGCGCCCGGCCCGGATGAGCTACCGCGGCGACACCGTCCCCTTCCAGGTCTCCGCAGTCACCCGCACCCGTCTGGAGGAGCTGGCCCGCGCCACGGGCACGAGTCTGTTCATGGTGGTCCAGGCGGCCGTGGCGACCCTGCTGCACCGCATGGGCGCCGGCAGCGACATTCCGCTCGGTTCCCCGATCGCGGGCCGCACCGACGAGGCCCTCGACGACCTGGTGGGCTTCTTCGTCAACACCCTGGTGCTGCGCACCGACGTCTCGGGTGATCCCACCTTCCGGGAGCTGCTGGAGCGTGTCCGGGAGACGGACCTGGCCGCCTACGCGAACCAGGACGTGCCCTTCGAACGCCTCGTGGAAGTCCT
>NZ_JBEXPG010000110.1:0-12359 GCF_040611935.1 Streptomyces sp. NPDC006512 | reverse complement strand
GCATGCGAGCGGTCCCAGTCTGACGAGAAACTCGATCGATGGGTCGCTGAGGGGTTCTATGAGGTCGCGACCTGGGTTCCGTCGTGGACGTCACATCCGAACTTTCCAAAGCCGGCGCCCGATGCCTACTTCGAGGACTGCATCGAGCGAATCGGGGATCTTGCCAACTGGTTCTTCCGGGGCTGGCACGACTACTCCGAGGGGCATGTCTGGACTGACCTGTGAAGACTCCCGGGAGCCTGGTCAGGCTGCGTCGTCCCGGTCGCGTTCGATGGCTGCGATCCGGTTCTTGAGTCGGTAGCTGGGTCCGTTGATGGAGATCACGTCGCAGTGGTGGAGGAGTCGGTCGAGGATGGCGGTGGCGAGGACTTCGTCGCCGAACACCTGTCCCCATTCACTGAAGGTCTTGTTCGAGGTCAGGATGATCGAGCCCTTTTCGTAGCGCTTTGAGATCACCTGGAAGACCAGGTTGGCCTCGGCACGCTCGAGGGGTTGGTAGCCCACTTCGTCGACGACGAGGACAGCAGGTCGGAGGTAGCTGCCGAGCTTGCTGGTCAGGCGCCCGGCAGCCTCGGCGATCTTGAGGTTGCGGACCATGTCGTCGAGGCTGGTGAAGTAGATCGAGTATCCGGCCCTGCATGCCGCGACCGCGAGAGCGACGGCGATGTGTGTCTTGCCCACTCCTGTGGGGGTCGGAAAAACACATGCCGCCCAGGCCCTTGGCCACCTCGCCGTCCGCCAGGGCGCCCACGTCCGCTTCGCCAAAACCAGCCGCATCCTCGCGGACCTCGCCGACGGCCACGCGGACCGCACCTGGGACAAGCGCATTCGTGAACTTGTACGGCCCGACGTGCTCATCCTCGACGACTTCGCCATGCGCCAGCTCGGAGCATCCCAGGCCGATGACCTCTACGAACTGGTCAGCGAACGGCAGGGCAGGTCCCTGATCATCACCAGCAACCGGGCACCCAGCGACTGGTATCCCCTCTTCCCGAACCCGGTCGTCGCCGAGTCGCTGCTGGACCGGCTGATCAACACCAGCCACCAGGTGATCATGAACGGCCCCAGCTACCGCCCGAACAAGCGCCCCAAGAACCCGACCGACAAGCCTGCCACGCCCACGATCATCTAGTAGCGCTTGGTCGCGGGCGCGGTGTCACACGCTCCATGGCTCCATGACACTCCACGTGCCCTCGACCGCCTCGAAGACCAACTCCGAGCCCTCGAAGACCTCCTGCCCACTCCCCGGTCGAAGGCTGCCGAAACGCTCAGCACACAGGTCGACCTGCATCAGCCCGTCGAACCGGGTGAACTGCGGGGGATCGTAGAGCACCCCCCCAGGAGAGCCCTGGCTCTCGTCGATCCGAAATCGCTTCACGTCGACCAGGTCCAGGCACACCGGCTCCCACCGCAGGCCCTCGTCCACCACCCGAACGTCGATCACAAGTGTGACGGCCCGCCCCCGCGGTTTCCATCCGAACTCCTGGTCAAGGATCACCCGGCGGACACAGGAATCACCGAACTCGTAGCGTGCCAGCAGTGCCGCGATCCCGTCATCGGTCAACGCGTACGGCCCAAGCCTTCGAGACGGTACCGGTGCTCTGAGATCCACTCTGCTCCCCTGTCGAGGTGCCCATAGTAGGAGGAACACCCAACCGAGACGACGCGGCAGGCCACGACCACTCAGCGCATCGCCACAGCTGATCCCGAGGTAGCTCTGGAATGAGATCGCTTCCCGCATGGCCGACACCGACGAAGCAGAATCCGACGTTGAGCACGCCGTCATCGCTCTCTGTCGACTGGCCGATGACGGCCTCGGCGAGCCTAGCCAACGGGATGTCGTCCACCAGGCCCAGTCCCTCCTGACCGAGGCGATCGAGCAAGCCGACGTTGGCGAGTTCGGCGGCAACGAGTACGGAGGAGGCGAGGTGGTCCTCTACGCCTACGGACCGGACGCCGATGCACTCTTCGCTGTCATGGCACCCATCCTGAACGACCTGCCGTTCCGGCTGGCACACGTCGTCTTGCGCTACGGCTCCGTCGATGCCCCATCGGCTGCCGAGCGCCGCGTCGAGCTCTGATGAGACGAGTCACCAGAGCCCCAGCCAGGTGGGCACCTGGGGAATTACGTGAACTTACCCCTGGGGAATTACTCGAACGTCCACAACCGTGTAGTTCGGTCGCAGCGCGGAATCGCCGTAAACGACGAAGAACTGTGAACCGTTCGTGGCCGGACCGGCGTTGGCCATCGCCAGCAGGCCGCGCCCATAGAGGCGGCGCGCGCCGGTCGGATCGGTCGGTGCCGGCGGCAGGTCCACCGGCAGCTCGTCCTTGTACTTGTACCCGGGCCCGCCCTCACCAGTACCGGTCGGTCGCCGCACTGCAGGACCTTCAGCGTCGGGTACGCCGTCAGACGGTGGCACAAGGAAGCCAGCACGTCCGCACATCTGCCGCTTGAACATTCTGATGCGGTTGCCGTGGCCTGCCACGACGTCTGCACTCCAGGGCAGGGCCAGGCCGACACGGCCGTCACCGTTCCCCGCCCGCCCGCATCTCGAAACGGGCGAGAAGGGCGTACACGGTTCGCATAAGGTGATCCTTCCGGGGGGACGGGGCACGGTCAGGGCGATTCCGGGGCGAGTACAGGGCTTTCGCACGCAACCCCGTGTGAGGCCTCCCGCCCGCAGTCGGCCGTGCCGGCCCGCTCCGCGGCGCACACGTCCCGCAGGTGAGGAAGGAATCGGCGTGAGTTTCGGCGGCCAGGATCAGTACGGCCAGACGTGGTACCCGCACGACGGCCAGGCACCGCCACCGCCACCGCCGGGCATGCCGCCGCAGGCGGGCCCCTACCCGTACTACTCGTACCCGGCCTCGAACCCGTACACGGTGCCCGGCCAGTACCAGTACCCGGGGACACCGCCTGCCTACCCCTACGGGCCGCCCCAGCCCCGTCCGCTGGGGCAGCAGTTCCGCGACGGGGACTGGCCGACGCTGCGGGAGCTGCTGCGACGCGCGCGCGTCCCCGGGTGCGCGTGGGTCGCGGTCCTGTTCTGCTTCTCGCCCGTCCTGCTGTTCCTCCTCCTCTATCCGCTGGCCCGCTCGGCCCGCATCCAGGCACACGCCAAGTTCCCGCCGCACGCCTACCGCCGCATCCCCGACCCTCAGGTGCTGCGCGTGCAGAAGACCAGGGCCGTGGCGGCCCTGGTCGCGTCCTTGCTGATCCTCGTCGTCTACGGAACCGAGGCGGACTTCGCCGAGCTCCAGGGGCAGTACATGCTGCGGCTCGCCATCACGCCGTGGCTGCTGCTCCTCACCGCGCCCGTGGTGATCCTGCTCCTGTTCAGGCTCGCACCCGAGGCCGCGAGGCCGGGCATGCGGAGCCGCCTGCGGCCTGCCGTGCGCTCGGCCCTCTGGTACTTCGGCGCGTTCACGGCCGCGCCGCTGCTCTTCGTGGGCGTGACCCTGCTCGGCGAAGTGCTGCCCTCCCCGCTGCTCACGCTCGCCCTGCTCGTGGCGCCGTTGTGGATGCTGCTCTTCGTCGGCTTCGCCTCCCTGACGGTGGTCCGCCACGCGTTCGGCACCTCCGATGTGCACGCCGCGCTTCCGGCCCTGCTGACGGGCGTACTGGTGTGGGAGCTGGCGGCCATCAACCTGGCCGTGACCGGAATGCCGCCCGGCCCGCCGTTCATCCAGATCTGCGCCCTGCTCGGCGGACCGGCCTCGGTCTCGGCGGTGGCGTGGTGGGAGATCGCCCGTCTGCGCGCGCGGTACGGGGTGAGGCTGCGGAGCTAAGGCTGGTCGGTGGTGATCATCGTGCGGAAGACTGTGTGCGTGACGCTTCTGACTCCGCTCGCCGCTGCTGAAGAGGTCCACGCTCATCTCGTTGACCAGCTCAACCTGGCCCTTCGCCGGCCCGGGATGTTCGGGGGCGAGGTGGCTCTTCGGGTTCTGATTGACCACCTGCTGTTCATGGAACGCCAGCCCGAGGCATGGGCCGAGCTGAAGCAGGAGTGGGAAGAGCAGGGGCTGTGGACCTCCATCGGCCCCGCGGGGGCCTTCCAGGCCGTGTTCCCAGCACAGGCTGACTGCTGCGAGGTCGCCTCGGTGTACGCGGAGTTCGCCCAGCGACGCGGCTGGCTCAAGCCCGATCGGGTTCTCACCGGGGAGGAGTACCAGGCCCTCGCAGGCCGGGTCCGGCGCTGGGCCGCGGTTGACCGCACCTGGCCTGACGTGACAGCGGAGTTCGGTCCTCCCTCTGTGCTGTTCGGAGGAAACAATCATCTGTACGGGAAGACGCTCGGTTACCTCACTGCGGATCCGCAGCAGCCGATGGTGGTCTTCCACCTTTGGAACGGCAGCGAACCAGGGGCCGAATCGTGGCCGCCCGAGCACGGGCAACCGCTGCTCCTCGCGGTCCGATTCCGCGGCGGCTCGTTCCGCGGATCGTTGACCTTCACCCCCGAGGGCGAGCGGAGACGGCCGACGGACGATCCTTGTTCGCCGCAGTAGCCGATCCGACGGAGACCACAGGTCACCCACGTGGGGATTCCCCATACAGCGACCCCGCCTCCGCATGATCCTGGGCCCTCGAAGAGATACAGGATTCGACGCGAAAGCCATAGCGGTGAGTTTGGTGGATCAAGAAGGCGTGCAGCGCTGTCTACGACGGCGCCGCGTCCAAGGCCACGGTGGGACAGATCGTATGGCGGGGGAACTGCTCACGCGCGCCGGCCGGTAGCACCCGCCGACGGGCGCGGTCCTCGCGATGGTCGCCGCCCCTGATCGTCGGCGGGTACGGGGCAGTCGCTCACCCTCAGCACGACCCTCTCGGCCCGCGACGCCGCACCGGAGTGGCCGCCGGCTGCCGCTACTCGCTCTTCGCGACATGCGCTCCGCGTTCGTGTCGGCTCCCGGATTCGAGGAAGGCCAGCACCGCCTCGAAGCCGTCGCTCCGCAGCATGCTCTGGATCAGCTCCTTCTCCGTGCCGAGCACCGAAACTCCGTCAACGTGCATGTCGGTGAGTCGCAGGTACGTGCCGTCGGCGTCCGACTTGAGCCGGTAGGTCACGGCCTGCCTACGGGAAGGGTCCCCGGGGGACCGAGCCGCCGTCGCGCTCACGCGGTGCGCCGTGGGCTTGTCCGCCGAGGCGGTTGTCAGGGCGACCGGTCCGATGTCGAGGAAGGCTGCGGCCACCTTGGCGGTCCAGTGCGGGACGAAGGCGCAGAGGTAGCGCTCGCGATCCGGCGCGCTGAGGGCGCGGGCCTCCCTGCGTCCCATCGCGAAGGCAGCGGCGTACTTGGCCCTCAGCGCGGGCTCCAGCAGCGCGGCGCGCGCGTCCGGATCCGCGTTCAGGACGTCGGCGACGAGAGCGGACACGAAAGCCACGGGATCGGTTGTCACCCTCTCTAACCTAGCCAGGGTTGAGGACCATACGAAAGCGGAAGGCAGTTCTGTGAGCGGTGGCACCACCCGTCCCACGGTCGGCGCGGTCGTCCTGACGATGAACGATCGCCCGGACGACTTCCCCCGGGCCATGGCCTCCCTCCTCGCCCAGCAGGGCATCGAACTGGACGTCGTCGTGGTCGGTAACGGCTGCGTCCCCGCGCAGGTCCCCGCCGGTGTCCGCACCGTCGACCTGCCGGAGAACGTCGGCATCCCCGAGGGCCGGAACATCGGCGCCGACCAGGTCCGACGGCGCTCCCGCTGGGGCAACGTGAGCAGCTCGGCGCCGTCCTGTTGAAGGAGGTCGAAGGCCACGTAATGGGCGGGCAGACGGGCTGCGAGGTTGGGGGCGGTGCGGGCGCGGGCGGCGGCCCGCCGCTGCAACCCCTCGAACGACAACGCGCCGGCCTCCGAATCCCACACCACGACTTCGCCGTCCAGGACCAGGCCGTGAGGGAGTTGCTCGGCAGCCGCGACCGGATCGGGGAACGCGTCCTGCACCAGGGCGCCGCGACGGGTCTGGAGCACTACGCGCCCACCCGGGCCGTCCGGGGTGAAGACGGTGCCCGTCGTTCTCCAGACTTCGCCCTGTCTCATGAGACAGGGGCGCTGGGGTGATCTCGGTTCCGGGTTCCGCCCCCTTACTCTTCTGCGGTCTGCGACCACACAGTATTCCGAGCTCTGGCCCGGGGCCCCCAGGAGGCGCTTGCGACGGTCGCCGGGGAGGTGAGCCCCAACGCCTTGTTGTCCTTGCCGTCCCGCATGTGGTTGAGCCACCGTTCGTACCAGCTCAGGAAGTCCTGGGCCGAGGAGACGTTCGGAGGCCAGAAGCCATCAGCATTGCCGGTGACCATGCGGCCGGTGAGGGGCCCGGTCACACCGATGAGGCACAGGTCGGAGCAGCCCATCTCGATGATTTCGAGGAACAGGTCCCCTTGCATCGCGTCCGCGTGGCTCACGTGATGGAACCCCCGCGGGGTGCCGTCCGGCGGCTGTCGATCCATGGTGAACAGCCTGCACTCCTCCAGCGGAAGCAAACCGTAGAAGGGGGCGGCACCGCTGCCCCCGAGTTCGACAAGGAACTTCCGGTAAGCGGAAGGCAATTCGATGTGGTGCTCGGACTCGAAAGCGTCCGCCTGCGCGGAACTGAGGCGTGGGCCAACGCGGAACTGGTGACGCCAGGCGCCGGACGAGTGGCTGCACTGCGCCTGGTACGGGACCTTAGCCAGCTTGGAGCGTATGCGGGATATGCGGGAGTCCATCGGAGGATCTCTTCTTTTGACTGCCACCACTCTAATGGCCCGCCCAGATGAGGCATCTCCGAGTGTCTGGAGAACCGTCGAACTTCTGCTCATAGGCCACCGCGGCGGCGCGGGGGCGTACGGGCGGGATCGCCTCGGCGGCCTGCGCCAACATCGGCTCCACCGGTGGCCGCAACACCATCCGAGCAGCCCTTCCCGACTGTCGCACCGATGCGGTCCCCACCGTCCGCGCGCCGGCACCGGAACGCGGGTCCCGCTCGTGACAGGACCCGGCCGGCCTGAACCGGGGCGCCGGCCGGGTCCTGTGTGGGGCCGTCGTCGTTGCCGGTTCCCACCCGCACCCTCACACGCCCCTACCCCCGACGCCTCGCCAGCCGTGGCGGACGGATGACGATCCTCGCGTAGCACTCGCCCCAAAAATCGAACATGCTATCTAATGGAGTGATGCCCTCCGCACCAGCCAGGAACCGACGATGACCACCCCCGCAGCCCACGCCAGACCCCAGGTCGCCACCTGGTCCCCGAGCCAGACCGGACCCTGCGCCCGGTGTCACGCTCCCAGGCGCCCCGGCGAACCTCTTGTGCCCTGCCTGTAGGGAGCTGCGGCGGGCGCAGTACGGGAACTGACCGTGCCCAGCGCCGCCCAGCCCGCTTCACGTCTGGGCCTGCTCCGTTTTCTTGAGCGGGTCCAGGTCCGGGACCTTCAGCGCACCCGCGACTGGATAGCCGCCGAGGAACGGATCATCGCCGCCGAGGGCGACCGGCGGCCTGCGCCGCCGCCGCCGGAGTGGCTCATCGAGCACGGGAGAGGCACCGGCCGCCCGGCCGTCCGCGTCCACACCGGGCAGTGCTGGGACACCCGCACCCGGTGCAAGCCCGCCACGGCAGACGGCGCGCGCCGGGCCCTCGCCGAGGGCATCCCCGCGCGCCTGCACTGCCGGCCCGATACCGCGCTCGGCATCCTCGACTGAGGGAGATCCCTCGTACGGGCTGACGACGAAGGGCCGCCACCCTCTGTGGGTGGCGGCCCTGAGCCCGTCGATCTGTCTACGGAGCGGGGGTGAACTCCACATCGGTCCCGCCGCAGCCGGCCGCGATGTCGAGCAGCCGGTCCCGCTCCAGCTCATCCACCGCCAGGCCCCAGCGCAGCTTCGTCGCGGTCCGCTCGGCGCCGTACCGGCACAGCGCATCCGGCGACGGCGGCAGCCATTGGGCCGGATCCCGGTCGGCCTTCGCCCTGTTCGAGCGGGCAGTGACCGCGACCAGCGAGGAAAGCTGGCCCTGGTCATTCGCGTACGCCTCCCGCCTCTGCGCGGTCCACGAACTGGCGCCACCTGGCGGGGAGCGTCATTCCAAGCACGCGATATTCGGAGGGCTTCGGCGTCAGTGAGCCATAGGGTTGGCGCGCCAAGACGGCCTGGCAGCAGGGGAGAAACGTGCGGTCTGAGGAACGTGTGGGGTGGGAGCGGGACTTCCCGGTCCGGTATCTCCTGGTGCGGGAGGACCCCGAAGGTGAGGAGGAGGGCCTGCTGTGGGGGCGGTGCGCGGATGTCGAGGGCCTGTTCGTGAACCCGCCTCCGCGACCGCGAGAGGTTCTGACGCTGCGTGGCTGCCCGCGTGAGAGTCTGCTGGTCCAGGCCGTGGCGGACAGCGCCGAACCGGTGCGGCTGCTGGGGGACGGAATGCTCTCGATCGAGCCTGTGGATCCCGCGAACGACGGGCCGGCCCGCTTCTGGGACCTGGAGGACACGACTGTCCTGGCCCACTGGCCCACGCCGGGCGATCCCGGGCGCGTGGACATCGTCGTGGGCACCGGAGTCAGGGAGGACGACTGCTGGGGCGGCAAGCGGCTGCCTTCGAGTCCGCGGTTCGACCTGTGGTTCCCCTCGATCCAGGGGGACAGCCCATCGGGCAGTTGCCGTTCCATTGACGGCCTGTTCACCCCGCGCCCGCAGCGACCCACCCAGCCCGTGCACCTGATCGGCTGCGAACCCGCCGCACCGCTCCTGGCCCTACTGCGTCGTCCCCTTCCGCAGAAGGGCGACCCGATCACGCTCTGGCGCCTCGATCGCCACGGCCGGACGATGACCGGGTACCACCTCGGCCTGGACACCGTCGAGGCACGCCCATCCGTCCTCGGCGGAGCCCTGATCGACGTCACCATCACCGACCCCGGTGACGACCGCCCCACCCTGGCCGCCCGCGCAGTCTGGGACATCTGGTCCGACGGTGTTCCCACACGGCCCAACCAGTGGGCACCATTCGACGCCGAGGGCCGGTCCGAGTGGTTGCACCTCACCCACGTCGGCCCGTACGGGCGGGAGGGCCTCTCCGGCGGGACGTACCACCTGGACGGACAACACGCCACCGACAGGAGCGGCCTGCTCCTGGCGCTCGGCGAAGCTCTGCTCGGCCCTGGTGCCAACTACGGCAGAGACCTGGACTCGGTGCAGGACTGCCTGTGCGGCGGGTTCTCCGTCGTCCCCCCGTTCACCCTCGTCTGGCACCACGCCGACATCGCCCGCCACGCCCTCGCCGGACACATCCTGCACCACCTCGGCGGCCTGTCCTACTTCGAGGAGACCGTAAACGTCCTGCGCGAGAAGGGTGTCACCGTTGTGCTCCAGTGAGGGAGGCGACGGACAATTCCGGGTCGCTTGCAGACGGCGCCCGACTGGAGAAGAAACACGGAGTGGGGCAACGGCCAAGCCTTCAGGGCCCGGTCGTACCGTCTTCCGCTGCACTGCTGGTGCTACGGGCTTCGAGGTAGGCGGTCCAGTCGGTGGCGGCGCCACTTCAGCCGCCCGCACGGCTGAGGGTGGGCACGGAAGTGGCCGTAGCAGCACCGGCGCGCGCGGGCCGTAGCTCCTACGGCCCGCGCGGGAACGAGGGGCCCATCACCCGCGTGCAGGACTCAGGCTTTGCCGAAGGCGATCAGCACGCCGTCCTGGGCTGGAGCGAAGAGCCGGCCCTGTGCCGTCGCCAGGCCGGGGACTGTCCAGCCACTCCAGTCTGCCTCCGCGACGACGTTCTCCATCGGGTGCGGTTCGGCGGCGAGACGGTACGACCACGCCTTTGTGCCGGTCTTCTCGTTGAGGACCACGAGCTCCCCGGTGCCGTCCTGCACGTATACGAAGCCGCCGGCGACCAGGCGGACCGTGGCTGCCTGCCGAGGGCTCTTGTAGGTCCACCGCGTGGCGTAGTCGGCGGTGGTGTCGAGGGCTCGCACGACGCCGCGGTTGGCGACATAGACGCGGTTCGTGCCGAACGCTGGTGTGGCGTCGGCGGGCAGACGGCGCAGGACAGCTCCCGTCCGGCGGTCGTAGGCCACGGCGTTGGAGTCGTCACTCAAGCTGTTGCGAAGCCACAGCGCCCCGGCCCCCAGCACGACGGGGTTGCTGCCCCCTCCGGACATGTCAGGGACATCGAATCGGCGCAGCTCTTTGCCGGTGTCCCTCTCCAGGAGCTGGTAGGCGAGGTTGTCGAACCCGATCCAGACGCCCACCTCGTCGACGACGACGGGAGCCCAACCGTTCTCCACCAGGGGCGTCTCCCACAGCCGCTGGCCGGTTCCTGCGCTCAGGGCCACGGCTTTGCCGCGGCCGTTCTGCGTGTAGAGGACGTTGTCGTACCAGGTGGGCGGGTACTGGCAGTAGCCGTTTCCGAGGTCGACGGTCCACTTCAGAGCCCCGCTGGCAGGATCCCAGGCTCGGACCTGGCCGCTGAGTGTCTGCGTATAGAGGAGACCTCCGCCGAAGGTCACGGTGGCAGCAGGCTCGCGAGTCAGGAGCTTCTGCGGCCACAGATCCTTGCCCGTGGCAGCGTCGAGTCCCACGAGTTCCATCCGCGGGCCGCCTTCACCGCCCTGGTCGGCGTTGACGACCGCGAAGACCCGGCCCCCCACCGCCACGGGTGCGGAGACGACCGACCCGAGGTCGCGTGCCCACAGCTTCTTGAACGGCGGCTTGGCCGTGGCCCCCGATACAGAACTGTCATAGCTCGGATTGGCTCGGTAGCCGAACGTGGCGTCCGCGGGTGTCGCGGCTGCCGAGGAAGCTACCACCGCCACCGAAGAAGCCGGTGATGCAACCCCGGCGATCAACAGCGCGCATGCCGCAGCGACGAAAGCCGTATCTCTGACCGGACCACGCAGCGATGTCTTCACGTCACAACCCCCTTGGACAGAAACCCAGTTGACGCACAATGTGCGGCCCGGACACCGCTACCCGCAACCAGCACCGATATGCGCCGGCTGCACCAGCCCAGAAGGTCGAGAAGCGGAGCCACAGAAACCGCCCGAGCTGTGGAGGGCGATCCCCTCCTGTATTGGCCTCTGCACGAATCGCCCGATCAAGTTCAGCTGTTCCACCACCATCCACGTATCCACCATCAGCCGGGCGTGTGTGGCGGGTGAGCCGTTCGACTTCGTCCCCCTCGCCGAGGTCTACGACTCCGAGCAGACCCCGTGGCCGGCGGCCCGGCGCGAGGCCTACGCCAACGACCAGAACAGCCCCGACACCCTGATCGCCGTCTCGGCCGCCTCCAACCGCAGCAAGAGCGACAAGGACCCGGCCGAATGGCTGCCCTCGGACGGCTCCTACCACTGCACCTACGCCGCGACCTGGGTCGGAACGAAGCTGCGCTGGGACCTGGCCGTCGACGAGAGCGAGCGCCAGGCCCTCCTCGGCCTCGCCCAGGACTGCCCCACCACGACCGTCGTCTACGAACCCGCCCCCTGACCCGACCGGGCGCGGCACGTCGTCGCGTCGGTCCGGGTGCGGCCTGCTCCGGCGGGCGTGAGGCGGACGGCGCGGCCTCGGCCGGGGCCTGCCGTCCGGGGGCCACGGCGGCGGGCGTGGTGGTCGAGCGGGAACGGGCCGCGGCCGGGGAGACGCGGATCCGTGACGCGGGCGCGACCGGTGCGGAGGCGTTGGCCCTCGTCGCGGACGCGGACTCGGCACTCGCCAACGGCTTTGGCACCATCCCGGGGCCCGCACCAATTGGATGCGGGCCCCTGGACCGTACGCGGGCCTCGCGGGGTAAGCCCAGGGTGATGGTGCCCTCGGCGGTCGAGGGCCGGTAGGCTGGCTTGCCGGGGGTACGTGACGGTGTAGATGCCGGTCAGGCGGCTGGTGTCGACGGCTCCGGTAGCGGGGTCGAGGGGGAGCAGCACGTCGGCGGTGTGGTGGGCGTAGCCGTCGCTGCCGGTGATGGCGGTGCCCAGGTCGAGGCCGCCGGCGGAGGTGAGGCGCAGGGGTTCCCCGGCGACGGGGGCTCCGCCGGCGGTGGTCAGGCGGGCGGTCAGTCCGGGTACGCGCAGCGGGGCCAGCGGATGGGTGTCGCGGGTTTCCAGGCGGGTGGCATACGCGCCGACCGGGGCGGCGATCGGCGACGGAGCCGTTGTGGTGGACGGCGAGGTAGGCCGCTTCGGCGATCTTGTCATGACCGGCGGCGAGGGTGCGTCCGTAGCCGATGGCGGTTTGGCAGCCGCAGTAGCAGCGGTTGGTGGTCGCGGTTTCTGTCATGCCGTCAGGTTAGCCACCCCGGGGGCCCCTAGGGGTTGTCGTCAAAGTGTCACGCCCACATCAGGAGCGACGCGAGGGTGACGGCTGCTTGGTAGGACTGGGCGGTCTTGTCGTACCTGGTCGCGATGC
>NZ_JBEXPG010000109.1:0-12687 GCF_040611935.1 Streptomyces sp. NPDC006512 | reverse complement strand
GGCGGAGGGCCGCGGCTCGTACTGGACGTACCTCCGTGGTCCGACAACGCGGAGAGGTGCCGTGCCGGGCGTCGCGACCCGGTGGACCTTCCCGGCCACGGCACTAGTGCCGTGGCCGGGAAGGTGTGCCGGGGCACGCACCAGGGGGGAGTCGCGGTCAGGCCGGGGCCGGCCCGGAACGGGCGTGGCCGAAGGTGATGGCTCGGCGGTCCGGGAGGTCGGGCGGGCGCAGGGCCTCCCGCGCGGCCTGGGCGACCACCCCCGCGACCGACGCCAGCGCCGGCGAGTCGAGTTTCCACTGCTGCCAGTACAGCGGTACGTCCACCGGCGGCGCGGGCTCCAGCGGCACGAGCGCACCCGTTTCCAGCAGCGGCCGCGCCTGCGGTTCGGGGACCAGGCCCCAGCCGAGCCCGGCGGCCACCGCGTCGCGGAACCCCTCCGAGGTCGGCACCTGGTGCCGGGCGGCCGCGGCCCCGCAGGCCCCGCCCGTCAGGGTGCGCACGAAGGTGTCCTGGAGCTCGTCGCGCCGGTCGAAGACGATGAGCGGCGCCTCCCGCAGGTCCCGCGCCGGCTCCCCCGTCAGGTGGCGGCCGACGAAGGCGGGGCTGGCCACCGGCAGGTAGCGGGCCAGGCCCAGCGCCCGCACCGTGCAGCCCGCGACCGGATCGGGCGAGGAGGTGACGGCCGCCATCACCTGGCCCTCGCGCAGGAGCGCCGTCGTGTGCGCCTCGTCCTCGCGGTACAGCTCGAAGCAGACCGGCGGATCCTGCGGCACCCGGGTCAGCGCGGGCAGGAACCACGTGGCCAGCGAGTCCGCGTTCACCGCGATCGGCAGCCGGACCGGGCCCAGCCCGTCGGCCATCCCCATCCCGAGCTCGGCGCGGGCGTCCCGCTCCAGCCGGGCCAGCTGCCGGGCGAAGCGGATCACGACCTCCCCGGACTCCGTGGGCCGCACCGGTTTCGTCCGCATGAGCAAGACCCGGCCGGTGCGCTGTTCCAGGGCCTTCACGCGCTGGCTCACGGCGGACGGCGTCACGTGCAGGGCGGTGGCCGCGGCGTCGAAGGTGCCCTCGTCGACCACCGCGAGCAGCGTCCGTACCTGGTCCAGCGGAAGTTCGTCCATCACGAGCGCTAAGGGTACGTAAAAATCTTTAGCTGTACTCATGGCGCGCCGGTTCGTACCGTCGATCACATGACACACGGCATCACCACGGCAGCCCTGGCCGGCTTCGGCACCGGCCTCTCCCTCATCGTCGCCATCGGGGCGCAGAACGCCTTCGTCCTGCGGCAGGGCGCGCGCCGGCAGGCCGTGCTTCCCGTCGTCGCCATCTGCGCCGTGTCCGACGCGGTCCTGATCGTCCTGGGCGTGGCCGGGGTGGGCGCGTTCGTCACCGCCTGGCCGGCCGCCCTGACGGCCGTCGGGATCGCCGGCGGCGCCTTCCTGATCGGCTACGGGCTCCTCGCCGCCCGCCGGGTGCTGCGCCCCGCCCCGGGCGCGGCCCTCGGCACGGGCGGCGCCGCCGCCGGGTCGGCCCGCGCGGCCGTACTGACCTGTCTGGCCATGACCTGGCTCAACCCGCACGTCTACCTCGACACCGTCCTGCTGATCGGCTCCCTCGCGGCCGACCGGGGCGACCTGCGCTGGGCGTTCGGCATCGGGGCCGGACTGGCCAGCCTGACCTGGTTCGGCGCGCTCGGCTACGGCGCCCGGCTGCTGAGCGGCCCGCTCTCACGGCCGAAGGCCTGGCGGATGCTGGACGGTCTGGTCGCCGCGACCATGGTCACGATGGGCGGAATGCTGCTCGCCCGCGCCTGAGCCGGCGGCCCGCCCAGGGGGCCGGGCGGGCATTCGGCCTGGTCGTACGGCCTGCCGGGCGGGGCTGCGTGGTACTGATGCGGTACCGATGTGCGGACCGCCAGCCTCCGCGCGACCCGAGGAGCCCCGCCGTGCCCGAGCGCCCGCGCCCGATCCCGTCCCCGGCGCCACCGTCGCCCGGGGCGCCGCCGCCCCCGCTCCCGCCGTCGCCGCTCGTGGAGGCCACCGGCATCGTCCTCGACGGCCACGGGCGGGTCCTCGTACCGGTGCCCCCGCGGGCCCCGCACCAAGCCGGGCCCGCGCTGCCCGGCGCCGTCGTCGGCGCCTCCGAGACGCCGGAGCCGGCTCTGGCCCGTGCCCTGGAGGAGGAACTGGGCCTCGTCGCCCCCGTCGGCCGGCTGCTGGCGGTCGACTCCTGTCCGCCGGGCGCCGACGGACGCTCGCTCGTGGTGCACGTCCACCTCGTGGGGCCGCTCGGCGACACCCGGGCCGGGGCCGTCGGCGGCGACTGGCTCACCCCCGACGAGGCCGCCGCCCGGCTCCCGGCCCGTGCCGCGGCCCGGCTGCGCGCGGGGCTGGCCGCCCTGTACGCCGGTTCCCTCGCCCACCTCGCGGACGGCGTACCCCAGCCGGGCTCCCCCGTCGGGTTCGACCCGGCACACCGCGCGGCGCTGGAGCACGCGGGCCGCTTCGACGCGGCCGGCCACCGCGCGTCCCGGCCCAAGGCCCTCACCGCGGCGAGCGTGCTGTTCACCGACGGCGCGGGCGGGATCCTGCTCGTGCAGCCGGCCTACGGGGCTCCGGGCCGCTGGCTGCTCCCCGGCGGAGGCGTCGACAGCGACCTCGGCGAGACCCCCCGGGAGGCGGCCGCGCGCGAGGTCCGCGAGGAGACCGGCCTGGACCGCGACCCCGGCAGGCTCCTCGGCGTCAACTGGTCCCACCGCCCCGGTTACCCCGCCCGGGTCCGTTTCCTGTACGACGGCGGGGTGCTCGGCGCCGCCGAACTCGCCGCGATCCGGCTGCCGCCCGACGAGCTCGTCCACTGGCGGACCGCGGACCGCAAGGAGTTGCGCGGCCTCGTCAAGGGCTCGCTGCGCCGCCAGATCAAGGCCTGCCTGCGCGCCCTCGCCGACGGCGCCGGCCCGCTCGAACTCCACGACGGGAGGCCCGTCCACCCGGCCTGACGGGCGGCCGCCCCCCGCACCCGGCGTCGCACCGCCCGCGGCGGCCGCCTACGATGCCGACATGCGGACGTGGACGGAGCGAGCGGAAGGGCCCATCGGCCTGCGCGCCCCCCTGCCGCTCGTCCTGGCCGTACTCGCCGTGCTGACCGGCCTCGTGGCCATGCACGGCCTGGGTCCGGGCGCCCTCCCGTCGGCGGCCGGCTCCTCGGCCCCGGCCCACAGCGCCGCCGCCGGGCACGGCACCCCCGCGGCGGCCGTACCGGCCGACCCGTGCGCGTGCGTCCACGCGGACGGTTCCGAGGTCCACCGCACGGACGGCCCGGACGGCCCCGGCGGGCACGCCGAGCACGCCGACGACACCTGCGCGGCCCCCGGGACCAGCGGCTCGCCGGTACTGTCGGCGCCCGCGGCCGCACCCGGCCCGGTCACCGCCGCCCCGACGGCAGCCCACGGCCTCCTCGACGGGGCGACCGCCTGCGGCCGCGCCCCTCCCTCACTGAGCGAACTCCAACTCCTGCGCGTATAGGGCTGCTCCGGCACGCCCGGCCGCCCCGGACCGCGCCGTCTTCGACGACGCCCCGGCGGCCGGTGCTCCCGCCCGCGAGCCCCCCGTACCTTCCGCACGCCCTTCCGCGCGTGCCACAGCACAGGAGAAGCACCACCATGACCGCTCGGCGTTCCCTGATCCGCCGCACCACCGCCGTCGCCGCGGCCTCCGCCGCCGCCCTCGTCCTGGCCGCCTGCGGCGCCGACCAGCCCGACGGACCGGCCCACGACGGCCACGGCTCCACCCCCAAGGCCCCGGCGTCGTCCTCCGCTTCCGCCGGGGCCGCCGCGAAGGAGGGAGCGGGCAAGGGCGGCAACAACGCGGCCGACACCGCTTTCGCCCTCGGAATGGTCCCGCACCACCGGCAGGCCCTGGAGATGGCCCGCCTCGCCCCGGCGCGTGCCGGTTCGGCCGAGGTGAAGAAGCTGGCCGAGGAGATCGAGAAGGCCCAGGACCCGGAGATCAAGACCCTGTCCGGCTGGCTGCTCTCGTGGGGCGAGCAGGTCCCCGCCGAGGGCTCCGGACAGGGCGGACACGGCGGCCACGACATGGCCGGGATGATGACGGCCGACGAGATGGACCGGCTGGCGAAGAGCTCCGGCGGCGCCTTCGACAAGGCGTTCCTGGAACTGATGGTCAAGCACCACGAGGGTGCGGTCGCCATGGCCCGCACCGAGCAGGCCGGCGGCGCGTACGGCCCGGCGAAGGAGATGGCCGGGGCCATCATCGGCTCCCAGAGCGCCGAGATCGCCCGGATGAAGGCGCTCCTCAACGCCGGCTGACTCGCGGCACGGCGGGTCCGCGGCCCCCCGCGGACCCGCCCCGGTCCCGGTCCGTGCCAGCCGCTCCTGGACCCGTGACCGGGTGCCGTGTCAGCGGTCGGTGGAGACCAGTTCCGGCTGCGGTTCGCGGCGCGGTTCCGGCAGGCGTACGACCGTGTCCTCGCGTTCCCACAGCCGGGTGAGCCGTACGTAGCCGTAGACCACCGAGGCCATCGACAGGATGACCAGCGGCCCGAACAGCCACGGGTGTCCGGCCATCTCCATGGACAGGTAGCGGTAGGACAGCAGGAGCGCGGCGAAGACCGCGGTCCCGTAGGCGACCAGCCGCATTCCCTGGCGGTCCCAGCCGCGGTCGAACGCGCGCAGGGCCGTCTCGATGGTGACCGTGAACACCACACCGGCGACGATGTCGGCGCCGTAGTGGTAGCCGAAGCCCAGCGTCGCGCCGAGCGTGGCGATCAGCCAAAACGTTCCTGCGTAGCGCAGGACGCGCGGCCCCTTGCGGGAGTGGATGAAGATCGCGGTGGCCCACGCCGTGTGCAGACTGGGCATGCAGTTGCGCGGCGTGAACTCGTCGAAGGGGATCGACTGCGGGAGGGTGACGGGCGGCGGCGTGTTCGGCCACAGGTCGGCCACGGCCCACTGTCCGCCGTCGGCGCCGTAGGCGAAGATCGGCCCGACCACGGGGTAGATCATGTAGATGCCCGGCCCGAGCAGGCCGATGACGAGGAACGTGCGCACCAGGTGGTGCCGCGGGAAGCGGCGCTCGGCCGCGACGTGGCGCAGCTGGTACAGCGCGACCGCGACCGCGGCCACCGCGAGCTGGATGTAGACCCATTCGAGGACGTGGTAGCCGACCGTGCCGGTGGCCTCGACGAGCCGGCCCACCAGCCACGACGGGTTGCCCAGGGCGTGATCGGCCATGGCCACGTACGGGTCCAGCACCGTGGGGCGGGTCTTCGAGGTGATCAGCAGCCAGGTGTAGCCGGTCTTGCGGCCGGTCACCAGCAGCAGGGCCAGTCCGACGCCCTGGAGCAGCAGGACCCGCTCCCGGCCGGTGCGGCGCGTGACGGCGATGACGGCGCAGCCCAGGGTCACCAGCAACGCGCCGTTGCCGAACATCATCTCGGCGCCGACCGCCGACCGCACGAGCCAGAAGACGAGGTCGATGCCGATCGCGGTGCCGAGCGCGATGAACCGCTGCCGCCAGGTGAGCACCACCATCATCAGCGCCATGGCGACGTACAGCACGGTCCCCGACTTGGGGGCGAACAGCACCTCGCGCGCCTGGTTGGTGAGCGGCCCGGTCTCGCCGTACCGACGCGCGGCGATCTCCAGCGCGATGAAGAACCCGAGGGTCACCGCACCCACGGCAGCCCACAGCACGACGCGTGCCTGGCGCCACGAGCCGGACCCGGCCCTGTCGCCCTTTCGCGAAAGGAGTCGCGTGATCGTCGATATCAATTTTCAGCCGATGTACATAATCCAACGGGGCAGTCGTTAACTCGAACATGCTAGCGGAGCGGACGCGCCTCCCGAGCGGCGGTTCCCGGCCGGTTGTCTCCGGCCGGATGTCTCCGCCGGTTGCCTCTGGCCGGCCGGCGGCGACGGGCGCTCGACTGGGTTTCCCCGTCGGGGCGTTCCGCCCGGTTCCGCCGGGAGGGCGTCGGCGGGGCGGACCGGAAACGACCGAGGGGCCGTTTCAGATTTCTCTGAAACGGCCCCTGATCTGCGACTTCGAAAAGTCGGGACGACAGGATTTGAACCTGCGACCCCTTGACCCCCAGTCAAGTGCGCTACCAAGCTGCGCCACGTCCCGATGCCCGTTGACCTGGGGTTTCCCCTGGTTGAACTGGCAGGAGAACAATACCGCACTTCTCGGGGTGGTCGCGCGCACCTTTCCCGATCGGCCGGGATCAGATGTCCGCGGCGGACGGACGCTTGACCTCAAGTCTGGTTGAGGTCCGAAGGTTCCCGTATGACACAGGCAACCGCGGACACGGAGTTCCGCCATGAGGACCTGGGCGCGCTCATCGCGCTCATGACAGGGGCCGAGAAGCACGGGCCCGCCGCCACGTCCACGCTCGACGTCTTGTGGGTGCTCTACGACCGGGTGCTGCGCGTCGGGCCCGAGAGCGCCGGGGATCCGGGGCGCGACCGGTTCCTGCTCTCCAAGGGACACGGACCGATGGCCTACTACGCCGTCCTCGCCGCCAAGGGGTTCTTCCCGGTGGGCCGGCTGAGCGGCTTCGGCTCCTTCGGCTCCTCCCTGGGACACCACCCGGACCGCACGCTGATCCCCGGGGTGGAGATCGGCAGCGGCTCACTGGGGCACGGGCTGCCCCTGGCCGTCGGGAGCGCACTCGGGCTGCGGGCGCAGGGGCTGGACGACCCGGCCGTGTGGGTGCTGATCGGGGACGCCGAGCTCGACGAGGGCAGCAACCACGAGGCCATCGCGTACGCCGGATCGGCCGGGCTGGAGCGGCTGCACACCGTGGTGATCGACAACGACTCGGCGACCCACGGCTGGCCCGGCGGAATCGCCTCCCGCTTCGAGGCGGCGGGCTGGTCGGCGGTGACCGTCGACGGACGGGACCACGCGGCGCTGCACGCCGCCTTCACCGCACCGCATCCGGGCCGGCCGCACGCGGTCGTCGCCCGCGTCGAGAAGAAGTTCTGAGAAGGAAAGAGGGAGGGGACGTCATGGACACCATGCGGGAACGGTTCGTCTCGGTCACGTCGCGGCTGCTGGAGGAGGACCCCCGGCTGGCGCTGGTACTGGCCGAGATCACCATGGACGGGTTCCGCGACGCCCAGCAGCGGCACCCCGATCGGGTGATCAACGTCGGGATCCGGGAACAGCTGCTGGTCGGCGTCGGCGGCGGGCTGGCGCTGACGGGCCTGCGGCCCTTCGTACACACCTTCGCCAGCTTCCTCGTGGAGCGGGCCTTCGAACAGGTCAAGCTGGACTTCGGACACCAGGGCACGGGCGGCGTGCTGGTCAGCGCCGGCGCGAGCTACGACTGGCCGGCCGGCGGGTTCACCCACATGGCACCGGGCGACGTGGCGCTGCTGGACACGCTGGACGGCTGGACGGTGCACGTGCCCGGGCACCCGGACGAGGCCGGGGCGCTGCTGCGGCACGCGGCCGCCGCCGGGGACGACAAGGTGTACGTCCGGCTGTCCCAGCAGTCGAACAGCGCCCCGCGCCCGGTGGACGGCCTGCGCTTGCAGACCGTACGGGAGGGACGCGCCGGGGTGGTCGTCGCCGTCGGCCCGCTCCTCGACAACGTCCTCGCCGCGACCGAGGGGCTCGACGTCACCGTGCTGTACACCGCCACCGTCCGGCCCTTCGACGACGCGGCCCTGCGCACCGCCGTCGGGCGCGCCACGGCGGACGTGGTGCTGGTCGAGCCGTACCTCGCCGGTACGTCCGCCACGGCGGCCGGGGCCGCGCTCGTGGAGGTCCCGCACCGGATCCTCCCGCTCGGGGTCGGGCGCGCCGAACTGCGCCGGTACGGAACGCTGGAGGAACACGTCGCCGCCCACGGCCTGGACGCCGGCTCGCTGCGGCAGCGGATCACCGGCTTCCTGCGCTGAGCACCCGGGCGGGGGCGCTCACGACGGTCAGCCTCCGCCCAGCTCCGGGTGGGCCGCCGCGAGTCTCTTCGGGGCCGCCTGCCGCCAGGAGTCCGCCAGGATCGAGCGCAGCTCCCCGGCGTCCGCGACGGCCGCGAGCCGGACGCGGAGCCAGGCGTAGTTGTCGTCGTGGCCCTCGCGCAGGAAGAACTTCTCCGGTTCGGCCGCGATCAGCTCGGCCCGGTCCTCCTTGGGGCACTTCACCCCGATCGAGGCGTCGTCGTCCGCGAGGGAGGCGAAGACCTTCCCGCCGACCCGGAAGGTCGGCATGCCCCAGGCGGGCTTCTCGCTGCTGTCGGGGAGCGACAACGCGATCGTCCTGACGTCCTCGGCGGTCATGCCCATGTCCGCGACCCCTCTTCTCCTCGGCCCGCCCCGGTCCGTGACGGTGCTCGTTGCCGACGGTAGACCCCGCCACCGGCCGTCGCGCCCGTCAGGCCCGGCGGTCCTCCCTCGCGTGCAGCAGTTCCACCAGCTCCGCCGCCAGGGCCTTCACGGTGGCCAGGCCCTGCGTCCCCCAGCGGCGCGGCACCAGGTCCACCGCGCACACCGTCCCGAGCACGATGCCCCGCCGGTCCGTCAGGGGCGCCCCCAGGTAGGAGCGCACCCCGCTCTCGTCGACGACGGCGTTGCCGGCGAAGCGCGCGAAGTCCCGTACGTCCTCCAGCACCAGGGCCCTGCGGCGCACCACCACGTGGGGGCAGTAGCCGTGGTCGCGGGCGAGCACCCGGGCGGGGTAGCCGCTCGCGGCGGCGTCGGTGCCGTGGTGCAGCCCGGCGAAGAACTGCCGTTCCTCACCGACGAAGTTGACCCCCGCGTACGGGGCGTCCAGGGTGTCGGCGACCCGGCGGGC
The DNA here is from genome assembly GCF_040611935.1 of Streptomyces sp. NPDC006512. Classification (NCBI taxonomy): domain Bacteria; kingdom Bacillati; phylum Actinomycetota; class Actinomycetes; order Kitasatosporales; family Streptomycetaceae; genus Streptomyces; species Streptomyces sp. NPDC006512. The sequence continues at coordinate 3,866 of NZ_JBEXPG010000109.1, read as the reverse complement.
GAAGGCGTCCAGCTCGGAGTCGGCCCGCTCCCCCAGGCCCATCTCGCGCAGCCGGACGGCACGCGCGGGTGCCTCCCGGTCGACCGGGGTCAGCAGCAGGTGGCCGGTCGATTCGTAGTACGTCATGTCGGTTCCCCCGGATCCGGTCACGTGGTGGTGGCGGCCGCGTCCCTCCGCGCGTGTGCGTGGGCGGCGGTCGTGTGCGCGGGCCGGGGCGCGGACGGCACGGGCCGCGCGCCGGCCGTCTTCGCCGTGGTCAGCAGGTGGTGGACGAGGGCGGCCAGCACCCCGGTCGCGGAGCCCGTCAGCCGCGCGTCGCACCGTACGACCGGCACGGCGGCCCCCAGCCCCACCGCCTCGCGGACCTCACGGGCCGTGTAGCGGTGGCCGCCGTCGAACTCGTTGACGGCGACGACGAAGGCGATCCCACGCCGCTCGAAGAAGTCCACGGCCGGAAAGCAGTCCTCCAGCCGGCGGGTGTCGGCGATCACCACCGCCCCCAGGGCTCCCGCGCACAACTCCTGCCACAGGAACCAGAAGCGCTGCTGTCCGGGCGTGCCGAAGAGGTACAGGACGTGCCCGTCGTCCAGGGTGATCCGTCCGAAGTCGAGCGCGACCGTCGTCGCCGTCTTCGTCTCCACCCCCTCCAGCGGGTCGGCCGTCTCGCTCAGCCCGCTCAGCAGTTCCTCCGTGCAGAGCGGTTCGATCTCGCTGACCGCGCCCACGAAGGTGGTCTTGCCCGCCCCGAACCCGCCCGCGACCAGGATCTTCAAGGTCGCGGGAAGGGCCGGGGGCCGGGCCTCAGAGTCGTCGGCGTAAGCCATCGAGCACCGCCCTCAGCAAGGCCTGGTCGTCGGCCGCGAGCCCGGCGCCCGGGGCCGGGAACCGCGGCGCCCGTGCGCTGACGGCCCCGTACTCCATCAGGTCGGACAGCAGCACCTTCACCACCACCGCCGGGAGCCGCAGCTGTCCGGCCACCTCGGCGACCGTGACCGCCGCGGCGCCCGCGCAGATCCGCAGCGCGAGGGTGTGTTCGGCTCCGAGCGGGACCCTCGGCCGCACCCCGGTCGCGGTGACCAGGGACAGCAGGTCGAGGGCCACGGCCGGCCGGGTCCGGCCGCCGCTCGCCGTGTACGGGCGCATCACCCGGCCGGCGGAATCATCCAGCCAGGGCGTGTCCCGCAGCGCTCCGGCCCCGTGCGCCCCCCTCGCCCGGGTCCTCATCGCTCCGCGCCGGCGACGGGCCGCCGCGGCGGGGCGGCGAGGTACGGCCGGACGCTCTTGACCAGCATCGCCATCTCGTAGCCGAGGACGCCCGCGTCGGCCTCCCGGTCGGCGAGCACGGCCAGGCAGGTGCCGGATCCGGCCGCCGAGACGAAGACCAGGGCGGTGTCGAGTTCGACCACCACCTGGCGGACCTCCGCGCCGTCCGCGAACCGGGACCCGGCGCTGCGGCCCAGCGAGTACAGCCCGGAGGCCAGGGCCGCCATGTGGTCGGCGCTGTCGGCGTCGAGACCGTGCACGCAGGTGACGAGCCCGTCCGCGGTCAGCAGTACCGCGCTGCGCGTGTACGGGACCCGTTGCACCAGGCCGCCGAGCAGCCAGTCGAGGTCCGAGAGGCTGCCGGTCTTCGTCGCCGCTTCGCCGACCATGGGGGTGCGCTCCTTGCTGGGGTGAGGGGGGTGGGCCGGGGCGGGGCTCATGCCGGCCGCTCCGACTGGGCGAGGCCGAAGCCCCGTTGGAAGGCGGCCATGAGGCCCGGGTCGTGTACGGGCTGCTCGCCGGCCGCCGCCGGCCGCGGGGCGGGCGCCTCGCGCAGCTCGGGTGCCAGGTGCTGCTGGGCCCGGCGACGGGGCAGGGCGGGCCTGCCGGTGTCGGCGGCCACGGCCTCGGCGGCCGAGGTGTCCGCCCGGGCGGAAGGTACGGACGCGGACGCCGGTACCGACGCCCCGGGGGCCCGCGGGGCGGGCTCCGGGAAGACCTCCATGAAGGTTTCCGCGAAGGGCTCCGGGGCGGGGGACGGGCCGGGGGCGCCGTCCTGCGGGCCCCCGGGCCGGGCCGCCCAGGCCGGTCCCTGCCCCGGCTGCCGTTGTGCCGGGGTCCGGCCCGGCTCGGCGGCGGCTCCGTCGGCGGCCGGCCACGCCGGTCCGGGCCCGGGTTCCGGCGCCCGTTCGGCGCTCCGCGCCTGCCACGGATCCGGCACGGTGACCCGTACGGGCTCCAGGGGCGGGACGGCGCCGCCCGCGCCGGTCCCCCACGAGGTGGCCCGCGACCCGTCGGCCAGGTCGGCGGCGTTCGGCGCCTCCGCGCCCAGCAGCCCCTGGGGCAGCACGAGCACGGCGAGGACTCCGCCGTAGATGTTGGACTTGAGCTCGACGGCGATCCCGTGCCGGCGGGCCAGCGCCGAGACCACGAACAGGCCGATCCGTCCGTCGGCCAGCAGGTGCTGGACGCTGACCTGGTCGGGCTCGCCCAGCAGGGCGTTCATCCGGTGCTGTTCCTCCGGGGGCATGCCCAGTCCGCGGTCCTCGACCTCGACCGCGATCCCGGAGGTGACCCGCTCCGCACGGACGACCACGTCGGTGTCGGGGGGCGAGAACACGGTGGCGTTCTCGACGAGTTCGGCCAGCAGGTGCACCACGTCGGCGACGGCGTGGCCGCGTACGGTGCCGCCCGCCGGGGGGACCACCTTCACCCGCGTGTACTGCTCGACCTCCGCCACGGAGGAGCGCAGCACCTCGCTCAGGTCGATCGGCCGGGTCCATTGGCGCCGGGAGGCGGCCCCGCCGAGCACGGCGAGGTTCTCGGCGTGGCGGCGGATCCGGGTGGCGAGGTGGTCGACGTGGAAGAGCTCCTTCAGCAGGTCCGGGTCCTCGACGGTGTCCTCCAGGCCGTCGAGGAGGGAGATCTCGCGGTGCACGAGCGACTGAAGCCGCCGCGCGAGGTTGACGAACACCTCCACCTTGCGGTCGCTGTCGGTCGGCGCGGCCGGGGTGGCCAGCCGCACGAGGGTCGCCCGGGCCTGTTCCCGGGCGCCGCGCAGTTCCTGGGAGAGCAGCCAGAACTCGTCGACCCCGGCCGGGTCGGTTCCCGCGGGCGGTCCGCCGGGGCCTCCGCGCACGGGCCGGGGCGGCGTCTCCCCCCGTTCCAGGCGTTCGGCGGCCGTACGCAGCTCCTGGCGGCCGCGCACGCTGGAACGCCGCAGCGCCTCGCAGCGGTCCCGTACGGCCTTCGCGGAGCGCTGGGCCCCGAGCAGCGCGGCGGCCAGCGCCCCGATGACGAGCAGGGCGCAGCCCGTGAGCAGCGGCCACAGCCGGGCGTCCCGGTCTCCGGTGCCCCCGCCGAGCTGGAGGGTGAAGATCACCGCGGCCGCGCCGCTGAGCCCGGCCGCGAGGGTGGGCAGCACGGCGGCACGGATCAGCTGGGGCCGTATCTGCCGCGCGGGACCGGAGGCGGCGTGTCTCGACGGGGAGTGGCGGGCGGCGCGGAGTCCGGACATGTGCGTCCTCGGTACGTGGGGCCCGGCCCCCAGTCGGTTCCCGGGGCCCGGTGTTGATCACCGGATACCCACGCTAGACCGCACGCTCCCACCCCGGACGCCGAGTTGGGGAACTTCGCGGGGGTGCTTCCCGCTCCCGATGGAGCGCTCGTACGACAGCGCGAATGCGCCGGGGGCTCGTACGCCCCTGCCCCCACGGGGCGTACGCCGCCCCGCGCGGCCCGCGCGCACGGGGCCCCCGACGCCCCGCCCGGTACCGGCCGCGCCCGGCTACGGCACTAGGGCCTGTCGTCAAACTCCCGTCTGCCCCGCGACGCCTGGCACGCGCTCTCGCCGCACCGGGCGAAAGCCAAGTACGTCCAGTACG
>NZ_JBEXPG010000108.1:0-13843 GCF_040611935.1 Streptomyces sp. NPDC006512 | reverse complement strand
CGGACAACGCTTCCCACTCCAGATCCGACAGTTCATGACGACGCACCATGCGGCACATGATCCCCCATCAGAACCCTTTGAAGACAGTGCCTAGTCCGCAGGTAGGGGGCTGGCCTGCTACCTCGGACCGATTGACGCCTACCCGGGTCGGCGGGTGATCATCGTGATGATCGTTGGTGTCGGCTCGGCCCGGAGGGGGGCGGTTCAGCATGTGGGGAAAGTGGATCGGCTGCACGGTACCGGTGGCGGCGCGGGGGCGGTTCGCCGCCGCTCAGCGCGCCTGGGCGGCCATCGGCGACCAGCAGGGTCTGGTCGGCCAGGTGGGCGGCTGGGAAGCCCCGACCGGCCGGGCCCGCGTCCTGGGTCTGTGGAGCGACGCGGAGGCGTACCGGCGCTTCATGCGCGATCGGCACGACGAGGTGTTGGCGGGCAGCCGCCAAGGCGAGAGCTGCACCGCGATCGACACGGCCGCCGGGGAGACCGTGCTCGTCATGGCCGGAGAATCGGCTTCCCTGGCCCGCGCCGTGCAGGACGCCCGACTGCTGCGGGTCGCCGACTGCCGGCTCCTGCCGGGCCGTGACGAACGGTTCCTCGACGTCCAGCGCGAGGTGTGGGCACCGGGTATGGCCGCGGCCGGCGGCATGCTCGCGGGTGTCGTCATCCGGCTCGACCCGCACCGGTACCTGGTCACCACCCTCTGGTCCGGCCACGCCGCCCACGAGCGCTACCTCGCCGCGCACTTCCCGGCCCTCAGGGCCCGCGCCGGGCTCCCGGACGACCTCCGGTCGACGACCGGGCACCTCATACCCCTCGAACCCGACTGGTGCGTCCTGCCCACGGCGCCGCGAACGGGCGCGGCGCCGCCGCTCCGTCAGGGGCGGGAGGTCAGGGTGTAGACGGGGGCGGCCGTGCCGGACCGGTCCCGCCGCGCCGGGGAGGAACCGGCGAGGAGCACGTCCGCGTACCGGTGCGGCGTGTGGGCGGCGAGGTAGCGGTCCTCGGCCGGCATCCATTCGTCCACCCACAGGGAGCGGGCTTCCTCCCCGTCCCGTTCCAGTCCTCGGCTCAGGCGTACCTCTCGGGGCGCGTCGCAGAACACCCGGAAGGTGTAGGCGGAGCGCAGGTCCGCGTGGAGGGCGTGGACACCCTCCACGACGAGCGGGGTGGCCGGCGCGAGGGTGGTCCATTCGGCGAGGCGGTCCTGGTCCCAGTCGTAGCGCTGGTAGTGGACGGCGGCGCCGTCGGTGGCGGGGCGCAGTACCTGCTCGTGGAGGCGCCGTAGGTCGAAGTGGGCGGCGACGGCCTGGCCGGTGGTGGCCGGCCGGGCGGCCGAGGGCAGGTGGAAGTCGTCGATGTGGACGACGGCGGCCGGTCCGAGCCGATCGGCGAGCAGCGCGGCCAGGGTGCTCTTGCCCGAGGCACCCGGACCGTCGATGCCGAGCAGCACGGGCCTGCCCTGCTCGGCGGCGCTCGCACCGATCGTCCCGGCCAGTTCCTCGATGTCACAGATGCGTTCGGTCATGGTGCGGCCCGTCCGTCCCCGTCCGTCCCCGTCCGTCCCCGTCTTGCCTCGGTCAGGTTGCCCATTGTGCGCCGGGGACCGGGAGGCCGGGGCAGGATGGACCGGGTGGCGCCCCCTCTGCCGCTCTTTCCGGCGCCCGGGGAGGCGACCCGGCCCGATCTCGTCCGATCCGAGAAGGAGCGACCAGATGCCACTCCCGGCCGACCGTGTCCGTGCCGCCCGGCACCTCCTGGAAGAGCTCGGCGCCGCGTCCACGGAACATCCCGGCGGTACCCTCGGCGCACACCTGCACCGGGTACAGCAGCGGCTCGACCGCTGGGAAGCCCGTCCGGCCCTCCAACTCGCGGGACTGTGCCACGCCTTCTACGGGACCGACGGGTTCGCCACCGCGCCGATGCCGCTCGGACACCGGGCCACACTGGTGGAAGTGATCGGCGTCGAGGCCGAAGCGATCGTCTACCTCTACGCGAGCTGCGACCGCGAGGCGTCCTACCCCACCCTGGCCGAGCCGGGCGCGGCCTTCCGGGACCGGTTCACCGGCAGCACGTTCACACCAACCCTCCAGCAGCGCAGCGATTTCGCGGAACTGACCGCCGCCAACGAGCTGGACGTCGCCCACGTCGACGCCGGCTTCCGGGCATCGTACGGAGCCTCCCTCCTGGCACTGTTCACACGGCTCCGGCCCCTGCTGAGCCCCTCGGCATGGCAGGACTGCGTGACCGTGCTGACTCCTCCCCCGACCGGTCCCGCCAGCCGGCCCCGGAACGCGCCGCCTACGACGGGACCAAGAACCGGAGTTGATGGTGTCCGTGAAGGATGAGGGGGTGCGCCGATGCGCGGAGGGTTCGTCTGTCCAGAACGGACAAGAAAGGCAAGGAGGAACAACCCACTCCTTGCCACTCTTAATTTATAGCGCAGTGGGGGGCTTGCGGCAAGGCCCCCGTCGTGGGTCAGAATCTCGGACCGAGCTCAGAACCTGCGGAAATGGGAGATTCACTCAGTGCATGTGTTGTTGTCGGTTCACAGGTCGTGCGGTGCCGTCGATGCGGTGGTGGGCGCATGAACCCTCTGACCACCACCAGCGCGTTCGACCTTCCCGGTCACCTCTCCCCCAAGGCGGACCCGGCGCTGATCGACGCCGACGAGCGGCACTTCGGGGCCATCGCGGAGAGCCTCGAGCAGGCGATCGCCGAACTGTCCGACCGGCTCGCGGCCGCACGCAGGGCGCCCGGTGGCATCGGCCGGGAGGCGATGGAGCGGGACGCGGAGATCCACCGCCTGACCAGTCGTCTGCGCACCCTGCGCCGCTTCGGCCTGGACCTGTGCCTGGGCCGCGTCGTCCCGGCGGACGGCGGCGAGCCCGTGTACGTCGGACGCCTCGGGCTCACCGACAGTGCCGGGCGCCGGCTGCTGCTCGACTGGCGCTCCCCGGCCGCCGAGCCGTTCTTCGCGGCGACCCACGCCGGCCCGATGGGTCTGGCGAGCCGCCGCCGGTACCGCTGGACCGGAGGCCGGATCAGCGACTACTGGGACGAGGTGTTCACCACCGACGGGCTCGAAGGGCACGCCGCGCTCGACGACCAGTCCGCGTTCATCGCCAGCCTGGGCGGCAACCGGTCGGACCGGATGCGCGACGTGCTCGCCACCATCCAGGCCGACCAGGACGCCATCATCCGGGCGGGGTCCCGCGGCGCCCTCGTCGTCGACGGCGGTCCGGGCACGGGCAAGACGGTCGTCGCCCTGCACCGCGCCGCTCACCTGCTGTACTCCGACCCGCGCCTCGGCCACCGTCGCGGCGGCGTCCTGTTCGTCGGTCCGCACCAGCCCTACCTGGCCTACGTCGCCGACGTCCTGCCCAGCCTCGGCGAGGAGGGCGTGCAGACCTGCACCCTGCGCGACCTCGTCGCGGAGGGAGCCGGAGCGGGGGCCGAGACCGACCCGGAGGTGGCGCGCCTGAAGGCGTCCGCGGAGCTGCTGAAGGCGATCGAACCGGCCGTCCGCCTGTACGAGGAGCCGCCCACCGAGGGGATGACGGTCTCCAGCCACTGGTCCGACATCTGGCTGAGCGCCGATGACTGGGCGGCGGCGTTCGAGGCCGTCGAACCGGGCACTCCGCACAACGAGGCGCGCGACCAGATCCGGGAGGAGCTGCTGACGATCCTGATGGACAAGGACGACAGCGACGTCGCGCCGGAACTGCTGCGCAGGTCGCTGCTCCAGGACCGGGACCTGATCAGGACGCTCGACCGGGCATGGCCGATGCTGGACGCGGCCGAACTCGTCGGGGACCTGTGGTCGATGCCCGCCTACCTGCGCAGGTGCGCCCCGTGGCTGGGCCCCGACCAGGTTCGCGCACTGCAACGCGCGGACGCCCGGGCCTGGACGGTGTCCGACCTGCCGTTCCTGGACGCGGCACGGCAGCGCCTCGGTGACGCGGAGGCGTCCGTGCGCAGGCGTCGCCACGACGCCTCCGTCGCCGCCGAACGCGCGCGCCGGGCCGATGCCATCGATAGCCTGTTGCAGAACGTCGAGATCGACGAGAGCGAAGGCGCGGTGGGGATGCTGCGCGGACGGGACCTACAGGACACGCTGATCGACGACGCCGCGCGGCCGGGTGTCGAACCGGACCTGCTGGCCGGTCCGTTCGCGCACGTCATCGTGGACGAGGCCCAGGAACTGACCGATGCCGAATGGCGGATGCTGCTGCAGCGCTGCCCGTCCCGGAGCTTCACGATCGTCGGTGACCGCGCGCAGTCCAGGCACGGGTTCACGGAGTCGTGGCAGGAGCGGCTGGAGCGGGTCGGGCTCGACCGGATCACCGTGGCTTCCCTGAGCATCAACTACCGCACGCCGCAAGAGGTCATGGCGGAGGCCGAGCGCGTCGTCCGTGCCGCGCTCCCGGACGCCAACGTGCCGACCTCCCTCCGCAGCAACGGCATTCCCGTCGTGCACGGTTCCGTCGCGGATCTGGACTCGGTGCTCGACACCTGGCTGGGCGCACAGGCCGACGGAGTCGCCTGTGTCATCGCCGCGGGTCCCGTCGAGAACGGTACGGTCCGGGACGCGTCCCGGGTCCGGTCGTTGACGCCGGAGCTGTCGAAGGGGCTCGAGTTCGACCTGGTCGTGCTCGTCGATCCGGAGACGTTCGGCGAGGGCGTCGAGGGAGCGGTGGACCGCTACGTCGCGATGACCCGCGCGACCCAGCGGCTGGTGATCCTCAGGACCCCCTGACCCGGCACGGATCCCGGGGCGGCGCCTACAGCAGCCGCGTTCCGGCCTCGGGGAGCTTCGACCACCAGTGGTGGTAGCGGCTGTAGACGGCGGGCTCGCGCGGGGCGAGGAGGGCCGTCAGGGACCGGGCCTCCGACGCGAGGCCCTCCCAGGCGGCGGGGGACAGGGGGTGGAAGGCCGTGGCCTCGATGCCGCCGGGCACCGGGCGCCAGACGCCGGCGACGTGTCCGTCCACCAGCAGGGTGGGGAGCACGTCGCCGTTGCGCCGGATCACGAGGGGCCGGTAGGCCGGGGGTATCACCCGGCCGCGGTCGGCGTAGGCCAGCAGGACGCTGTCCCACATGGCCATGAGGCGGGGCGGCGCGGGGGTGTCGGCCGGTGGCCGCGAGGCGCCCGGGAGGTCGAACAGCGTGTCGCCGTCCGGCCCTCGGAGCTGCTCGACCGCGCCGTCCAGGGCGTGCAGCGCGGCGCGTACGGGGGCCCGCCGCACCATGGCGAACTGCGCCACGTCGGCGACCGACGCGGGCCCGAACCCCGCCAGGTAGCGCAGGATCAGGGTCCGCAGCGCCTCGGGGTCGACGGCGCGGCCCGCGGGCACGGTGCCGGTGCCGGCCGCGACGAACGCCGGCCGGTGGCCGAACGTCCAGGTGGCGCCGGTCGGGGCGTGGTGGAGCGGTGCGTACCCCTTCAGCCCCCACCAGGCCCCGTCCTTCTTCTCCGCGCCCAGCCGTTCCTCGGCCCAGGCCTGCATCTCCGCCGAGGTTCGCGGCCGGCGGGCGAAGGCCAGCAGCTCCGGGACGAGTTCCTCGGCGTCGGCCGGGGTCAGGCCCGCGACGGCGAAGCGGGAGCCGAGCCGGGACGCGTACAGCGTGGGCTGCATCGCCGTGCGGAACGCGGGATAGTCCTCGGCGTGCACGGCGTGGAGGGTGATCCGCATGAGGGTCGCCTTGACCACCGATCCCCCGGTGAAGGCGGCGTCGAGCGCGGCCGGCGCGAAGTCGGTGAGCCGGTTCCACAGGGCGAGGTACGGCGATGCCGGGTCCTGTGCCTGGAGCGCGACGACCCGCCGCACCCCTTCGGGGACGGGCAGCGGTGCACGGTCGAGCAGCAGCTGCCGGCTGAGGGTGGCCCGGTTGAGTTCGCGCGCGGTGATCGTCACGGTCGGGATTCTGCCCTGTCTAGGCCGTCTCTTCCGGTGCCGCGTCGTGGACGATCAGGGCGACCTGGACGCGGTTGGTCACTTCCAGTTTGGTGAGGATGCTCGACACGTGGGCCTTGACCGTGGGCAGGCTCATGTAGAGCCGGGCGGCGATCTCCGCGTTGGTACGGCCCTGCCCGATGGCGAGGGCCACGTCGCGTTCCCGGGCCGCGAGGCGCGCCAGCCGGTCGCGGGCCTGCGTGCGGGCCCGGGCGGGCTCCGTGGCCGGGGCGGCGACGCGGGCGATGAGCTGCTGGGTCACCGCCGGGGAGAGGACGGGTTCGCCGGCGGCCACCCTGCGTACGGCGGCCACGATGTCCGTCGGCGGGGTGTCCTTCAGGAGGAAGCCGGCGGCTCCGGCACTGAGCGCCCGTACGACGTACTCGTCCGGGTTGAAGGTCGTCAGGATGACGATCGCGGGGGGATCTGGCAGGGCGCGCAGGGCCAGCGTCGCGGCCAGGCCGTCCATCACGGGCATCCGGATGTCGAGGAGGACCACGTCGGGGGCGTGTTCCGCGACACGGGCGAGGGCCTGTTCGCCGTCGGCCGCTTCCGCGACGACGGCGATGTCCTCGACGCCGCCGAACATCAGCTGGAGCCCCATCCGCACCAGCGGGTCGTCGTCGGCCAGGAGTACGCGGATCATGCGGACCACGGCAGCCATCCCTGGACGAGGTACTCGCCGTGTTCGGGGCCGTGCCGCAGCTGTCCGCCGGCCAGGGCGGCACGCTCGCCCAGCCCGATCAGGCCCCGCCCGGATCCGGGGATGGCGGAGCCGGCGGGCACCCGCTGTGCGGGTACGGGGTTGCGGACGATGATGTCGAGCCCGCTGTCGCGGCCACCGCTCACCTCGACGACGACGGCGGCGCCGGGGGCGTGCTTGCGGGCGTTGGTCAGTGCCTCCTGGACGATCCGGTACGCCGTGCGGCCCGCCAGGTCCGGGACCCGGGCGGGGTCGTCGACGTCCACCCGCAGGTCGAGGCGCATGCCCGCGGCGCGGGATTCGTGTGCGAGGCGGTCGAGGTCCTCCAGTACGGGCTGGGGTGCTTCGGCCGGCCCGCCCCGCGCGTCCGCCGGTTCGTCGCCGGGCGCTTGCAGCACGCCGATGACCATGCGCAGGTCCTGGAGGGCCTGGTGGGCGTTGTCCCGGATCACGCCTGCCGCGCGGCCCACGGCCGCGGGGTCGGGGGACCTGTTGAACTCCAGGGCGCCGGCGTGGACGCTGAGCAGCGACAGCCGGTGCGCCAGTACGTCGTGCATCTCGCGGGCGATGTCCTCGCGGGCCCGCAGCTGCGCCTCGACCGCCTGCCGGGCCGCTTCCTCCTCGGCGCGCCGGGCCCGTTCGGTCAGGGCGTCGACCAGCATGCGGCGGGAGCGTACGAACAGGCCCCAGCCGACGGCGAGGGCGACCAGGGCCCAGGCGATCAGGAGGATGCCCAGGGTGGAGAAGGCGGTGCTGGGCATCTCACCGAGCACCATGACGAGGGGCACGGGCAGCGCGGCGGCCGCCGCCACCCACAGGGTGGTGCGCAGGGGGCGGAGCGCGGCGACGGTGAACAGGGCGGCCATCGCGGAGACGGTGACGGCCGGGCAGGTCAGACCGAGGGCGAGGGTGACGGCGGCCACGGCCAGCGGGAAGCGGCGGCGCCACCAGAGGGCGAGCGCGGCGCCCGTCCCGGCGACCAGCCCGGTGCCGAAGAAGCGGGGGCCGTGGCTTCCGTGCCCGACGTGGAGGAAGTCCTCGACGGGGAACAGCAGCCTGGTGCCCACGCCCATGCGCGGGAACATCAGCAGCGGGTTGCTGCTGGTCATGGTCAACGCCACCGACAGGCCGAGGGCGAAGACCACGACGGCGAGGTCGATGGTCCGCTGGCGTGGGATTCGGGGCATGGGCCAAGAGCGTACGCGACGCAACAGGGGCAAAACGTACATCCGGTCCTTGGTCGGGGAACCCCATACTTTGGATACCGCGGCCTTCACCCGCCCCCCGGAAGGTCGCCGTCCGCCCCTCCGAAGGTCGCCGCGTGCGCCGACCTTGAGCCGATGTGCCGGACCGGACGGCTTCCCTAGCGTCGGCGCCATGAACAACGGACCGAAGCCCGCGACCCTGCTGCTCGGCGTCCTCGCCGTGCTGCTGGTCGCCGCCGGCGGGGTGCCCCTCGCCCACGCCCTGTGCGCACGCCTCCCCCTCCCCTCCTACCTGCCGGTCCGGACCGCGGACCTGACGCTCCTCGTGGCCGGCGCGACCCTGGGGTCGGCGGCCCTCCGACGGGCCGGGAGCGGCCGGTGAATCGCTCCGGCACGCCCGCCGTCCCCGCCCTGCGTGCGGTCGGGCTCGGGCGCCGCTACCGGCGCGGCTGGGCCCTGCGCGACTGCACCTTCCAGATACCCGCCGGACGGGTCTGCGCCCTGGTGGGGCCCAATGGGGCGGGCAAGAGCACCCTGCTCTCCCTGGCCGCCGACCTCCTCACGCCCACCGAGGGTTCGATCAGCGTCTTCGGCGCCGCGCCGCATTCGCCGGCCGCCCGGCGCACGACCGCCCTGCTCAGCCAGGACAAGCCGCTCTACCGCGGCTTCCGGGTGGAGGAGGTCCTGCGCATGGGCCGGGAGACGAACCCCGGCTGGGACCAGGCCGTCGCCGAGCGGGTCATCGCGGGCGGCGGCATCCCGCCCGGCGCGAAGGTCGGCTCGCTCTCCGGCGGCCAGCGCACCCGCGTCGCCCTCGCCCTCGCGTTCGGCAAACGCCCCGGTCTGCTCATGCTGGACGAGCCGATGGCCGACCTCGACCCGCTGGTCCGCCACGAGATGGCGCAGCTCCTGCTGACCGAGGCGGACGCGCACGGCACCACCGTGGTCCTCTCCTCGCACGTGGTGTCCGAACTGGAGGACACCTGCGACTTCCTGCTCGTCGTCGGCTCCGGCCGGGTCCGCCTCGCTGGCGGCATCGACGAGCTCCGTACCGCCCACCGCCCCGGCGGCGACGGCCCGGCACCTTCCCTGGAACACCTCCTCATGACCTACCTGCGCGACCCCGCCCTGCCCACGGTGATCACCGCCTCCGCCCGCCCCGAGCCCGCCCGGGACCGGGCATGAGGGGCCCGGTGGGCCTGCGGGGCGTGACCTGGCTCGTGTGGCGCCAGCACCGGGCCGTCCGCTGGGCGCTCCTCACCGGATCGGTACTGGTCGCCGGCTTCTTCCTGATCGGCGGGTACGGGGCGGCCGACGCCGTCACGCCACGGCTGTCCGAGTGCGCGGGCGCGGCGGCGGAGAAGTCCCGGGAGTGCGTGGAGCTCCTCAAGGAGTTCCAGCAGCAGCACCAGTACCCGCTGCGGCGGCCGTTGCAGGTCCTGGTCCTCCTCCCCTTCGTGTTCGGCCTGTTCCTCGGCGCACCGCTGTTCGCGCAGGAGCTGGAGTCCGGGACGTACCGCACCGTCCTGTCCCAGTCGGTGACGCGTACGCGCTGGTTCCTGGCGAAGCTCGCCGTGCCCGCCGCCCTGACGGTCCTGTTCGGCGGGCTGGTCACCGCCGCCGCGACCTGGTGGTGGCACACGATCGACGGCCCGGTCGGGAGCGGTTTCCCCTGGTACGGCCCGATGCCCTACGACGCGATCGGCCCGGCCCCGGTCGCCAAGTCCCTGCTGTTGCTGCTGGCCGGGGTGACTTCGAGCCTGCTGATCCGGCGCACGGTCGCCGCGATGGGTGCCACCGTGGTCGTCGGCGCGGTACTGCTGTACGCGCTGGAGCAGGTGCGCGGCGCCCTGTGGCCGGTACGCGTGGCGCAGGCGCGGGGCGGGGCCGTCCCGGTGCCGGACGGCGCCTGGTTGCGCGCCGAAGGGCTGCTGTCCGCGACCGGACAGCGGGTGCCCGACGCGAGTGCGTGCCTCAGCGCCGGGGACTACGAGCAGTGCCTCGCCCGGCGGGGGGTCACGGGAGAGTGGGCCGAGTACCATCCGACGTCCCACTTGTGGCCGCTCCAGTGGATGGAGACGGGCGTCTGCCTGGCGGCAGCCGGAGTCCTCGCGCTGTTCTGCTTCTGGTGGACGCGGCGCCGCCTCACCTGAGGGAGCTCACCGGCGTGTCACGGGCGCGCGGCGGGGGCGGCCCGGCCGGGCTGCCTACCGTGACCCCATGAACGCACGCACAGCGCTGCCGTCCGCGGGGTACGGGATCCGGTGCGCCGGGCCGGCCGAGTCGGGGGCGGTCGCCGCGCTCCTGGCCCGCGCCTTCGCCGACGACCCGGTCACGACGTGGATGTTCCCCGGGGCGTCCGGCCGGGAGCGCCGGATGGCCCGCTTCTTCAAGCTGGTCGAGCGGCAGCAGCGGCCGCGCACCGGCGGTGTCCGGGTGGCCGCGACGGCCGACGGGCGGTTGCTGGGGGCCGCGCTGTGGTCGGGTCCCGGACGCTGGGAAACCTCCGCGCTGCGGGAGCTGGCGGCGATGCCGCAGTACGTACGCGCCTTCGGCCCGGGCGGACTGCGGCGTGCCGCGGACGTCCAGAACACCCTGCACGAGGCCCACCCCGACACGCCCCACTGGTACCTGCCGTGCCTGGGGACCGATCCGGTCGCACAGGGCGGGGGCGTGGGTTCGGCGCTGGTGCGGCAGCAGCTGGCCGACTGCGACCGGCTCGGGCAGCCCGCCTACCTGGAGTCCAGCAAGCCCTCCAACGTCCCGTTCTACGAACGGTTCGGCTTCCGTGTCACGGGAGAGATCCGGCTGCCGGACGGCGGGCCGGTCCTGTGGCCGATGTGGCGCGACCCGGGCACCGGCGGCGGCCCCGCAAGCGGTGGTCCCGCGCGCGACGGCGGCTGAGGCGGGGCCGTGGGGAGCGCCGCGCAGCGCCTCCTGATGAAGGGCTTCGGTGTGCCCAGTGGCCTGCTGGGCCGCCTCGGCGGCCGGCTCATGGCGCACGGCAACGCCGCCGCCGAGCGCCGTGTCGTCTCGCTGGCCGCGCCGTCCGAGGAGGAGGTCGTCCTGGTCGTCGGTCCCGGGCCCGGTGTCGGGCTCGTGGCCGCCGCCCGGTGTTCGGCCCACGTGATCGGCGTCGACCCCTCCTACGTCATGCTCGCCGCGGCCCGCCGCCGGTGCGCTTCCGCGATCGACGGGGGCCGTCTGCGCCTCGCCCTCGGCACCGCCGCCGACACCGGTGAACCCGACGCCTCCGTGGACGTCGTGATCTCCGTCAACAACGTCCAACTCTGGCCCGACCTCCCCGGCGCCTTCGCCGAACTGCACCGCGTTCTGCGCCCCGGAGGCCGCCTGTTTCTCTCCGCCCACGAGAAGTGGCTCCCCACCGCCCTGCCGGCCCTCGCGCACACCGTCCGCGCGGCCGGCTTCACCGACGTCCGCACCTGGACGTGGGAACCCCCGGGCCGTGCGCCGTCGAAAGCGGCGCAGCTCGGCGCGGTGCGCGTCTAGTGCCGTGGCCGGGAAGGTTTGCCGGGGCGCGGCGTCCGGTGCGGTGCATCTCAAGGCGGAGGGCCGCGGCTCGTACCGGACGTACCTCCGTGGTCCGACAACGCGGAGAGGTTCCGTGCCGGGCGTCGCGACCCGGTGGACCTTTCCGGTCACGGCACTAGGCAGTGCCGTCACAGTCCTGTCTGCCCGGCGGGGCTACTTCGGCGCGACGGCGCCCGAGTCCGCTGACTGCTGCATGCCGGAGGTGTCGACCGCCTCGAAGTCCGATCCCTTGAAGGCCTTGAGCCCGCGGAGCTGGGCGTTGTCCCACCCGGGGTTCTCCTCGCCCGTGATGAACCAGGCCGAACCGTTGTCCGCGACGATGGCGCCGTACTTCTTGAGCGCCTCGGCCACGGCCTTGGCCTGCGGGGCCAGCTTCGAGGTGTCCACCGAGCTCTTGAGCCGCAGCCGCAGTCCCATGGGCGGGAGCGACGCGTCCGCCGCGGCGCCCGCCTGGTGCCGCGCGGGCCAGACGTAGCTCTGGTCCGAGCGGGGCACCGTGATGCGGATCGCGTGGTCGATCCGCCCGGCCGCGGCTTCCTCGTAGCGCACCAGCCCGGGGAGGACGGCGAGGCCCGCGGCATCGGCCGAGGTCCACCCGTCGGGCCTCAGCTCGTGGCTCCGCAGGTCGAAGACCGCCCCCGAACCGGCGTGCCAGGCGTTGCCGCCCTGCGGCTCGGCGTCCCAGAGTTCGTACGACTTGCACAGGGCCCGGTCCCAGACGACGACGTGCCGGTCGCCGTCGCTCGCCGGACCGTTCTCGATCTTCGCGTCCTGCGGGATCCGGTACCCGGACCTGTCGCTCTCCTCGGCGTAGTCGAGGGAGACCTTCGCTTCCGGTAGCTGCGTGTCGGAGACGGTGATGGGGATGCCGATGGGGCTGCCGTCGACGAGCCCCGACCCGAAGTCCGGGTGCAGGGGTTCCGCGGAGCCGATGGAAGCGACGTAGCGGGCGGAGTCGCGGTGCACGGGAAGCGTGTCGACGGGCGCCCGCCAGAAACTGTCGGGGAGGGAGGTCCGGCAGGAGGCGTCCCGCGTGCCGGCGCCGGCCGTCGCGGCGGACGCCCTGTCGCCGGGGTGCGCGTATCCGGAGGGGTGCGCGTATCCGGACAGCAGGCACGCGGCGGCGACGGCGGAAGCGGTGGCGAGTGCGGGGATCCGCTTCGTGGTCATGGCCTCACCTCATCCGAGCGCCCCTTCCAGCCTAGGCACGTCCCCGCTCGGGCGCTCTGCCGCGGGCATTCACCCGGTTGCGTCGCCGGGTCGGGACCGGTGCGGGCGGGGGCGCGACGTTGGATGGACGGCAGGCAGCGAGTCGTGGAGAGGCTGGGTGGTCGTGGTGAGGCGTGGTCTGGCGGCGGGTGCGGTGATCGTGATGGCGGTCTGCGGTACGGCGGGCTGTTCCGACGGGGCGGGCTCGGCCTCGGACGCCGCGTCGAAGGCGGCCTCGGCGGTGCAGTCGGCCGGTGCCGCGGTGTCCTCCGCGGCGTCCGCGGCCGCTTCCGCCGCCGCGTCGGCGGCGGCCGCGGCGGAGGACAAGTTCGCCGACATCAAGAACGGCGCGCAGGCGAAGGACGACGTGACGCTGGGCGCGGCGTCGAACGACGCCGAGGGGTACACGGTCGTCCCCGTGACGGTGAAGAACACCGACGCGTCGAAGAAGTCGTTCGCGGTGCAGGTCGACTTCAAGGACGAGAGCGGCAACCGCCTCGACACGGTCGTGGTGACCGTCGCCGACGTCGCGGGCAACGGGACGGGGCAGGGCGTCGCCCGCAGCACCCACAAGCTGACGGGCACCTCGTTGGCCAGTACGGCGAGGGCAGTGCGCTACTGACCGGCCAGGGCCGGCGCTCCGGGTTCAGTGGCCGCCGGGCAGGTCCCCGGCGCCCGGGAGGCGCGTGCCGCGGTTGACCGCCCTGCGGATCGCGCGGGCCAACAGGCCCAGCAGGAAGGCCTGGAACAGGTACGAGACCGCCAGGACGGTCCAGATCGCCGCGTCCCCCTGCGCCCACGAGCCGGCGGAGTTGACGCCCGACATCAGGAAGGCTCCGGTCGGCACCGCGAGCAAGAGGGCCAACAGGCCCGCGGTCTGGTTGGCTTCGTCGCCGGCTCCGACGAGCAGGAGGAAGCACCCGAGTCCGAGGTAGAGGCCCGAGGCCCAGTTGCAGAAGGTGAGGCGTACGAGGGCGCGCAGGGAGCGCATGTTTCTCCTGGTGGGCCGTGTCGGTGCGGGGCGCGGCGGCGCCCCGGGCGGTGATCACCATCGTCGCGGGGTGGCGTGACCCGCGCCTGAGTACCCGTACTCAATGCTCCTGGGGAGGGGCCCCCGGTCCGACACGACCTAGGCAGTGTCTTCAAAGGGGCTTTAGCCAGAGGAACAGGGATGCGACGGTGACGGCTGCCTGGTAGGACTCGCGGGTTTTGTCGTAGCGAGT
>NZ_JBEXPG010000107.1:0-14450 GCF_040611935.1 Streptomyces sp. NPDC006512 | reverse complement strand
GGTGGCGGCCGTCGGTGCCGCTCCGCCCGGTCGGTCCCGCGGTTGCCGTCGGTTCCGTACGCGCCTCGCTCATGGCCAGATCCTGTCACATAGTGACGGCCGCACGGTCGGCGGCCTGGCCGGGGGCGCGGCAGGCGTCGCCGGCCGGCGGGACGGACAGCAGCCGGGCCCGGGGACCCGCGTCCGCCCGGGCGCCGGGCGGCATGGCGACGGCGACGACGTGGGTGACGGCGTAGACGGCGGTGAAGTCCCGGTCCCGGGCCAGTTCCGTGGCGGTGACCGCGCCGCCGCCGCGGCCGGCCAGGACCAGCGCGGCGCCGGAGGGGACCTCGCCGCGCACGGCCCGCGCCACCGCGCGCACCGTGGCGCGGTCCGGCAGGTGCACGACGTGCCGCGGCAGCCCGTCGGAGCCGGTCACCTCCTGGACCAGCAGGACGTCGGCCGCACCGATCAGCGCGGTGTTGCGCACGTAGCCGGCGAGGGTCCCGGTGACGTCGACGCCGTCCGGGTTCCCCGGGGCCGGGGGTTCCTCCCGTACGCGGCCCGGGTCGAAGAACGCGCGCAGGGCGGCGCCCAGCCCGAGGAGCGGCCGCGCGGTGACGGCCCGCCCGGTGGCGACCTGCCAGCCCGCGTGGTCGTTGAAGGGGTTCTCGTCGGTCAGGGCGTGCCACGCCAGGATGTCGGCGAAGGACGGCGCCAGGGCCGTGAAGGCGTGCCGGGCACCCCGCTCGCGCACGACGGCCCGGAAGGCCCGGGTGGCCTCGGCCTGCCGGTCCTGTGCCACCGCCCGCAGGACGGCGGCGCAGTCCGGGTCGGCGTACAGCTCGGGCCGGTCCAGGCCCGCGACGCGGATGCGGGCCTTCAGACCGCACACGGCGGTGCTCACGGCGAGGTTCTCCCGGCGGGCCAGGATCCCGGCCAGCCAGCCGGCCCTCGCCACGCCCCGCCCGCGCGGGGCCCAGCCGAGTCCGGCCGGGTCGGTGAGGGTGTGCAGCAGGGTGCGCCAGGCCCGGCGGCGGCCGCCCGGGCGCAGGAGTGCGGAGGCGGGCAGCCGGGCCCCGAGGGCGAGTCCGGAGGCGTACCGGGCGGCTTCGCCGACGGCGTCTGCGGCCTCGGCCAGGTCCCGGCACAGGGCGTCGAGCGCATCGGCATCCGGGTCGGTGGCCGGGGCGGTCACGGCGTCGGACATGGGTTCCTCGCGTACTGCGCAGGGGGCGGGGGAACCGCGGACCTCCACTCCGGTGGTCCACGGACAGCGACTTCGGGATCACCGTACGTCGCCCTCCCGGGGCGCGCGCTCCGACTGCGCTACGGGAGTGGGTCGAGGCCTCCCAGCAGCGCGGCGGTCTCCAGACCGGCGCTGAGGTAGTCGGTGAAGACGGGGTTGTGCAGCGCCCAGGGAGAGCGGCGGCTGCGGATCAGGGCGATCGCCTCGGCGGGCGGCAGGCCCCGGTCGACGAGGCACTGGGCGACGACGAGCCCCGAACGGTTGTAGCCGGAGTAGCAGCGGACGAGGGCCGTGCGGCCGGAGTCGAGGGCCTGTCCGGCGGTGCGGGCGAGGTGCTGGACGGTGCGGAGCTGCGCGGTGGTGAGGGGGGCGTCCGGCATCTCGCCGACGACGTGCTCGGCGGCCGGGTCCGGGCCGTGGCCGGGCCGGGTGAACAGGCTGATGACGAGGTCGAATTCGCGTCGGACGACGGCGGGCCGGACCTCCCCGGTGTCATCGGCCCAGACGTGGCCGCCCATCCAGAGGCCGGGTGCGATCTCGTCCCAGGGGGTGCGGGGGTCCGGCACGTCGGAGGGTTTCCGCTTGGTCGTCGTCATGCCTTCGGATCGTACAACAGCACTTCAAAGGGCGGGAGTTGGGGCGAACACCGCGTCGCGGAAGGCGGTGCGCAGCGCGCCGGCGCGGCCGGGGCCGACGGCCGTCTGGAGGGTGGCCCAGCGACCGTGGCGGGGGGAGACCCACAGGGCCGGTCCGGCGCCGGCCGGCGGCTGGTGGGCCCAGACCCCGGCGGGCGCGGGGTGCCAGAGCAGGCCGCGGGAGGGGGTGAGTTCGCCGGTGCGGATCCGCAGGGAGTCGGCGGTCCAGGCGCGGGCGATGGGGTCGTCGGCGGTGGACAGCAGGTGGCGCAGGAAGCGTCCGAGGTCGGCCGGTGAGGTGTGCAGGGTGGCGTCGGTGAGGCGGGTGCGCGCCATGCCGAGGGGGCCCCAGATCCGGGTGGCGGCGAACTCGGCCAGCGGGGTGCCGCACAGGTGTTCGGCGAGGCGGGTGAGCGCGGTCAGGGCGGGCGGGCCGTCGGCGTGGGTGAGCAGGTGGTGGGCGGTGGTCCCCTCGGGCAGTCCCTCGGCGGCGCCGCCGCCGTAGACGGTGAGGGGGGTGTGGAGCGTCAGGTCCCCCCGGGTGACGAGGCTGCCGAGGACGGGCCACAGGGCCAGTACCGCCGTGAGGGCGCGGGCGTCGAGCGGGCCGTCCCCGTCACCGTCCGAGGCCGCATGGACGGCGTCCGCCGACCCCAGCGCCCAGACCGCGTCCGGGTCGGCGCGGCGCACGAGGGCTTCGATCCGGGCGCCCTGTTCGCTGTGCGGGGTGGTCATGGTCGGCCACGCTACGTCGCCCCGCGCACCGGCCCGGGCAGGTCGCGGCGAAGTCGCCGCCGGCCACCCGAATGCCGGGGGGCGGGGCGCCCGGGAAACCGCCCCGCACGCCCCGCCCCTTCAGCTCGGGAATCCGGTGACTAGCTCCTGTCGGGGCGGTCGGTCACGCGCAGGGTGTTCAGCAGTGGCTTGCCGAATCCGTTGTGCGTGACGAAGCGGAGGTTGAGCACCCCGTCCGTGACGGTGACCGTGTAGGTCTTGGTCAGGGCGGTGTAGGTGCCCGCCTCCAGGGAGATGTCCAGGGAGGGCAGGACCTGGGTGCCCTCGGCCAGGACGTCGAAGACGCGCTTGTTCGGCTTGGTGGAGGAGAGCTCGGCGAAGCCCAGCTCCACGGTGTAGGTGCCGTTCGGCACGTTGTCGAAGCGGTACTCGTACATGCCCTCGCGGGCGTTGCGGAACAGCCGCTGGTCGTCCGTTCCGGTGACGGTGCGGCCGGTGGACTGGACTCCGGCGTTGCCCTGGTAGCCGTAGGAGCCGGGGGTGTACTTGCGGTCCGCGGACCACGCGTCGCCCGCGGCGTCCGTGCCGGCGTAGTCGGAGCCCGCGTCGACGGCGAGCTGGTAGCGCGGGATCACGATCTTGACCGGGACGGTGAGGACCGGGCTCCGGCCGCTGGCCGAGGTGATCTTCAGGTCGGCGGTCAGGACCGAGCCGGGGGCGAGGCCCTCGGTGTCCACCGCGAGGGTGAGCGCGGCCTTGCCGCCGGTCGGGAGGTTCCCGTCCGCCGGGGTGGCCGTCAGCCAGGCGGCGTCCTCGGTCACCGTGAACGCCGTGCCGAGGCCGGGGTTGGTGAGGTCGAGGGTGCGGGTGCGCTTCTGCCCGGCGGGCAGGACGATCTCCACCGCGGACTTGGCGGCGGTGACCTTGCCGGTGCGCAGGGACTGGGTCACCGTCGTGACGTCGGCCGCCTTGATGTCGACGGCCGCCTGGGCGGACTCGTAGGACGGGGCCGACAGGGAGACCGTACGCGGACCCGACGGGCTCTGGACGACGTAGCCGCCGTCCGCGGCGGTGACGGCGGAGACGGCGGTGTCGCCGCTGCCGACGGTCACCGTGGCGCCGCCGACTCCGTTGCCGTCGTTGGCGTCGAGGACCCGGCCGGCGACCACACCGCTCTTGGTGGTGCGGAAGCCTATGGACAGGCCGTCGGTGATGACCGCGGTGTTGAACGAGTACTTGAAGGCGTCGGTGCCGGTGGCGTTCTCCAGGCCGACCGTGGCCGTGGAGCCGCCCTTGATGCCGGTGCCGCCCGTGCCCTTGTAGGAGTAGGTCACGGTGCCGTCCTCGCCGATCGCCGCGGCGAAGGAGAACTTCTCCGCCTGCGCCGACCAGTGGGACACCTCGCGCCACTCGATCACGTAACTGCGGTGCGGGGCGGTGCCGGTGACGGCGGTGAAGACGCCCGAGCCGCTGCCCGCGGCGCCGACGACCAGGTCGTCCCAGAAGGGGTACAGGGCCGCGTTGGGCGTGGCCGCGCTCGGCAGGTCCCCGTTGATGTCACCGGTGTGGTTGCCGCCGAAGCTGACCGTGCCGTTCGTCCCGATCCAGGCCTGGGCGTACGTCTTCCCGTACAGCGGCAGCGGGAAGGGGAGGTCGACGCGTTCGGTGGTGTTGTCACCGGTCAGCGCGAGCTGCCGGTTCCCCGCGGTGTACGGGCGGTCGCCCGCGGCGGCGCAGGCGTAGCCGTAGCCGTCGGTGCGCTCGGGAAGGGTGACGGCGACGGTGGTGTCGCCGCCGACGGTGACCTTCGCCGTGCCGCCGGTGACGCAGCGGGAGGGCGAGGTGGCGTTCACGTCGTACGTGCCGTGCGGCAGGGTGACCTCGAAGCGGCCCTGCGCGTCGGTGGTCGCGGTCACCGGGGTGTCGGCGATGGTGACGGCCGCGCCCGCGGCGGGACCGGCGGCCGAGGAGACGGTGCCGGTGAGCTTGCCGGAGGCCGCCTGGGTGAGGGTGAAGTCACCGGTCGCGGTGCCGTTCTCGGTCACGGTCGCCGTCAGGGTCTGCTGTCCGTAGCCGAACTTGGCCGCGGTCAGCGCGTAGTCGCCGACCGAGAGGGCGGTGAACCGGTAGCTGCCGTCGGCGGCCGTGGTGGCCGTACGGTCGATCGGGCCGTCGGCGGTGATCTTGACGCCGGCGACGGGCTCGCCGCCCGCGGTGCGGACGGTGCCGCCGAGCGCGCCGATCGCTCCGCGCGGAGCGGCGTTCACGGCGGCGAGGGCGTCGAGCCGGCCCTCGCCGAAGACGTTGTTGTCGGCCGGGCTGCCGCCGCACTGGCTGCTGTCGGTGTCCTGCGCGGTGCCGTCGAGCAGCGACTCGGTCTGCGCGACGTCGCCTTCGAGGGCGGGCGCGGCCGACCAGAGCAGGGCCACGGTGGCCGCGGTGTGCGGCGAGGCCATGGAGGTCCCGGAGAAGGCCTCGTAGCCGCCGCCCGGGACGGAGGAGCGGACGTTCACGCCGGGCGCGGCGATGTTCGGCTTGACGATGCCGCCGGGGCCCGCGCCGCGCGAGGAGAACGACGCGATCGTGTTGTTGATGTCGAAGGCGCCGGAGCTGTAGGAGTTCGCGTAGTCGCCCGGGGAGCCGCTGGTGGTGCAGCCGGGGCCGGCGTTCCCGTTGGAGAAGGCCGGGAAGATGCCGGCGGCGCGCCAGGTGTTGACGATCTCCTGGTACCAGGTGTCGCCGCCCGAGCCGCCCCAGGAGTTGTTGACGACGTGCGGGGCCAGGTCGGGACGCGGGTTCTGGCCGTTCAGGTCGGTCGGGGCGACGATCCACTGGCCGGAGGCGAGCAGGGAGGCCTCGGAGCAGGAGTTGGACTCGCAGCCCTTGGCGGCGATCCACTTGGCCCCCGGGGCCACGCCGATCTTGTTGGCGCCGCCGTCGTCGCCGACCATGGTGCCCATCGTGTGGGTGCCGTGGTCGTTGTTGTCGCAGGGCGCGGCGGTGTCGCAGACGCCGGCCGGGTCGAACCAGTTGTAGGCGTGGGTGTACGACCCGTCCGCGTTCTTGCCGCGGTACTGGCCGTTCACGGCCGGGTGGGTGTAGTCCACGCCGCTGTCGATGTTCGCGACGACGATGCCCTCGCCGCGGACGCCGAGCTGGTCCCACACCTGCGGGGCCTTGATCCGGTCGATGTTCCACTCGACGGCGTCGGCGACGGCCTTCTCCCGGGCGCCCTCGGCGGGCTTGGGGAGGGTGACCTTGTCGTCGGCGTCGATGCGGGACACCTCGGGGCGCTGCGCGAGGCTCCCGGCGAGCTTCTGGCTGCCGACGACGCGGACGGCGTTGACGATCCAGTACGAGGTGTACTCGGCCTTGGCGCCGTCCAGGGCCTTGAGGACCTCGGCCTGGCTCCGCTCGGCGTGGCCCTTCTTCAGCCGCAGAACCGTTTCTGCTTTGGCGGCGCGGGTCTGCTGCTTCCCCGCGGCGGTGAGGTCGGCGGCACTGTCGAGATAGACCCAGAAGACGGCCTTCGCCGACTCGTCGAGCTGGGTGCGGAGCTTGGGCTCGATCTTGCGCTCGGCCGCGCTCGGTGCGGGACCGGGCTCCGGCGCGGCGGCGGCGACTCCCGCGCCGACCGGCAGGAGCAGGACCGAGGTCAGCGCGGCGAGCGCCGCGCGTAAGGATCGTCTGTTGCGTTGGGCCACGTGTGGTCTCCTCGTACGCCGTGTGCAGGTTGTGCGGAACGTGCGTGCGTGACGTGCGCGGGTCATGGTGAACGAGGTGCCATGCTCATTACAAGAGGGCCTAATGAGCCGTACGTGACGCCGGGCCGGCCGTCCGGAACCCGCCCCCCGCGGCCGCCCCGCCGGGTGGCCCTCCCCCGCGGCACGCGCCAGCCTGGTGACATGACCTCACCCGCGCCCGGCGTACCCCTCGGATCCGCCCAGGGGCGGTGGATCCTGCTGACCACGGTCCTGGGGTCGGCCATGGCCATGCTGGACTCGACCGTGGTGAACGTGGCGCTCCCGCGCATCGGGCAGGACCTCGACGCCGACCTGGCCGTCCTCCAGTGGACGGTGAACGCCTACCTGCTGACCCTGGCCGGGCTGATCCTCGTCGGCGGCGCGCTCGGCGACCGCTTCGGGCGACGGCGGATCTTCGTGCTCGGCGTGGTGTGGTTCGCGGTGGGTTCGCTGCTGTGCGGACTGGCGCCGAACTCCGGGGTGCTGATCGCGGCCCGGGCCCTGCAGGGCGTCGGCGGCGCGCTCCTGACCCCCGGCTCGCTCGCGCTGATCCAGTCCTCGATCCGGGCGGGTGACCGGGGCCGGGCGGTCGGCCTGTGGTCGGGGCTGGGCGGCGTCGGCGCGGCGGTGGGCCCCTTCCTCGGCGGCTGGCTGGTCGACGGGCCGGGCTGGCGGTGGGTGTTCCTGATCAACGTGCCGCTGGCCGCGCTGTGCGTGCCGGTGGCCCTGAAGCACGTACCGGAGTCGCGGGACCCGCAGGCGCACGGCCGGTTCGACGTGGCCGGCGCGGTACTGGCCGCGGCCTCGCTGGCGCTGCTCACCTACGCCCTGATCGAGGCCCGGTCCGGATCGCCGTTCGTCATCGGCGCGGCGGTGGGCGGGCTCGTCCTGGCCGGCGTCTTCGTGCTGGTCGAGCGGCGGCGGGCCGATCCGATGGTGCCGCCGGACATCTTCGCGTCCCGCCAGTTCACCGCCGTCAACCTGGTCACCGTCTGCGTGTACGCGGCCTTCGGCGGCTTCTTCTTCCTCATCGTGCTCCAGCTCCAGGTCGTCTCCGGGTACTCCGCCCTGGCCGCGGGCGCCGCGCTGCTGCCGACGACCGCGCTGATGCTGCTGCTGTCGGCCCGCTCCGGAGAACTCGGCGAACGGATCGGGCCCCGCATCCCGCTGACGGTGGGGCCGCTGCTGTGCGCGGCCGGAATGCTGCTGATGATCCGGGTGGGTCCCGACGCCTCCTACGTACAGGACGTGCTGCCGGGCCTGATCGTCCTGGGCGCCGGCATGGTGACCCTGGTGGCCCCGCTCACGTCGACCGTGCTGGCCTCGGTGGATCCCGGGCGGGCGGGCCTGGCCAGCGGCGTCAACAACGCCGCCGCCCGCGCCGCCGGGCTCCTGGCCGTCGCGGCGCTGCCGCTGCTGGCGGGGATGGGCCCGGACGCGTACCTCTCCGCGGAGTCCTTCGACGCGGCGTTCGGGCGGGCCATGCCCTGGTGCGCCGGGGCCCTGGTGGCCGGATCCGCACTGGCGTGGGCCACCGTGCGCACGCCCGCGCCCGGAGCCCCGCACCCGCAGTGCCGCACCCAGTGCGCGGTCACGGCCCCGCCGCTGGAACCGCCGGAAGCGGGTTCCGGGGCATCTGGGCCGAAGCCCGGCTGAACCCGGGCCGATCATGCTCCGGGTGCCGCCCACCCGGCCGGCGACGGCAGGGTGCCGCCCGGAGGCCGGTCCCTACTGGTTCTCGGCGCCCAGGACGAAGAGCAGGTAGACGAAGAAGGCGAAGAGGTGGCCCACGAACAGGTAGGCGACCAGCCGGATGATCAGACCCCGCGGGAACTTGGACTCGATGCGGCCGAGCAGGGTCGGCGCGGGAGCGGTCTCCGTCCGTTCGACCTGTTCGACGCTCTCGGTGGCGTGCGGCACGTTCTCTCCCTCGGACTGGGACTGCGGCTGGGACTGGGACTGGGACTGGGACTGGGACACGGTGCGGCTCCTCGGTCAGCGGGGGTGGTGCTCGGCGCCGCCGAGGCACAGGCCCGCGAGGCTGCTCTGCAACAGGGTGTGGACGAACAGGAGGTCGGCTCCGCCGGAGGTGGCCGCGCCGATCCGGTGCGGGGTGAGCGAGTCGAAGTGCGCGCTGTCCCCCGGCTCCAGCAGGTGCTCGCTCTCCCCCAGGTGCAGCCGCAGCCGTCCGCCGAGGACGTACAGCCACTCCTCCCCGGGATGGACGCGGACCAGTTCCCCCTGCCCCGGCCCCTTCCCGGCGGCCGGTGCGGGCACGTGCACGCGCAGCGCCTGCATGCCCCGGCCGGAGCCGCCGGCCTGCCAGTACGTCCACCCGTCGGCCTCCCGGGCCCCCGGACCGCCCGCCCGTACGATGGGATCGGCCGTGGCCGGGGTCTCACCGAGCAGTTCGGAGACGGTCGTACCGTAGGTGCGGGCGAGTCCGAGCAGCAGCGGCAGCGAGGGCTGTCGGCGGCCGGTCTCCAGCCGGGACAGGTGCGCGGGGGAGAGCCTGGCCCGCGCGGCGGCCGCCTCCAGCGTCAGTCCGGCGCGTCGGCGCAGGTCACGCAGTTGCGGGGCCACGGTGGGCAGCTCGTCGGCGGGGCCGTCGGGGTCCGGGACGGTTCCGGGACCGGTGCCGGGGGCGGGGTGCATGCTCCGATTGAGCCAGAGACTTGCCTGTCTGGCAATCTCCCTTGCCTCTCGGGCAAAATCACCCGCCGAGAGGTCCTCCCTGCCCGAGTACGGTCTCCACGGTATCCGCTTCCTCGGGCCCCTTGTCCGGGCGGTGGCGCAGTACGCGGGCGAAGCGCAGCGCCACGCCCGCCGGGTAGCGCGGGGAAGCCTGCAGGCCGTCGTAGGCGATCTCGACCACCAGCTCCGGCCGGACCCGGACGGTGTGTCCGTCGTCCTCGACCGCCAGCTCGCCCAGCCGCTCCGTCTGCCAGGCGAGCATCGCGTCGGTGAGGCCCTTGAAGGTCTTGCCGAGCATGGCGTACGTACCGTCGGCGGCCCGCGCCCCGAGGTGCAGGTTCGACAGCAGTCCGGTGCGGCGGCCGTGGCCCCGCTCGACCGCGAGGACGACCAGGTCGAGGGTGTGCACCGGTTTCACCTTGAGCCAGTGCTTGCCGCGCCGGCCGGCCGCGTAGCCGGAGTCGAGCCCCTTGACCACCACCCCCTCGTGGCCCCTGCGCAGGGTGGCCGTCCAGAACTCCTCGGCCGCCGCCGTCCCGGCCTCGGTGGCGTCGGTCGTCAGGCGGCGCACCCGGAAGGACTCGGGGACCAGGGCGGCGAGCCGTGCGTACCGCTCCCGTACGGGGAGGTCGAGCAGGACCGCCTCCCCTGAGAGGAGCAGGTCGAAGAAGTACGCGGTCACCGGCAGCGTCCGCCGGGCGGCGGCCACGTCCAGCCGGGAGCCCACCCGGCTCGCGATCTCCTGGAAGGGCACCGGACGTCCGTCGGGTGCCTGCCCGATGACCTCGCCGTCGAGGATGAACCGCTCTCCCGGGAAGGTGCGGGCCAGCTCGGCGACTTCGGGGAGGCGGTCGGTGATCTCGTCCAGGGAGCGCGTGTAGATCCGTACGTCGTCCCCGTCCCGGTGGACCTGGACGCGGATCCCGTCGAGCTTCTCCTCCACCGCGCAGGGCCCGAGAGCGGCCAGGGCCCCGGCCACCGACGGGGCGGTCCCCGCCAGCATCGGCTGGACGGGCTGCCCCACGCGCAGGGTCACCCGGTCCAGCGCGGCCGCGCCCTCGGCCAGGACCGCCGCGGCCACGCGGGGCAGCGAACCGTCCAGCATCACGGCCCGGCGGAGCGCGGCCGCCGGCACCCCGGCGGCGGCCGCCACCCCGTCCAGGGCCACCGCGTCCAGGGCCCCCTGGCGCACCTCCCCGGACAGCAGGCTGCGCAGGAACCGCTGTTCGGGCTCGGTGGCGGCCCCCATGAGGGTGTCGACGATCCGGGCCCGTTCGGCCTGCGCGCCGGGACCCGCGACGGCGGCGAGGGCGGTGACGGCGGCGTCGACGCCGGGCACGGTGAGGGTGGGCGCGGCGGCGGGTTCACTCGTGCGGCCGAGCGTGCGCCAGCCGACGCCGGGCCGGCCCTGCGGCAGCCGCCCGGCGAGGTAGGAGACGATCAGGGCCGCCTCCTCGGGGGGTGCGGCGGCGAAGAGCTCCGCCAGCAGGGCGGTCTTCCGGGACCGGGCGGAGGTTTCCGCCACCTCCCGGGACACGCGCGCGACCTCGGAGAGCAGCATGCCGTCCATCCTCCGCCCGGCGGGCCCGCCCCGCAGGCCGGGGCCGTCGCGGAGCCGTCGCCGGGGGCCGTCGGGGGCCGCGTACTGCGGCCGGGTACCGCGGGCGCGGTACCCGGGCCGTCCGGTGTAGTCCTGGAGAAGGTGTGGGGCTCCCCCTGAGGGAGCTCGGGTCGGCGGACCACGGGCTTTAGGGTTCCCGTATGAAGCTCCGACTGCCACGGCGCCGCCGAGACCGCCTGCTCTCCGGCGTCGCCGCGTTCGCCGTCCTGGCCGGCGCCGGTACCTGGACGGCGGCCGCCGCCTCCGGGGACGCGCCGGCCGTGCACCGCCAGGACCAGACGCTGGACATGCCCGGCGCCGCGATCGACACCTCCTACTTCACGGCCGGCGGCGGCACGAAGCGGCCCGCCGTGCTGCTCGGCCACGGCTTCGGCGGCAGCAAGGACGACGTCCGCGCGCAGGCGGAGCAGCTGGCCCGCGACGGGTACGCCGTCATGACCTGGTCGGCGCGCGGCTTCGGCCGCTCCGGCGGCCGGATCGGACTCAACGACCCCGAGCACGAGGTCAAGGACGTCTCCGCGCTCGTCGACTGGCTGGCCCGCCGGCCCGAGGTGCGGCTGGACGCCGACGGCGACCCCCGGGTGGGCGTCGCCGGGGCCTCGTACGGCGGAGCCGTCTCCCTGCTGGCCGCCGGGTACGACAAACGGGTGGACGCGATCGCCCCGCAGATCACCTACTGGAACCTCGCCGACTCCCTCTTCCCGCAGGGCGTCTTCAAGAAGCTGTGGACCGGGATCTTCTTCACCACCGGCGCCGCGGGCGGCATCCAGGGCCCGCAGGCGCCCCCGGAGGCTCCCGCCGGGCAGGCCCCCGGGCAGGCCGCCGGTCCGGCCGCCGCCTCCGGCTGCGGGCGGTTCGAGCCCCAGCTGTGCGCCATGTACGAGCGGGTCGCGGTGGCGGGCAAGCCCGACGCCGAGGCGCGCGAACTGCTGGAGCGGCGCAGCCCGTCGGCCGTGGGCGACCGGATCAAGGTTCCGGCGCTGATCGTGCAGGGCCAGGACGACTCCCTCTTCCCCCTCGACCAGGCCGACGCCATGGCCAAGGCCATCGCGGGGAACGGCGCGCCCGTCGCCGTGGACTGGGCGGCGGGCGGCCACGACGGCGGCATGCGCGAATCCGCCCGGATCGAGGCCCGGGTCACGGACTGGTTCGACCGCTACCTCAAGGGCGACGAGGGCGTGGACACCGGCCCCGCCTTCCGGGTCTCGCGCAGCGGCGGCATCGACTCCACCGACGGCCAGATCAAGCTCCGCGGTGCCGACGCCGGCACGTACCCCGGGCTCGGCTCCGCTCCGCGCGAGTTCGCCCTGTCCGGCCGTGAGCAGGCGTTCGCGAATCCGGCCGGCGGGACCCCGCCCGCGTTGTCGGCGCTGCCCGGCATCGGCGGGCAGCTCGCCGCGTTCGGGGCGGGCGTCGCGCTGGACTTCCCCGGGCAGCACGCCCGCTTCGAGTCGGAGCCGCTGACCGAGCAGGTGCGGATCACCGGGACGCCCGCCGTCACCCTGAAGGTGAGGTCGACGGCTGCCGACGGTTCGGCCGTCCTGTTCGGCAAGGTGTACGACGTGGGCCCCGACGGGCGGCAGCAGGTGCTGCCGAACCAGCTGGTCGCGCCCGTCCGGATCGACGACGCCCGGGAGACGGCCACCGTGAGGCTGCGGCTCCCGGCCATCGACCACGCCGTCCAGCCCGGACACCGGCTACGGCTGGTGGTCGCCGCCACCGACCTCGGCTACGCGACCCCCGCCGCGCCCGCCACCTACACCGTCTCGGCGGAGGGGCCCCTGGCGGTGCCCGTCGCGGACGGGGTGGCCACGGCGGCGGCCGCCCTGCCCGCCTGGACCTGGTGGCTGCCGCTCGGCGCGCTGGCGCTGGCCGCGGGGCTGCTCGGGATCCGGAGGACCGGCAGGGGCCGCGCCGGGAGCCGGGTGGGAGAAGCGCAGCCCGAACCCGCGCTGGCCGACGTACCACTGGACATCACCGGGCTGACGAAGCGCTACGCCAAGTCGGCGGACCGGTACGCGGTGCGGGACCTGTCCTTCCGGGTGGAGAAGGGGCAGGTGCTCGGCCTGCTCGGGCCCAACGGCGCCGGGAAGACCACCACGCTGCGGATGCTGATGGGGCTGATCTCGCCCGACGCCGGGGAGATCCGCGTCTTCGGGCACCCCATCCGGCCCGGGGCACCGGTGCTGTCGCGGGTCGGGGCGTTCGTGGAGGGGGCCGGTTTCCTGCCGCACCTGACGGGCCGTGCCAACCTGGAGCTGTACTGGCAGGCCACGGGCCGTCCCGCCGAGGACGCCCACCTGGCGGAGGCGCTGGAGATCGCCGGACTCGGCGACGCGCTGGAGCGCGCGGTGCGCACGTACTCGCAGGGCATGCGCCAGCGGCTCGCCATCGCGCAGGCGATGCTCGGGATGCCGGACCTGCTGATCCTCGACGAACCGACCAACGGGCTGGACCCGCCGCAGATCCGCGAGATGCGCGACGTGATGATCCGCTACGCCGCCGCCGGGCGGACGGTCATCGTCTCCAGCCACCTGCTGTCGGAGGTGGAGCAGTCCTGCACGCACCTGGTCGTCATGGACCGGGGGCGGCTCGTGCAGGCGGGCGAGGTCTCCGAGATCACCGGCGGCGGGGACACGCTGCTGGTCACCCTCGCAGCGCCGGTGGACGAGGTGACCGCGGAGAAGGTCGCGGCGCTGGAGGGAGTGGGTTCCGTGGTGGCCGCTGACGACGGGCTGCTCGTACGGCTCGACGGCGCGACAGCCGCCGGGCTGATCGCCGAACTCGTACGGCTGGAGGTGCCGGTGGCGGCGGTGGGGCCGCACCGGCGGCTGGAAGACGCGTTCCTCACCCTGATCGGAGGTGCGTCATGAGTGCCGTGCAGGAGACCGCGCCGGGCTACCGGGCGAGCCGGACCCTGCCGCTGCGGGTGGAGGCGCTGCGGCAGTGGCGCAGGCGGCGGACGCTGGTGATGGCCGGGGTGCTGGCCGCACTGCCGTTCGTCATGATCATCGCGTTCGCGGTGGGCGGCGGCCCGGACGACGGACCGGGCGGCGGCAACGGCCGGATCAGCCTCATCGACACGGCCACGGAATCCGGCGCGAACTTCGCGGTGACCTGCCTGTTCGTGTCGGCCGGCTTCCTGCTGGTGGTGCCCGTCGCGCTGTTCTGCGGGGACACCGTGGCCTCGGAGGCCGGCTGGTCCTCGCTGCGCTACCTGCTGGCCTCGCCGGTTCCGCGGGCCCGGCTGCTGTGGAGCAAGCTGGTCGTGGCCCTCGGGTTCAGCCTGGCGGCGATCGTGCTGCTGCCGGTGGTGGCGCTGGCGGCGGGCACGGCCGTGTACGGCTGGGGGCCGCTGAAACTGCCGACAGGTGGGGCGCTGGCGACCGGGGACACGCTGCCGCGGCTCGCCCTGGCCGTCGCCTTCGTCTTCGTGTCGCAACTGGTCACGGCCGGGCTGGCCTTCTGGCTGTCGACGCGGACGGACGCCCCGCTGGGCGCGGTGGGCGGCGCGGTCGGGCTGACGATCGTCGGGAACGTGCTGGACGCCGTCACCGCCCTCGGGTCGTGGCGCGAGTTCCTGCCCGCCCACTGGCAGTTCGCCTGGGCGGACGCCTTGCAGCCGCAGCTGGAATGGGGCGGCATGATCAAGGGTGCGGCGGTGTCGGTGTCGTACGCGGTGGTGCTGTTCGCGCTCGCCTTCCGGGGGTTCTCGCGCAAGGACATCGTGTCCTGAGGGACCCGGGGCCGCCGGGTGAGTGGCGTGTCGAGGGCCCCGCGCCCTGCCGGTCGGC
>NZ_JBEXPG010000106.1:12725-14824 GCF_040611935.1 Streptomyces sp. NPDC006512 | reverse complement strand
GCTCGCGCACGAGCGTGGCGCGCAGCCGCTGGTAGACGCTGAGCGCCTCGCCGCGGGCCACCAGGGCCGCGGGCACCGCCCAGTCGCTCGCGAACCGGGCGGCCAGCGCCGCACGTGTCGCCCGTGACGCCGCCCGCAGCGCCGCCGCCCACGCGATCAAGGCAGCCGAGGCAGCCGAGGACGCGGCCGACAACGCGGGTAAGGCGATCGAGTACGCCAAGCGGTCCACGGCCTATGCGGAGGCCGCGATGCAGGCGGCCACCACCGCCGCCGACGCGATCAGGGAAGCCCAGGCGGTCGAGGAGGCGGCTCGCGCCGCGGAGCTCGCCCGCATCGACGAGGACACCAAGCTGGGCATCCTGGAGGCGCGGCTGGGGGCCCAGGCGGAGGCCGACGACGCGGCCCGGGCCGCGCGGCAGCGGACGCAGGCGGACCAGACCTCGGCGGAGATCAAGGACCTGATCGCCGCCGCGGAGACGGCGCTTCGGACCGGTGCCCCCAACGCGGCCGCCGCCGGCCGCAAGGCCGCCGTCAAGCTCCTGGACTCGGGCGGTACCTGGACGCGGGAGGCCGCCGAATTCGCTCTGGCCGGCACCGACTCCGACGTGGCCAACTGGATCGACACCGACCGTCACCTCGCGCAGAAGCAGGACGACCGCGAGAACGTCGCCACCGTCAGCCGGGTGACCACATCGGCGGTCGCCACGGCCGCACACCAGGCCCTGGTCAGCGGCGACCCCGACGCCGCCCGGAAGTTCCTCGACGCCGGCGTGGTCGAGGCGGCGGCGGTGGACAACCGGGTCACCATCTTCAGGATCCTGGGCGAGAACCCGGGGCCGGCCGTCAAGGAGAAGGCCGAGGCCGCGCTGCGTGACGGCAGCGGCAGGGCCCTGGCGCACTTCCTCACCGTCGAACTGGCGGAAGCGGTCAAGCGGGACGACCACGTCGAGGTGTTCCGTCTCCTCGGCAGCGACGGCCCCTACATGCAGTCGGCGGCGAAGATCGTCCTTGAGGGATCCGCCCGCATGCGGCGCTACTTCGTGATGCACGACCAGTACAACATCGCCCGCCTCGACCACGACCGCGCCACCCACATCGCGGCCATCCGTGCCTCCATCGCCCACGGCGCGCGGATCGCCGCCAAGGCACTGCAGGATGCCGCTCGCGCCTCCGAGGCGGCGGCGCAGGCACGCCAGGCCGCGCAGGAGGCCTCGGAGTGGGCGCTGAAGGCACAGGGGTACGCCAAGGACGCCGACAACGCCGCGAAGGAAGCGAAGGACAGCGCTGACGCGGCCGACCGGTCCGCGGCCTCCGCGGCGCAGTCGGCGCAGCAGGCGAAGAGCGCGGCGTCCCTCGCCCAGGTCGCTGCCCGGACGGCGAACTACTCCATGCGCCAAGCCGTGGCGTCCGCTCAGCAGGCCGTGGCCTTCGCGGCGAGCGCGCAGTCCTCCAAGACCCAGGCAGCCGAATCCTCCGCGCAGGCGGGCAAGGACGAGAAGGCCGCGGCCGCGGCCGCCAGTGCAGCCCACCAGATCGAGATCAACAAGCGGGACGCCGAGCTCGCGACCTCGTCGCAATCGGCCGCGCAGCAGGCCAAGTGGCACGAGCAGGCAGGGACCAGCCCGGCCACGGAGGTTGACGACGACGGCGAGACCAAGTTCTGGGGCATGTGGCCGGAGGACGTCAAGGACACCAAGGACTGGGCCAAGGTCACCGGCCACTGGAGCACGGTCGCCGGAGGCGCCGCCGTCATCCTGGGGGTCGGCGGCTTCATCTTCCCGCCCCTGTTCGCGGTTGCCGCGGTCGTCGGCATCGTCTCCTGGGGGCTGCAGGGGGCGAGCGCGCTCCTCAATGGCATCAGCTACGGCCGGCACGACGCGCGGTTCCACCAGGCACTCGGCGCGTTCGCGCTCGGTGGCATCCTGATGGGCAAGGGGAAGATCCTCGGCAGGTTGGGCAATCAGATCTCCAAGGAAGCCGGCAAGAAGATCGCCGGTGCCGCTGGTGCGGTGGGAGACGCGACAACCACCGTGGTCGGCTGGCTCACCTGGTAGGCCGTCACCCCGTGCGGGCGGGACGGCGCTGAGCCGTCCCGCCCC
>NZ_JBEXPG010000106.1:0-12715 GCF_040611935.1 Streptomyces sp. NPDC006512 | reverse complement strand
GGTCACCAGCAGCGACACCTTCCCCTGGGGCCGGTGGTCCAGGTGCCACATCAGGTCGGACCGCTGTTCCTCGGCCTTGCACGGCCGTACGCACCGGATACAGCGAACACGGCAAAGGATCCCGTGCTGACCTCTCAGCTGTCCGCCTCCCAGTGGTGGATCGCCGCGCTCGTTTCCGGGCTCGCACTCGGCCTGGCCGCTCAGTCCATGGCCACGACCCCGAGGGACAGGCTGATCGCCTGGTCGCTCCCCCTCGTGGGCGCGGTGTCCATCGCCGGCGGCTCCGGCGCACGCGGCTACACGGACCGGACGCCGCTGGTGCTCTACACCGCCACCATGGTCATCCTGGTCGTCCTCAGGATCGTCTTCGCCGGGTACGTCACCCGCCAGTTGGACCTGAAGCGCCAGGGGAAACCGATGGAGGAACTGTCCCGCGGGCAGACCCTCGTGTTCCTCCTCGCCTTCCTGGCCACTCTCATCGGCGTCGCATATTTCATCTGATCTCTGCAGGTAGCCCGCCCTGGCGGTGCGCCTCCAATGGAAACCTGTTTCGAATAAGAAGGAAGAACCATGAAGATTTCCCGAACGATCATCGCCACGGGCGCGGCGACCATGATCTGCGCCGCCGCCATGACCGCGGCCTACGCGCAGTCTCCCTCCACCGTGCAGGCGGCGAACGCCGAGCCCGGCTACGCGGTCGAGATGTTCGAGTACCCCGACGGCGCGCGGATCGGAGCCGAACTCGGCATCGTCCTCAAGCGCGGTGACGGTCACATCGTGCTCGCCGACTGCTCCTCTTCGGAAAGCCAGATCCAGGTCTTCTCCCGGACCCGCGGGACGTTCTGCTTCCGCACCACCGGGTCCTCCGGCCACCTGGCCGTGGAGATCCCCACCGTCTACGGCCTCCGGGGCGACGCCACTCACAAGACCAGCGTCAAGCTGACCGCTGAGGGTGCCCCCGAGCAGAACATCGACGTGGACAAGAACCAGTGGAAGCCGGTCGGCGAGGCCGCCGACCCGCAGCGACGTGACCACGTGCTCGTCGAGCTCCGCACCTCGAACTAGCACCGATCGGCCGACCGGGACCCTTGCGGGAGACCGTCAAGCCGACGGAGGTCGGCCGGGGACGGGCTGCCCGCGCGGCCCCCGATCGCTTCCCACGCACCTCTTCATCGAAGGAAGAACCATGCTCGTACCCCGTCCGCGCCCGGCGCGGACAGCCGGCCTGCTCTCCGCCGCGGTGATCACCGCCGCCCTGCTCCCGGCCGCTCCCGCCCTCGCGGTGGCCGGCCCCGAGGCTCCGGCCGGCCAGTACAACTCGGTCGTGAAGCTGAACATCGGCGACGAGGCCAACGCCCGAGCCTGTACGGCAACCCTGGTCGAGGCCAACTGGATCGTCACGGCGGCCAGTTGCTTCGCCGGAACTCCCGGCACGGCGGTCCCGGCCGGCAAGCCGGCATTCAAGTCGATCGCCACGCTCTCCGACGGCAGAGCCGTCGAGGTCGTCGACCTCGTGCCCCGCACCGACCGTGACCTCGTCCTGGGCCGCCTGGCCGGCGCCGCCACCGGTCTCCCGGCCGTCACGATCACCCCCACGGTTCCCGCCGCGGGCACCGACCTCACCTCGGCCGGGTTCGGACGGACGAAGACGGAGTGGGTCCCCGGCAAGCTCCACACCGGCACCTTCACCACCAACTCCAGCACCGCCACCACCCTGGCCGTCACCGGCAAGGGCGCCGACGTCCTGTGCAAGGGCGACACGGGCGGCCCGCTTCTGAACGCCGCCGGTGAGCTCGTCGGCGTCAACTCCCGCTCCTGGCAGGGTGGCTGCCTCGGAACCGACGCCGCCGAAACCCGTACGGGCGCCATCTCGGCCCGCGTGGACGACATCGGCCAGTGGATCCGTGAGACGGCGCTCTACTCGACGGTCGAGAACGACCTCAACGGCGACGGCCGCTCCGACGCCGCGATGGTCTACCACCACGACAACAGCACGATCGGTTTCCACACCGCCCTGGCCAAGACGGATGGTGGTTTCGATGAGTTCACTGTCGGTTACACCGTTCCCGCCAACAGCTGGGACCGCAACGCCATGAAGCTCATCACCGGTGACTTTAACGGTGACCACCGTACCGACATGGGCATGATGTACCGCTTCAGCGATGGCAGCATCAAGATGTACACCGGTCTCGCCAACTCCAGTGGTCACATTCAGCCTTTCACCAGCAGCTACACCGTCCCTGCCGGCGCGGGCTGGAACTGGAACGCCATCGAGCTGCACGCGGGCGACTTCAACGGTGACGGCCGCTCGGACGCGGCGATGGTCTACCACCACGACAACAGCACGATCGGCTTCTACACCGCGCTGGCCAAGACGGATGGCGGCTTAGATGAGTTCACCGTCGGCTATACCGTCCCGGCCAACAGCTGGGACCGCAACGCGATGAAGCTGATCACCGGTGATTTCAACGGTGACCACCGTGCCGACATGGGCATGATGTACCGCTTCAGCGATGGCAGCATCAAGATGTACACCGGTCTCGCCAACGCCAGTGGTCACATTCAGCCCTTCACCAGCAGCTATACCGTCCCTGCCAGCGCGGGCTGGAACTGGAACGCCATCGAGCTGCACGCGGGCGACTTCAACGGTGACGGCCGCTCGGACGCGGCGATGGTCTACCACCACGACAACAGCACGATCGGCTTCCACACCGCCCTGGCCAAGGCCGATGGCGGCTTCGATGAGTTCACCGTCGGCTACACCGTCCCGGCCAACAGCTGGGACCGCAACGCGATGAAGCTGATCACCGGTGATTTCAACGGTGACCACCGTACCGACATGGGCATGATGTACCGCTTCAGCGATGGCAGCATCAAGATGTACACCGGTCTCGCCAACGCCAGTGGTCACATTCAGCCCTTCACCAGCAGCTACACCGTCCCCGCCAGCGCGGGCTGGAACTGGAACGCCATCGACCTCCACTGACGGAGTCCTCCGGTCTCCCTCTCCGCACCTCAACACCGCGCTCTTGCCGTGAGCCACGGAAGGTGTGCACGGCGGCGACACGCGAGTCGTCGAGCCAGACCGGCGAGAACGACCCCGACGTCCCGACTTGAGTTGGCGGGCACAAGAAGCTCCGCAAGGAACGGGAGCAATGCTCGCTGCTTGTGGGACAAGGGCTGAGCAACCGAGAAGCATGCAAGATCGTCGGCATCAACGAACGGACCGGCCGGGAGTGGCGCAATGACCGGTCGGACCCGACACGGTTTCGGCCGCCTGCGCGATCAGAGCAGGCGGCCGACTCGTCTCCGTCACGGTGCTTGCGCGAGGCCGAACGCATCCAAGACCGCCTGGGCTGGCGCTGGAGCCCGGAGCAGATAGCCCAGCAACTCCGCACGGACTTTGCCGACCGCCCGGAGATGCACGTGGTGCACGAGACGATCTACTGAACTTTGCGGGTTGTCGTATGCGTTATCCGGACGGTGGGGGCCTGGCCGCTGAGCGTCGGGCGTTTCGTGAGGGGATCCGGTTCCAGGCCGGCGAACGGTTCGCGGCGGGTGAGCAGACCCTCGTGATCGCGAAGGACTGCCGGTGAGTGTGAGAGCGTTGGAACGCTGGCGCCGGGCCTGGCGCGAGGGCGGCCTGGCGGTTTTGCGCTCGACGCGAGAAGCGCCACCGGGGCGCGCGTACGGGGAGAATCCCCAGACGGGCGAGACGGTGGCGATCGAGGCGAGCAACACCGTCGCGTTCAAGCCGGGCGAGAACCTCCGGGAGAGTGTGAACGCGCCCGCGAGGCCGGCCCGGAAGGTCAAGACCGCTTGATACAGCCCCGGTCTCCCGCACTGCCCGCGGGTGACCGGGATCTGGGGTGGGGGAGCGGAGTGGACCCCGTACGGGAGGGCCGGCCGCTAACCCCCTGAGATGCACCCGGCTCGCCGACCGTCCCGGCAGACTACATCCGCCCCCCGCAGCTTCGCTGCCGGGGGGCGGATGTAGTCGCGGTGTCAGCGGCCGGGGTGGCCGGCGTCGCGCCGCTCACCCCGGCCGGCCGGACGATCCGGGCCCCGACCTCGCCGGTGGGGCCACCTGTGACGGTCGCGCACTCCTCGTCCACGTCGGGCTCGGCGATCGAGCCCGAATGCACCTTTTCCAAGGCCTTGCGGCCGCCGGCCGGAGCCATCTGGAACAGGAACGTCGGTGTCCTGATCGCCACCGCGAAGGGGGCGCCAGGCTCCAGTACCGGCGTGACAGGGGCGTGGTCGGTCATGGATCGGACCTCTCTGTGGTTCGACGGCGTCTGCCCACGCAAGGGGGTTGACCTTGAGTGCACGGCTCCGGCGGGAGGGCGCCGGAGAACAGAGGCGTGCACTCGTAGGCAAGTGGGCAGGGCGTCGCTGCCAGGAGGATGAACACCCTTGGATTCCGACAACCGTTGACGGAGGGGTAGTTCGTGCTGCTGCTGGACCTGGAGGACGTCGCACCGCGCGAGAGGGTGGACGCGTTCCACCACGCGATGACGGACACCTCCGTGCCGAACGACATCGTTCACGAGGAGCCCGAGACGGGTATGCGGGCCCGGATCGAAGGATGGCGGGTGGGCGGGCTGGACCTCTTCGACGTGCGGTGCTCGGGGTTCGAGGTCCGGCGGACGGCCCGGCACGTGCGCGGGCACCGGGACCGTCCCGTGGTCTCGGTCTCGCTCCAGACCCGGGGCGTCCACCGGGCCGAGCAGGCGGGTGGACGGTTCACCCTGGGACCTGAGGACATCTGCGTCTTCCACGAGCTCGCACCGCGCACCTACGGCTGGTCCGGATACGGGGCCTCGCAAGCCATCACCATGGACATGGAGCATCTCGGGGTACCGGTCGACACCGTCCTACGGGCCTCCGTACGGCTGCGGGCCAGCCCCCTGCACGACCTGCTCCTGGGGCACTTGCGGGCGTTCTGGCGGGACCCGGGCCGCCTGGAAGCGGACCCCGGAGCCGCCGCCCTCGCGAACGCCACCACCGAGCTCCTGCGGGCACTCCTCACGTCGGCGGCGCACGACGAGCGGGACCGGCAGCTCCGAGAAGCCATGGACAGCTCCCTCGTGGCCCGGATCATGGCCTACGCGCGCCGCCACCTCACCGATCCCGACCTCGGCGCGGAGCGCATCGCCGCAGAACACGCCATATCCAAGCGTCACTTGTACGTGGTGCTCGGTCGCGCGAGCATCCGTCTGGAGCAGTGGCTCATCGGCGAGCGGCTGGAGGCGGCGTGCCGCCTGCTGGCCTTGCCCCGTCATGCCGCACTGCCCGTATCCGCGGTGGCGGCCCGTTGCGGCTTCAGCAGCCCCAGTCATTTCACCAGGCGCTTCCGTGAAGCCTACGGAGTCACCCCGAGCGAGTGGCGCCGCCACCGGCTCCGCCCCGCGGTCCCGATCGCCCGCAAGTACACCTGAGGGCGAGTCCGTCTCACCGTGCCGCGGTGTGCAGGGCCCGCCACTCGCTCGGGGTGAGGCCGTAGGCCTGTTTGAAGGCGCGGCTGAAGTGGGCGGCGTTCGGGAAGCCCCAGCGCCGGCCGACGGCGGCGATCGGTCGCCGGCACCCGGATGAGGCGAGTTCGTCACGGCAGCGCTCCAGGCGCTGTGCCCGGATCCAGTCGCCCAGGCAGATGCCTCTGCGCGACAGGGTGTTGTAGAGACAGCGGCGTGAGATGTGGTGATGGGCGGCGATGCGTGCGGGGGTCAGGTCGTGCTCGCCCAGGTGGGTGCGTGCGTAGTCCAGGATGCGCAGGTGCAGGGTGTCGTGCAGGGCTTCGGAGGCCCCGTGTTGGTCGCCGAGCCGGGCCGTGACGAGGGCACGCAGCAGCTCGATGCCCGGCCGGCCCGCCGCGTCCAGGCAGTGCTCGGAGGAGGGGGCGGGGTGGGATTGGTGACGGGCGATGCGCCGTAGGCAGGTGGCGGTGAGGTCGGCCAGCGGGTCCCGGCGGCTGAGACGGACTGCGGTGGCCCGGTCCAACGTCCCGGCTCGAAGGCCGAGTTCAGCACGCGGGATGCGGAAGAAGTGCTGGTGGATACCGTCCCTGTTGAGCAGGGTGTAGGGGCGGGTGGTGTCGTAGAGCGCCAGGTCGCCGGGTTCCAGGAGGGCCTCCCGGCCGTCCTGGACGACCATGCTGCTACCGGTGACCTGTAGCCCGACGAACACGCTCGGCTCCAGGTCGTCGCGGGCGAGCGAGCGGGTGCGACGGATGGTGGTGGCGTTGGCGCGCACCGAGCAGACCTTCAGCGGTCCGACCGTGCTGATCGCACCCACCGTACGGATCAGGCGGGGGTCCGGCTGATGTGTGATCTCCACCCGTACCACGCTGTCCCAGATGGCCTCGCGGATCGCCTCGGCCCGCTCGGCGGGAGCCATGGCCGCACTGTCGATCAACATCTGTCGGTTCTCCTCCGCCCCTGGGCGTCGCTCAGCGGACCGGCCCCTGGGCGAAGTCAAACGGGTGACGGTATTCGTGACAAGCCGCGGTTCCGGGCATGACGCCCGCGACGCCACTGCCCACCGTCGTCGGCGGCCGGAGCGACGGCCGCCGCGGGCACGCTCTTGGAACCGTGCACTGACAGGACGACGCTGTGCACTGGGAGATCACCGGGGGGACGGGGACGGACCTAGCGTGGAGGCGGGCCCGTGCTGCCGGACCACCCTCCCGACGGGGCCGAACACGGCTCCGGGGAGGGCGAGTTCGCCGGCGCCGGTTCCCGTCCCGCCGCCGGTTCGAGTCGGCGGCTCTCCCCGACCCCTGGAGTACCCATGTCCCTCATGCCCCTGCTGCGTCTGAAGCGGTTGCTCGCGCCATCGGGCCGGCGCCTCATCGGCTCCGCCGTCGCGCTCGCGCTCTGTGCCGGCTTCGTCGGCCTGGCCGCGCCCGCCGCGCAGGCCGACCCCACCCAGCCGAACACGGTCGTCGACTGGAACATCGACTCCCTGGAGAACGGCGGCCGGAGCGCCCACGACGCGTACTACGGCATGATCGACCGGATCCATCGCGTCAGTGGCCACGACTTCCGCTCGGCCAACAACATCGACGAGAGCACCACCCAGCTCTCCCGCCTGATTCAGATCCGAGTCCTCCGCCGGGGCAGCCAGGTCGTCTCGCTGTACTTCTGGGCCAACAACCTCTACCTCGCCGGTTTCTACGCCCCCGGAAACCAGCAGAACGAGGGCCGGCACTACGCCTTCAACGACACCTGGCCCGAGGACTTCAACCATGTCCTGAACCTGCAGACGCCGGCGACCCGCCTTCCGTGGGGCGGCAACTACGTCTCCCTGCCCGGCGGGAACAACCGTACGGACGACGTCATCAACGGCCCCAGCCTCCACGACGCCCTGCTCGTCCTGGGCGGCGCCCGGGCCCGGATCGAAAACGGCGGTGCCCGCGGCGCCACCCAAGTCGGCGAGGCCCTCACCCTCACGATCCAGGCCACCGCCGAAGCGGCCCGCTTCGGCCGGATCTTCGACACCGTCCGCGGCAACATCGGCACGGGCACCAGGACCCCCATGGGTACGGACAACGTGGTCCTCCAGAACAACTGGAGCCAGATCTCCCGCTGGATCTACCGGGCGAGCAACGACCCTGCCTACCCGACCCACAACGGACTCACGCTGAACGGCGTCGTCTACACGGCCCTGCGCGCGCTGCTCACCCACCTCCTGTACGTGGAACTCCACAGCGGATCCCGCCCGCGCTGATCCACCGGTGATGGACGCCAGGTCCGTCCGATCTGATGCGACTACGCTGGCGGAGCCATCCCACGTGAACGAAGGACGCAAATGGCTCGCCCCTACACCCCCGGACCGAAACAGTTCGTCTTCGCCGTCGGCGATGGCCACGACCAACGGGTTTCCGTGGGCGACGCTCAGGAGGCCTACGTGGCGTTCTCCGCGTTCTTCCGTGATAGGGATTCCGACACCTACACCGTCACCGACGAACGGTCGGGGCAGAGTCTGGTACTCATGCCCGAGCGAGGTGTGATCTCCCGGACCAAAGGCGCGGACCGACCCCGGTCGGAATACCTCCAGGTCGACAGGGGCAATCGCTACCTTCCGAGCGCCATGCTCTTCTTCGAGAACGGGTATGCCGGCCTCGACCACTTCGGCCAGTGGTTCCCCGACCTCGACGACCTCGACGCGTCACCGGAGACTCGCGGTGCCGCCCGCGCCGCCACGTTCACGACGCAAGCAGCGGCGATCGAGGAAGTCGGCCGGATCTGGGCGGATTCGGGCATCGTGGACCCGAGCGACCAGTACTACGTCTTCTTCGACTCACACGAGGTCGACGATGACCGAGCCGAACGAGCCGCATTGCTCCAGTTGATCCAGTTCCTCGGCATCGAGCGGGTCGACGCTCCGGCCGAGGCCGCCGGGGGCGAAGTCTGGGTGCGCACCGACCCACGCCTCGACGCCGAATGCGCACGCTGGTCGTGAACAGACGGTACGGGGTCGGGCCCCGACATCGTCGTGACGCCCGGTAGTCCCAGCCGGTCGGGCACGCATCTCCCCGCCCGGCCGCCCCGTCGGTGGTCACTCGGTGTCCGTCGGCCAGGTGGCCCGGTCGCGGCGGTGGTCGAACTCCGTCAGCTCGGAGGAGAGGACGTCGAAGTGCGGGAGCGGAGCCCACAGGCTGCGCTCGCCGATGACATAGAGGCGGCGTTTGGCGCGGCTCGCGGCGACGTTGAGCAGGTGCGGGGTGCGGGCCGCCCAGTCGCGGGCGCCGGGCCGCCCGCCACCGAGCACGAGGACGACGACGTCAGCTTCCTTGCCCTGGGCCCGGTGGACGGTGGCGCAGCGTTCCTCGATCAGTTCCGACGTCCAGCCGTCACGACCGCGGCAGATCTTCTGGCATTCGGCGACGAGGGCCCGGAAGGGGGCGATGACGCGCACGCGCTCCACGGCGACGCCGTGCCGGTGCAAGTGATTGAGGACGAACTCGAAGGCCCGGCGGTCGCGTTCGCCCCACGGCGCATCGGACGGGCGGGACCGGTCGTCGGTGTTGAGCCAGCGGCTGGGCAACAGGCCGTCCCTTTCCTCATCGGGGAACGCCTTGTGCCTGGTGCCGTGGACCATGAGGCCGCCGTAGGCGACCTCGTTGCTGACCGTGAACATCGGCTCTTCGCAACGGCGGTGCACGCGCAGCGGCGAGCCCACCCAGACGTGCTCGTCGCCGGCGTCCGGGGCCGGCAGGTAGGTGCCGTAGCGGTTGGTCCGGTCGGCGACGGCCTGGGCCGAGGTGGCCGACGGCAGCCAGTGCTCGTCGACGCCGTAGGCGCGCAGCAGCCGGCGCTGGAGGGCCGCGGGCATGGTGACGACGGGTTCGAGCTGGAGCGGATCACCGACCAGAACGGTCCGGCGGGCGCGCCACAGCGCGCCGACGGCGGCTTGCGGGGTGGCCTGCCCGGCCTCGTCGACGAGGACCCAGCCGATGGACTCCCGGCCGAGGCGGGCGAACATGCTCCCGACGGAGGAGAAGGTCGTCGAGACGACGGGCACCAGGAGGAACAGGGTCTGCCAGGCGTGCGCGACCTCCTCGTCGGGGACGGGCCCGTTGGTCCCGGCCATCAGCTCCATGAGGACCTGGAGGTTGCCGCGGACCTTCTGCGCGGCCCCGGCGGCGAAGGCGCTGTGCAGGTCGAGGGCGCGCAGGAACAGGTCGCCGCGCGCGCCCCCGTGTCGCACGCGCGGCGTTCTGCCGCTCCCCTGAAGATCAGCCGTGTCGCCGAATCTACCGGACCGTCAGCAGGGCGTTACCCGGAGCCGCAACGCAGGGCCCCACAGGGCTGGTTCGACCGGAGGGGGAATCAGGCTCACCGAGGCAGGCTGTCCCAGAACGAGCAGTGGTGTGCTGTACGTGCGTCGACGGGGCGGATTCCGCCCGCTCCGGGAGCCAGCGACTGCACCGACCGCGCGAGGGGTGACGAAGGGTGGAGGCGGGGCCAGAACGGGGCGTCGGAGGCGTTCGGGTTGCCGGTGCGCGCGAAGTCCGTCCAGTAGTCGACCATCCGGTCCGACAGGGCGCGCTGGGCGTCGGTCAGCGGTCGGTCGGTGGGGAAGGAGGAGAACAGGAACGGCATCTCGAAGCCGTGCGCCGCGCCGTAGGGGAAGTCCGGGTTCGCCGGCAGTCCGGTGAGGACAGGAGCGTCCGGATCGCTGAACTCGTAGCCGTAGAGGGGGAGGCCAGGGGCGCGAGCGGCGATGGCCCGGCCGGCTGCCAGTGTGGTGCACGCGAAGGACCGGTCGGTCAGCACCGCCGCCCAGGCCAGTGCGGGCGTGGGGTGGTGAGCTGCCGGATACTGCG
This sequence comes from Streptomyces sp. NPDC006512, assembly GCF_040611935.1. NCBI lineage: Bacteria > Bacillati > Actinomycetota > Actinomycetes > Kitasatosporales > Streptomycetaceae > Streptomyces > Streptomyces sp. NPDC006512. The sequence goes on along the minus strand of NZ_JBEXPG010000106.1, from coordinate 2,385 downwards.
CCTCGACGGCCGGTGCGGCGGGCCCGAAGGCGTCCACCAGACGGGCGCGGTAGTCGCTCTCGGTGCGGAGGGGGAACGCGGCGAGCGACAGACCGACGAACATCCGCATCTCGTCGTGGTTGGTGCCCAGCATGACCGGCACGCGGTGGAAGCGCCCCGATGCCAACGCCCGGTCCGGTGCCTCGGGCAGCAGCGCGTTGCCAAAGGCGGGCCGGTTGAAGGACTGCATCAGCTGGGCGGTGGCGAGGCGGTCCGTGCTCTGCCCGCGCAGGCACGCCAGTACCTCGTCTCCGCCGCCCGCCGGGCAGCCCAGTTGCCCGGCGGCTGCCGCACCGGCCGTCTGGACGTCGGCTTGTGAGGCGAACGGTTCGTACGCCGGGGTTCCGGGTCCGAGAGCGCCGCGCGGGAAGGAGGTGAGGCAGGAACCGCTCTGGAGCACGGCTCGCTGGAAGAGTCCGGCGGCCGTCGGCGAGGTGAGGTGCGCGCAGATGCCGAGGGCGCCCGCCGACTCGCCGAACAGGGTGACGCCGCGCGGGTCGCCGCCGAAGCGCTCCGCGTTCGCCCGCACCCAGCGCAGGGCGGCCTGTTGGTCCGCCAGGCCGAACGGCGGAGCGGAGCCCAGCCCGGGGTGGCCGAAGTAACCGAAGATCCCCAAGCGGTAGTTGACCGTGACGACCACCGCGTCGCCCCGGACCGCCAGCTGTCCGGCGCTGTAGTCACCGCCGGAACCGCCCAGGAAGGCGCCGCCGTGCATCCACACCAGCACGGGCCGCTTCTGGCCGGCCGGCTTCGGCTTCGGAGCGGTGACGTTGAGGTAGAGGCAGTCCTCCGAGCCGAGGACCGCGCCCGCACCGGGTGCCGGCATCTGGACGCAGCGCTGGGCCGGCGTCGTCGCGTCCCGGACGCCGTGCCACGGGGCGGCGGGCACGGGGGCGCGCCAGCGCAGCGGTCCGGTCGGCGGCGCAGCGTAGGGAATGCCGTCGAAGGTGGTGTACGAGCCGTGCGACACGCCGCGTACCAGGCCGTGGTCGGTCCGTACGACGGTTCCGCTCTGCCTCGCCGGGTGCGGGGCACCGGGTTGTGCGGCGGTCGCCGGCACGGCGGTGGCCGCGAGCAGCGCCACCGCGCAGAGCGCGGGGAAGAGCGCCCCGCGGATCCAGGGTCCGCGGCGTGGCCGCGGTGCTGTCGTGGTCGGGGACATGCGTACCCACCGTTCTTGGTCGAGGACGGGATCTGAGGAGGCCGGTCAGGCCCGGACGAGGCCTGAGCGGTGGGGGACCGGTGCGGACCGACGCGGTCAGTGATCCATACGCTAGGACCTCCCGCGCGCTGGAGGTTCAAGAGACTGTGACGCAAGACACGTGGAGCATCGGTGAGCTCGCGGCCGGCACGGGGGTTCCGGTGAAGACCCTCCGCTACTACTCCGACAGCGGTCTGCTGCCCGTGGCCGGTCGTAGCAGCGGCGGCCATCGGCGCTACGGTCCTGAGGCGTGGGAGCGGATCCGTTTCATCAGACGCCTGCGGGCGCTGGACACCCCGATCGCGACCATCACGCAGGTGGTCACCGGCGAGTGCTCCCTCGGTGAACTCGTGGCGACCGAGCTCGAAGTGGTGCAGGAACGACTGACCGAGCTGCGGTGGCGCCAGGCCACGCTCAAGTCCCTGGACGACTGCACGAGCGAGGAGCGGCTACGGCGGCTGGAGGTCCTCTCCCGCGTGCAGCGGCTCCCACAGGCGCACCGCACCCTCACGGATCACTGGTATCGCGAGCTGTCCGCGACCATGCCCAGGCACCGGCTCGACATCATGGTCGCCATGCTGTCACCCGCCCCACCGCAGGACCCCGATCCCGATTCGGCCCTTGCCTACGCCGAGCTGCATCTGCTCGTCTCCACACCCAGCTTCACCCGCTGGACCCAGGACCACGACGAGGAGATGAGGGACGCCCCGGCGTTCTACGGGGAGATCGACGATGCTGCCGTTCTGACGGCCGCCGCCTTGGCCCAGGGGCTCCCGCCCGGCCCCGGGGACGCGGTGAACGCCTTCGTGTCCGCCCATGCGCGAGCCCGGCGGGAGTCCGACACCCCCGCCTTCCGCGCCCACCTGCACGGGCTGGTGTCGCGCTCATCCGGCTTCGACCCCCGCCTGGAACGGTATTGGGCCCTGGTCGGCACCGCCACCGGCGGGGCCGTGCTGAACATGACGGTGGCTCACCGATGGCTGACCGACGGACTGGCGATCTCGATGGCCGAGAACGCGCCTTCGGCATAGAGCGGCCCGAGCCCACCCGTCCCCCGGGGGACTCACACGCGGGCGCCGCCGCCGCGCACCGGCGCGGGCGGCGGCGCGGGCGGCGGCGCGGGCGGCGGCGCGGGCGGCGGCGCG
>NZ_JBEXPG010000105.1:0-16113 GCF_040611935.1 Streptomyces sp. NPDC006512 | reverse complement strand
GACGTACTTGGCTTTCGCCCGGTGCGGCGAGAGCGCGTGCCAGGCGTCGCGGGGCAGACGGGAGTTTGACGACAGGCCCTAGGCCGTCTCTTCCGCCCCGGCCAGGTCTTCCGTCCGGGCCTGCCCGCGGAAGGCGGCGGGCGGCAGGCCGTAGGCCTCGCGGAACGCCCGGCTGAACGCGGACGCGTGCCGGAAGCCCCGCCGGGCGCCGATGACGTGCACGGGCACCCCCTGGTGCAGCGGGTCCGCCAGGTCCTGGCGGGCCCGCGCGAGCCGCCGGCCCTGGAGGAAGGCGGCGACCGTCGCCCCGTCCCCCTCCTGCTGGAACACCCGGTGGAGATAGCTGACGGAGATGTGGTGGGCGGCGGCGATCGCGGGCACGTCCAGCAGCGGATCGTCGGCGTTGTCCCGGATGAAGGCCATCACGCGGAGCGCCAGGGCGCGCCGGTGCGTCTCCGGGGTCAAGGACCGGTCCGCTTCGAGGACGCCGGCGAAGAGCGAGGCGACGAGATCGGCCAGTACGCCGCTCAGGCGCGGGCCCTCGGCCTCCCGGTAGGACCGGCTGTCCTTGGTCACCTGGTCGAGGAAGGTGGCCAGCAGGGCTCCCATTCCCTCCCGGGCCGAGATGCGCTTGCCGATGACCTGGCCGGCGGTGTGCGGGGGCAGCGGCAGCAGCGCCTTGGGTACCTCGACCCCGATGATCTCGACGGAATGCGGGCCGGAGCTGATCTCGAACGGCCGTGACGTGTCACTGGTGTGGATGTCGCACACACCGTGCACCACGGTGTCCTTGCCCAGGGTGACCGCTCCCGCCCCGCGTTTGATCAGCGAGAGGTGGAACGCCTCGGGGTCCGACCTCGCTATCAGCTTCGGTGTGCGCTGGAAGGTCAGGGGACGGCATTCCATCGGATAGACCGTGATCCCGCCGAGCGAGATGACGCGCTGGTTCACCCAGAAGTCGGCGGCGTGCTCACTGCGCATCTCCATGGGCGCGTGTGTCTCCGACATCAGGGCCCGCCAGCTCTCGAAACGGTCGGCGGGCGCTAGTTCCGCGCTGCGGAACTCTCTCTCGGGCAGCATGACCACGGGTTTACACCGGCCGTGGCGGCCCACGCAACAAAAGTCGGGGCCGGGGGCGCGGGCGGCGGGGCGACTCTCCGTCAAGACTCTGTGCACGCCAGGTCAATGCGCGGTGCTCCGGGGCTTGGCAGAGTGGGCGCCGCAGGGTCGGTGAGGGGACGGGGAACCGGAGCCCCCGCCGACGGCCGGGGACCTCTCGTGGTCCCGGCACTGAGCTGACGCCGCCCGAGGACGGGGGTTTCGGGCGGCGTCAGCCCAGTGCCGGGGCCGGGCCGTCCGGGGAGGGCCGTCACCGTCGGGACGGCTACCGCAGCCTTTGTTGCCAGTCCTGCGGTACCCGGTCGGCGGGGCCCGGCGCGGGCTGCTCCGCGGGGTGGGCGTCCGGGGCCGCCAGTTCGGGGCCGGACTCGTACATCGCGTTCTTGTCGTAGTCCCAGAACCACGCCTCGCCCGGTTCGAAGCTCTGCACGAGGGGGTGGCCGGTGGCCTTCCAGTGGGCGGTGGCGTGCTGGCCGGGTGAGCTGTCGCAGCAGCCGATGTGACCGCACCGGGCGCAGCGCCGCAGGTGGAACCACCAGCCGCCGGCCGCGTCGCAGTCGGCGCAGCCGGTGCCGCTGGGCGGGACGCCGGGGTCGATTCCGTCGATGCCTGTCATACCGGTTCCTCCGCTGTCTCGGTTCCGGACGGGGTCTCGGGTCGGTCGGCGGTCAGCGGCAGCAGCACCTGGAAGCGGGTGTCGCCGGGTACGGACTCGACCTGGAGGCTGCCGTGGTGCTTGCTGACGACGATCCGCCAGGAGATGTCCAGGCCGAGTCCGGTGCCCTCGCCGACCGGTTTGGTGGTGAAGAAGGGGTCGAAGATGCGGCTGCGGATGTCTTCCGGGATGCCGGGTCCGGTGTCGCGGAACTCCACGAGCAGCCGGTCCCCCTCCCGGGCGGTGCGGACCGTCAGGGTGCCGTCGCGGCCGGTGCTGCCGATGGCGAAGACGGCGTTGTCGACGAGGTTGGTCCACACCTGGTTCAGCTCTGCCGGGTAGGCCGGGACGTCCGGCAGGGAGCGGTCGTATTCCTTGACCACCCGGATCCGGGGGCCGATCTTGCCGGACAGCATCAGCAGGGTGCTGTCGAGGAGTTCGTGGACGTCGACGACCCGGTACGGGGCCCGGTCGAGCTGCGAGTACTGTTTGGCGGCGTCCACGAGGTGGGAGATGCGGTTGGTGGAGTCGTCGATCTCGTCCATCAGCAGCTCGGTCTCGACGGTGTAGTTGAGCCAGCCGATCGCCGCCGGCAGGAGGTCGGCGTCCACCGTTGCCGCGACCTGTTCCAGCCAGTCCGTGTCCAGTCCGGCCTGGACGAAGGTCGGGGCGACGCGCCAGCCGTCGGCTATGTCGTGGCCGTCGAGCCAGTCGGCGAGTTCGTCCTCCCGGTCGGAGGCTTCCAGGGGGCTGAACGCCGTCGCCTTGGCGACGCGTTCGGCGGTGCGGTCCTGGATCTCGATGAGGTCGGCGAGCGCTTCGCGGGAGTAGGAGCCCTGGGCGATGTGGGCCAGCTTGTGCCGCATCTTGCCCACCCGCTCGCGCAGGGTCGCGGTGGCCCGGACGGCCGCCGCGGCCGGGTTGTTGAGCTCGTGGGTGAGACCGGCGGACAGCGATCCGAGGGCCAGCAGCCGTTCGCGCTGGCCGATGGCCCGCTGGGTGCTCTTCGAGCCGAAGAACAGCCCCTCCAGCAGGTGCGCGGCCATCGGGAACCACTCCCGCATGACGTCCGCGAACGACTGCGCGGGCAGGACGAAGAACCGTGTCGGTTCGGTGACCCGCATCGAGTTGGTGTAGGTCTGCGGCACCCGGTCGCCGAGGTAGGCCTGCATGGCCCCCGAGTACACGCCGCGCTGCGAGGTCCGGCTCACCTCCACGTCGTCGGCGCCGACCCGGCGGGACAGCACGACGGTGCCTTCGATCATCACGTAGAAGCAGGTCGCCGGGTCGCCCTCGGTGTACACCGGGCCGGTCTCGAACCGCTCCACCCGTCCTTCGGCGCACAGCCGTCCGAGCTGTTCCGGGGTGAGCTTCTCGAACAGGAACAGCGAGGCGATCTCCTGCGGGCCGCAGGGCATGACCTGCCCGCTCACGACTGCTCCAGGTACCGGTGGACGAGCATCACGGCCATGGCTCCCTCTCCGACGGCGGACGCGACGCGTTTCGCGGACTCCGCGCGGGCGTCTCCGGCGACGAACACGCCGGGCACGTTGGTCTCCAGGTGGTAGGGCGGCCGTTCCAGCTCCCATTCGGCCGGGGGCCGCCCGTCGGGGGTGAGGTCGGGCCCGGCCAGGATGAAGCCGCGCTCGTCGCGGAGCACCGTGCCGTCCAGCCAGTCGGTCAGCGGGGCCGCCCCGATGAAGACGAACATCCACTGCGCGTCGACGAGTTCGGTCGCGCCGGTGTCCACGTCGCGCAGGGTCAGCTGCTCCAGGTGCCCGTCGCCGTGCGCCTCCTCGACGACGGTCCGGGTCCGGACCGTGATGTTCGGCGCCTCCTCGATCTGCTGGATGAGGTAGTACGACATCGACGCCGTCAGGGACGCCCCGCGCACCAGCAGCGTCACCGATTTCGCGCCCCGGGACAGGTACATCGCCGCCTGTCCGGCGGAGTTGGCGCCGCCGACGATGTACACGTCCTGCCCCTGGCAGGAGGAGGCCTCGGTGAGCGAGGAGCCGTAGTACACCCCGCAGCCGGTCAGGTCGTCGCAGCCCGGTGCGTGGAGTTGCCGGTACGAGACGCCGGTCGCCAGGATGACGCTGTGCGCGGCGACCGTGGAGCCGTCGGAGAAACGGACGACGCGGGCCGCGCCGTTGGCCTCCAGCCCCGTGACCTCGCGCGCGGTGAGGATCTCGGCGCCGAACCGGCCGGCCTGGCGGCGGGCGCGTTCGGTGAGCTGCGCGCCGGACACCCCGTCCGGGAAGCCGAGGTAGTTCTCGATGCGGGAGCTCTGCCCGGCCTGCCCGCCGGTCGCCGAACGCTCGACCAGTACCGTCCGCAGCCCCTCGGAGGCCCCGTACACGGCCGCGCCGAGGCCGGCCGGGCCGCCGCCGATCACGACGAGGTCGTAGAAGTCGGCGGCGGGTGTCGTGGCGAGCCCCACCCGGGCGGCCAGCTCGGCCGGCTCCGGCTCGATCAGGACGGCGCCCTCCGGGGTGATCACCAGGGGCAGCCGCTGTCCGTCGGCGCCGGCGGCCTCCAGGAGCCGCAGCCCTTCGGGCTCGTCGGAGGAGTACCAGCGGTACGGCACCTGGTTGCGGGCCAGGAACTCCCGTACGTTCGAGGAGCGCGCCGACCAGCGGTGCCCGACCACCTTGGTGGCGGGTACCGGCCGGTAGTCGCTGGAGCGCCAGGCCGTGAGCAGGTCGTCCACCACGGGGTAGAGCTTCTCCTCGGGCGGGTCCCAGGGCTTGAGCAGGTAGTGGTCGAGGTCGACGACGTTGATCGCGTCGATCGCCGCGCTGGTGTCGGCGTACGCGGTGAGCAGCACGCGCCGGGCGCCCGGGTAGACGTTCAGGGCCTGTTCGAGGAACTCGATGCCGTTCATCTGCGGCATGCGGTAGTCGGCCAGGATCACGGCGACCAGGTCGCCCCGCAGCTTCAGCTCGCGCAGCGCCTCCAGTGCGGACTCGCCGGACTCGGCGCGCACGATCCGGTAGGCGGCGCCGTAGCGGCGCCGCAGGTCGCGGGCGACGGCGCGGGAGACACCCGGATCGTCGTCCACGGTCAGGATGACGGTCCGAGCGGTTTCGGGGACCTGTGCCATACGTCTCCCACCCCGAGAGGCCTGGACTGCCGGCGCGGCGGGCCGCCCGCGCCGGTTCCCGCCCATCGTAAGTTCGATCGCCCGGCTCCGCCCCGGGCGGAGCGGACCGTGTACGCCGGGTGCGTCCCGCGTCGCGCGGGGTCAGCACCCCGGCGGCCGGCTGCGCGGCGGCGGCCGCGGAGTCCTACCGTGGGAGCAGCAGCAGTTGGAGCGGCCATGCCTCGCACCGCGGTCCCGTACCCGCTTCCCCGCCGTGACGCCCGCCGACGCGTACCCCCGCCGCGATGATCCGGTCGTCCTTCGGGCGGCTGGGCAGCGCGGTCCGGCGGGTGCGGGCCGGGCGGCGCTGGGTGCGCGTGCGGGAGCTGGACCTCTGGCAGCGGTCGCTGGGCTTCGCGGCGCTGGGGTTCCTGACGCTGGTGCCGCTGCTGATCGTCGTCTCCGCGGCGGACACCGCGGGCGGGCAGGGGTTCGCGCAGTGGCTCGGGGACGGGCTCGGCGTGTCGCCGGCGGCCAGGCTGGAGATCGAGCGGCTCTTCGCCCTGCCCGGCCAGGCGTGGCGCACCACCACGGCGTTCGGTCTCGCGCTGCTCGCCGTGTTCGGGCTGTCCTTCGCGACGATGCTCCAGAGCGGCTACGAACGGATCTGGGACCTGGTTCCGGGCCGCTGGTGGGCCGGCTGGCGGCACGTGCTGTGGCTCGCCGTACTGATCGGCGCCCTGTACCTGTCGGCCTTCTCCCCGCCATGGCGCGCATCCCCCGCGCGCGGCTTCGTCACGGTACTGATCGGCACCCTGTTCTTCTGGTGGTCCCAGCGGCTGCTGCTCGGCGGCCGGGTCCCCTGGACCGCCCTGCTGCCGGGGGCGGTGGCCACCATGCTGGGGCTGTTCGGGCTGCGGGTCTTCTCCCGGCTCGTGTTCTCGCCGCTGATCGCGTCCGGCGCGGTCACCTACGGCGCCTTCGGAACCGTCCTCGTCATCCAGTCCTGGCTCGTCGGCGTCGGCGTCGTCGTGTTCGGCGGCGCGCTCCTCGGCCGCCTGCTCCACGACGAGCTGCGGCGCCCCGCCAACCCCGCCGCTCCGGGCCCCTGAGGGCCGCGCGTCCGGCGCGAGCCACGGTGGCGGTCGGGCCCGGGTGCTGTTTGGCTGGGGGGACCGGCACGACCCCCGTTCCCCCCGACCCGAGGACCGGTCATGAGCAACGAGAACCAGCCGAGCGAGCGGGCCCGGCAGATGCGCGACAAGGCCCAGGAGCTGGAGCAGGCCGCGCAGCACGCGGCGGATCCGGCGGAGCGCCGGCGCCTGACGGAGAAGGCCCTGCGGATCCGCCGCAAGAGCGAGGAGGAGAACGGCCCGGGCAGCGGAACCATGGACCCCATGTAGCCGTCCAGAGCCGCCGCGGTCGGGCCGGTGACCTGGCCGCGGGCCCACGGATGGGTGGGGCGCGTGCCGTGCCTCGCCGCCCGGCAGGTCCGTCGGGTCTACGGTGGGAGGGTCCCCGTCCCACCCGTACGGCAGATGAGGTGCGCCGCGATGTCGACGTCGAGTCACGAGGTGTTCGGTGCGCCGTGCTGGGTGAGCCTGATGGCCCGGGACCTGGATTCCGCCCAGCGGTTCTACGGCGCGGTACTCGGCTGGAGCTTCCGGCCCACGCGCCTGGGGGACGGCTTCACGGTCGCGTTCCGTGACGGCGCGCCCGTCGCGGGGATCGGCGCGCTGGCCGGAAGCCTCGGCATGCCGGTGGCGTGGACGCCGTACTTCGCCGTCGAGGACGCCGACGTCACCTCAGCACGCATCCGTGAGCGCGGTGCCACCGTGGCGGTCGGGCCCCTCGCCTTCGGCACCGGGCGCGCGGGCCTGGCCGCCGATCCGGCGGGGGCCGTCTTCGGCTTCTGGCAGGGCCAGGTCATCCCCGACTGGGGCGTGGGCCGTGACAGCGCTCCCGCGTGGCTGGAACTGCGCACGCGGGACGCGTTCGCCGCGGCCATCTTCTACGGCGAGGTACTGGAATGGGCGGGCGAGCGGCAGGGCTGCTGCACCGTCTCCTACGAGCACGACCACGTCGTCCTGCGGCACGGCCGGGACACCGTCGCCCGGATCAGCGGCGGAGCGCTCGGCGAGGACCCCGACCCGCAGGTCCGCCCCCGCTGGCACGTCCACTTCCGCGTTCCGGACCTGGAGGCCGCGATCGAGGCCGCGACGCGGCTGGGCGGCAGGGCCGCCTCCCCCGTCGCGGCCTCCGCCGTCAGCCGGTCGGTGGTACTGGCCGACGCCGAAGGGGCCCTCTTCACCGTGGTCGCGCCCCAGGACCCCACCGGCTGAGGCGGGCTCGGCGGCTCAGCCGTCCACGAGGGCGCCGTCCCTGGCGACGACCCGCCCGCCGCGCACCACCACGTCCCGCTGCGGCATGTCGACCACGACCTGCGGCAGGCATTCTCCCCGGACGAGCATGAAGTCGGCCGCGGAACCGGGCTTCAGGTCCACCCGCGGCAGTCCGAGGAGCTGCGCGCCGTCGTCGGCACCGGCCCGGAAGGCCGCCTCCAGCTCCTCGTCGAGGCGGGCGTCCTGCGCCCAGGCCAGGAGATGGGAGCGGTGCAGCATGTCCGCGTTGCCGAAGGGGCTCCACGCGTCCCGGACGCCGTCGGAGCCGAGGCCGGTCCGGACGCCGTGCCCGCGCAGCCGGGCGAGCGGCAGTACCAGGTCCGACGAGGGAGCGACCGTCGTCAGGGAGATCCCCGCTTCGGCGAGTTCGTGGGCCAGCTGGTCGAGTTCGCGTTCGGCCAGCCCCGGGAGGCAGAAGACGTGGCTGACGGTGACCTTGCCCTGCATCGACAGCGCGCGCGTACGGGCGATGATCGCGCGCAGCGACCTCACTCCCGTCGCGGCCCGCTCGTGCAGGTGGATGTCCACGCCGGCGCCGTGCCGGTCCGCGATGCCGAAGACGACGTCGAGCTGTTCGTCGAGGGCTTCGTCGAAGCCGATCGGGTCGATGCCTCCGACCCGGTCGACCGCGCCCGTGCGCGCGGCCTCCTCCAGCAGTTCCCTGGTTCCCGGCGTACGGACGATCCCGTGCTGGGGGAACGCCACGATCTCCACGTCGAGGGCGTGGCGCAGCGCCCGGCGGGCGGCGCCGACCCCTTCGACGCCCGCCAGGCCGTAGGCGGGCGCGACGTCGACGTGGGCGCGCATCGCCCGGGTGCCCCGGGTGACCGCGTGGCCCATGAGGCGCTGCGCGCGTTCCTTGAGGGGTGTGCGCAGGGCGTGGTACAGCTTCACGTCCTCGGCGGTGTACTCGGCGATGGTGCTCGCGGGGCTGCGGGTGACCCAGGGCTCGCCCCACGCCGTCTTGTCGGGGTGGATGTGGGCGTCGACGAGCGTCGGGAGGGCGATCCTGCCCTTGCAGTCGACGACCTGGGCGCCGCGCGGCGCCGGGTCCGCGGTGACGGTTCCGTCGACGACGGTGATGTCGACGGGCCGCCTCGCGCCGTAGGGCCGGACGTTCCTGAAGACGGTGGCGCGTCCGCGGCCGGCGGCCTCGGGCCCGTCCCGCTCGGTGATCCGGTCGGCGGGGGCGGGGGCCGCCGTCCCGGTCGAGGTGGCCTCCGCCGCGGACGGGGTGAGCGCGGCGGCGGTGCCGGCGAGGGCCGCGGCGCCTGCCAGGACGCCCCGCCGCGTCAGCCGGGGACGGGAGGACGTCGGGACGGATGCGAAGGACACGGAGGTCTCCTTGATCGCTGGGGACGAGCGAACGTGGGAGCACTTTGTATACCAGGAGGGTCGCGATTTCGGGAAGGGGTCATTCCGGCAGCGCAAACAGGCCGGATCCTGCCCGGCGCGCATCTCGGGGAGTCTCTCTGGTATACAAAAGGCCAGGCGTCGCGCCTAGACGTCGAACAAGGACCTCAGGGCTACGGCGCGGCTGTCCCGTACGTGCAGCAGGGTGCTCGCCGCCGCCGATTCCTCGTCGCCCGCCGCGATGCACCGGAACATCACCGCGTGCTGGGCCCGCATGTGCTCCGGTTCCTCCCGCATGCCGAACAGCAGCTGGAGCTGTCCGTTCAGCTGCTCCATCGTGCGGCCGAGCATCGGGTTGCCGCTCAGTGCCACGATCTCCTCGTGGAAGGCGGTGTGGGCCGCGACCTCGCGCGCCCCCTCGTCGTCGGACGCGGCCTGCTCGGCCCGGTCCAGGGCGGCCCGCAGCGCGGTGAGCGGCGAAGGCGCGTCGGGCGCGGTCCGCTCCACCCGGCGTGCGGCGAGCCGCGAGGCCTGGACGGCGAGCGGCTCCCACACCTCGTACAGGTGCTCCACGTCCAGGCGCGCCATCCGCCGCACCCGGACCCCGCTGTGCGGCAGCAGTTCGAGCAGCCCCTCCGAAACCAGCGCGCGCAGCGCTTCGCGTACGGGGACCCGGGACATGCGCAGCTCTTCGGCGACCTCGCGTTCCACGAGGCGCACGCCCTGCGGGTAGCGGCGGTCGACGATCCGCCGCCGGATCGCGTCACGGGCCTGAACGCTCAGGGAGGTGCGCTCGGGAGCCGCCCGGCCGTCGTCCCGGCCGTCGTCCCGGCCTGCGCCCGGCCGCGTACCGTCCCGCCCTGCGCTGCTGCCCGTCACGTACGCCGTCCTCCGCTCGGTGTCCCCGCAGAGGATACGCGGCGCCGTCCGGGCCCCGGGGGGAACCGCGGGCGCGCCGGGGCCCTGCCCCGGCGATGCGGTCAGGCCGGCTCGTCGCCGCCACCGAGGACGGCGTCGAGGTGCGCCGCGAGCGAGGCCCGCAGGCGTTCGGGCTCCATCCGCCGGTCGTCGATCAGGTGGGCCACGAGGTCGGCGCGCAGGGCGGCCAGCAGGGCGTGGGCGGTGAAGTCCGGGTCGTGGACGCCGGGCACCTGCTCCAGTTCCGTACGCAGGACGTCGTGCCACCAGCCGTAGTGGTCGGCCCGGTAGGGGCTGCTGAGCCCGGCGTCCTCCGCGGCCGACATCAGGTGCCGGTTCTCGATCTTGAAGCGAAGTGACGCGTCGAGGAGGTCCGCCACCCGCTGCCGGGGGGAGGACCCGGCAGCGTCCCGCGCCTCCCGTACGGATTGCCGCAGGGGTTCGAGCCGGGAGGCGATCACGGCACCGATCAGGCCGGCGCGGTCACCGAAGCGTCGGAAGAGGGTGCCCTTGCCCACGCCCGCGGCGGCGGCGATGTCGTCCATGGACACACCGTGCGGGCTGCTGCTGGCGGCGAAGAGGGCGTCGGCCGCGGCCAGTACGGCTTCTCGGTTGCGCAGGGCGTCCGCGCGTTCGGTGCGTTCTGTGCGCTGGGCCACGGGTCCTCCGGTCCGGTGGGTCGGTTCGCGTCATCGGGCCAGTCGAAGATACGCGCAGCCGTCCGGCTTCCGCGGACCGGGCCGGTCCCCCGCGCCCCGATAGCGGGCCGGGAGCCGCCTCACGCCACCTCCCTTTCGACGAAGGCGCGGAAGGTGCCCGGCGCGCGCCCGGTGAGCCGCTCGACGGCGTCGGACGTACGGTCCTCGGCCCCCTCGGCGATGGCGCGGTCCATGCCGGCCAGCATGGTGGCGAACTCCAGCGGGATCTCGGCCGCCCAGCGGTCGCGCAGCTGCTCGAAGGTCAGGTGCCGGTGCACGACGGGCCGGCCGGTGACCTCGGTGATGATCGCGGCGACCTCGTCGTAGCTCAGCGTCTGCGGCCCGGTCAGGATCAGATCGGTGTCGGGGGCCCGCCCGTCGGTGAGCGCGCGCACGGCGACGGCGGCGATGTCCCGCGCGTCGACGAATCCGACCCGGCCGTCCCCCGACGCCGTCCGGATGACGCCCTCGTCCCGGATGCCGCGGGCGTGCGGGGCGGCTCCGGTGAAGTTCTGCATGAACCACGAGGGTCGCAGCACCGCCCATTCCCCGAACAGGCCGGGCAGGGCCTGGTGGACCTGTCCCACCGCCGGACCGCCCGCCGGGATCGCCGACGAGCTCAGCAGCACCGCGCGCCGCACGCCCGCCGCACGGGCCTGGCGGAGGAAGGGCAGCATGACCGCGGCCGGGTCGGAGGAGCCGACGGGCGGGACGAGGTACACGCGGTCGGCGCCGTCCAGGGCCGCACCCCAGGTCGCGGGCTCGTTCCAGTCGAAGCGGACGGCCTGCGCGCCCTCCACCGGGGCGGCGGTGCGGCCGGCCGCCCTGACGCGGCGGCCTTCGGCGAGGAGGCCGGCGGTGACGCGGCGGCCGGTGGTGCCGGTGGCCCCGATGACCAGGGTGGCACGGGGATCGCTCATCGGTTCGCTCCTACGAAGTCGGCGCCGGGCTCCTGAGCGACGAGGGGGTTCCAGTAGTCGCGGTAGGACGTGATGAGCCCTTCCCTGACGGTGACGACGGCGATGTAGGTCATGTCGAAGGGGCTGCCGGTCCGCACCAGGCGGCCGACGCCGCGCATCTCGACCACGACCGTCTCGGGGGCGGTGGTCTGGTGGACCGTCACCTCGGGGAAGTCGTGGAGGTCGACGTGGTCGGGGTAGTGGCGCATGTAGTCCGCGACGGCCTGCCGTCCTTCCAGGCGCCGGGGCCAGCCGGGGGGCGCGAAGGGGAACTCCAGGATCCCGTCCTCGTGCCACAGGTCCACCCAACCGGGTATGTCCTTGTCCAGCAGGAGCCGCAGGCCGTGGCGGTAGAGCTCCGCGGGGGCCGTGGGGGTGGTCATGTCGGGGTTTCCGTTCTGTTCGGGGGCGCGGTGGTTCCCGGCCCGCCGCAGACGTCGAGGCGGCGCCGACGGCGGCACCGACGGCGACGGACGCAAAGCGGACCGACGGTCCGCATGGATGAACCATACGGACCGCCGGTCCGCTTCACAAGACGGGTGGCGACACGGCCCGGTGCGGGCCGAAACGAATCAAGGGGCCGAAACCCCTGTCTGACCGGGCCTCAGGATGGCAGGCTCTACTCCTCGGAGACGTCGTCCTGGGGGGGATCACACGTGAGGGAGCCGGGTACGGGCATGGGCCTGCGGGGCCGCAGCGGCATCCTGTCGCTGGTCGACGCGTGCCTGAAGGAGGACCCGGCGGCCGAGCGGCCCCTGACCATGCTCCTCGGCCCCGCGGGCAGCGGAGCCAGCGAGGCGCACAGCGCGCTCATGGAGCACTTCGGGCACGACTACCCCTTCGCCTTCGTCAACTTCGGCGGCGCCCAGTCCCTGCTGCCGCGCTACGCCCTCGGACTCCTGGCCCGCCAGCTCGAACGCAAACTCCCCCGCTACGGCCGCTCCCACTTCCCGCTGCTCAGCCTCGGCCTGCTCGCCTCGGACCAGGAGCTGCGCATGCGGAGCCTCGCCGAGGGGCGGCGCGCGGTGCAGCGCCAGCTCGACGAGTTCCAGGAGGAGAACGAGGCCCGGCACGGCGACTACCTGGCCGCCTTCTTCGAAGTGGGCATGGGCGCGGTCGGCATGCCCGAAGGCGCCTCCTCCGCCGCGCTGACCCTCTTCCAGGACGCCCTGCGGCGCGGCCGCCGCACCGTGCCGGGCCTGTTCGGCGGCCGCCTGGGCAGCCGGCTCACCTCCGGGGCCCACTGGTACGGACGCCACCCCATGACCCGCAGCGCGGACCCCATGGAAGCCCTCGTGGAGCTCAACCTCTGGCGCCACGAGGGAGACGAGAACGAACAGGAGCGGCTCGACCTCGTCCTGTTCTCGGCCTTCCTGGAGGACCTCAGGCGCAACACGGCCCGCAACTTCATGCCCCGCTCCTACCTGCTGCTCCTGGACAACTCCCACACCGAGTACGGCCGCCGCTTCCTCGACCTGCTGCTGCGTTCCCGGCACGACGAGACGGTCGTGGCCGGCCACGCCAGCGATCCGCTGACCGTCGTCGCCAGCTCCAACCGCTGGCTGCCCCGCTGGGGCCCGGCCACCGGGGACTCCTGGCCCTGGCAGCTGCGCGGACCCGACCGTGCTTCCCTCGCCGACTGGAACGCCCACCGGCCGACCCGTGACAGCGAGGACACCTGGTGGTACCCGCTGCGCCTGCGCGACCTCAACCTGGACGAGGTACGGATCCGGATAGAGCTCCAGCTCGGCGGGAACAGCGACCTGGCCCCCCTCACCCGCCTCACCCCCTTCGTGCACCGGCTCACCGGCGGGCTGCCGCGCGCCGTCCACCAGGTGCTCGACGTGCTGCGCCAGGCCGGCCCGCCGCCGGACTCGGGCTCCCGGCAGGACCACTGGCTGCGCACCCTGCCCGACCGGGCGCTGCGCACCGGGGAGAACTCGGCCACCCTCGCCGACACCGCCCTCGGCCACCTCCTGCGCGACTTCGACGGAACCCAGCGCGCCGCCCTCGCCGAATGCGCCGCCGCCCGGGACTTCTCCGTCGCCACGCGGCTGCTCAGCCCCGACGACTCCCTGTTCGGCGAGATCCGCTCCCGCTGGCTGCTGACCGGACCGGTGGCCGTCGTCCCCGTGCTCCACCCCTGGCTGCGCCGGCTGCTGCTGTGGCGGCTGGCCGCACGCCCGGACGGGTGGGACGCCGTGCACGAACTCCTCGCGGAGTACTACCGCGAGGAGGGCAAGCCGGTGCAGGAGATGTACCACCAGCTCGCCCGCGGGCGGACCGAGGAGGTCACCGCCCACCTGACGCGGCGCTTCGCCGTCGTACCGGCCGCGCAGTGGATCTCCGAGTTCGACGCGATCACCGCCGCACCGAACCGGTTCCCCGCCGACAGCGGCCCGCTGGAACTGCTCGCCGGGCTCGTGGCGCGCCGGCCCGGGCGGGTGGTGGACACCGAGTCCGTGATCCACACCCTGGTCACCACCCGCTGGGTGTGGAGCGATCCGCTCGCCGACCCCGCGATGCGTCTCAACGACATGATCGCCGACGGCTACACCCAGCTGTCACAACTGCGGAGGAACGACATCGTGGCCCTGTTCAACGAGGCGGAGCGCCACCGTCACTGGCGCGATCCCCAGACCGCCGGCTGGGAGGGCTGAGCCCGTGCCCAGACTCGAATGGCCCCTGCACGTCGTACGCCGCGTCGCCCTCGCCTCCGCGGCCGCCGTCGCCCTGGTCGCCGCGCTCTGGCTGGGCGTCGGCTGGTTACAGGAACGCCAGGCCAGGTGCGCTGACGGGGTCGTGGAGCAGGGTCCGGACGACGAGTGCGTCGGAGTGACCGACGGCTCCTACGTCTTCGCCCCGCACCTCGACGCTGTCAGCGAGAAGATCGAGGAGGAGAACCGCCGGGTCCTCGCCAACGCGGACAAGGAGCCGTACGTCAGCGTCGCCTACTTCACCTCCTTCACCACCACCGCCGAGGACAGCAACTCCGCCGAGGGCGTGCGCCACGAACTCCAGGGCGCCTACCTCGCGCAGTACCGGCACAACCAGGGCGACCTGGCCGCCAACCCCAAGATCCGCCTGCTGATAGCCAATTCGGGTACCAGGTCCACGCAGTGGAAGCACACCGTCGACGCGCTGATCGCCCGCAAGGACTCCCCGGACCGGCTGGTCGCGGTGACCGGCCTCGGACCCAGTACGAACGAGAACCTCGCGGCCATACGGCGCCTCTCCGAGCACGGCATCGCCATGGTCGGCGCGACCATGACCGCCACGAACATCCAGGGCATCAACGGTTTCGTCCGGGTCGCCCCCACCAACGAGGACGAGGCGTACGCCGGCGCCGGATACCTCAAGCGGCGCGGCGTCGCCACGGCCGTCGTCATCCAGGACGTGGCGGAGGGGAACCTCTACGCGTCCACCCTCGGCACCGCCTTCACCAAGGCCTTCCAGGAGGGCGACAAACACAAGCTCGTGGCCGAGCGCATGACGTACGACTCCTCCGTCAGCAGCGCCTGGCAGAACGAACTACGGTACATGCCCGGCCAGTTGTGCCAGCAGCGGCCCCAGCTGGTCTACTTCGCGGGCCGCGGCCTGCACCTGACCCGCTTCCTCGACGCGCTGTCCAACCGCAGTTGCACCGACCAGCAGTTCACCGTGTTCGCCGGCGACGACACGACCAACCTGAGCCCGCAGCAGCTCGCCCACGCCGCCGAGACGGGCATCGAGGTCCTCTACACCGGTCTCTCGCACCCCGACATGTACCGCTCGGCGCCGCAGGCGGTGTCCGCGCCGTCCGCGAAGAACTTCCAGCCGGGCGGACTGCTGGACCAGTGGTTCCCGCACGACCCCCGCGAGGACGGCGGGGCCCTGATGGGCCACGACGCGGTCCTCACGGCGGCCCACGGCATCCAGATGGCCGCCCGCTGGCAGGGGCAGGTCGTCGGCGACGCGGTGGCCCGCATGTTCCACCAGATGGACGGAACCCAGCAGGTGGCCGGTGCCA
Source organism: Streptomyces sp. NPDC006512 (assembly GCF_040611935.1). NCBI lineage: Bacteria > Bacillati > Actinomycetota > Actinomycetes > Kitasatosporales > Streptomycetaceae > Streptomyces > Streptomyces sp. NPDC006512. Next base: position 915 of record NZ_JBEXPG010000105.1, on the reverse strand, counting down.
GCGGGTTCGTCTCCTTCCAGAACAACGGCAATCCGCGCAACAAGGCCGTGCCGATCCTGCGCCTCAACGGCAAGGGCCAGGTCGAGTTCGTGGAAGTCTCCGCCGCGGAGGGCAAGCCGCCCGAGGAACAGTGACACGGTCACGCGGGGTCGCGGTGGAAGACCGACTTCGACCAGAAGTAGCCGAGGACCGTGAGGGCCAGGCACCAGGCGACGGCGAGCCATCCGTTGTGGCCGATCTCGCTGCCGAGGAGGAGCCCGCGGAGGGTCTCGATGGCGGGGGTGAAGGGCTGGTACTCGGCGACGGGCCGGAACCAGCCCGGCATCGAGTCGACCGGGACGAAGGCACTGGAGATGAGCGGGAGGAAGACCAGCGGCATGGCGTTGTTGCTGGCGGCCTCGACATTGGGGCTGACGAGGCCCATGCCGACGGCGATCCAGGTGAGCGCCAGGGCGAAGAGGACGAGCAGGCCGAACGCCGCCAGCCACTCCAGGGCGGTCGCGTCCGTGGAGCGGAAGCCGATGGCGACGGCGACGGCGCCGACCAGGACCACGCTCGCGATGGACTGCAGGACGCTGCCGATGACGTGCCCGACGAGCACGGAGCCGCGGTGGATCGCCATCGTGCGGAATCGGGCGATGACGCCCTCGGTCATGTCGTTGGAGACGGACACCGCGGTGCCGATCGTGGTGCTGCCGATGGTCATCAGCAGGAGCCCGGGGACGAGGTAGGCGACGTACCGGGAGCGGTCGGCTCCACCGCCGCCGATGCCGGCGCTCATCACGTCGCCGAAGACGTAGACGAAGAGCAGCAGCAGGACGATCGGGGTGAGCAGGAGGTTCAGGGTGAGGGAGGGGTAGCGGCGGGCGTGCAGGAGGTTGCGGCGCAGCATCGTGGACGAGTCGCGCACGGCGA